>DASUKL010000037.1:0-10704 GCA_036278755.1 Candidatus Limnocylindrales bacterium | reverse complement strand
GGTAGTGGAGCGTGCTGAAGGGCACGATGCCGGCGTCGAGCCAGGGGTTGCCCACGTCGCGGATGCGGGCTACCGGGTGGCCACAGCCGGGGCAGGCGATCTTGACCGCGTCGACCCAGGGCGGGTGCGGGGTGTGCCCCTCGAAGGTCGCCCAGCCCTCGACGGCCCGCTGGCGGAGCTCCTCCCGACCGCCGATGACGGTCACTCGCCCGCAGGAAGCACAGTCGTAGATGGGCAGGGCCAGGCCCCAGTAGCGCTTCTTGGAGATCATCCAGTCGCGCATGTTGCGCAGCCAGTCGAGCTCCCGCTCGTAGCCGAAGCCGGGGATCCAGCGGATGGTGTCGACGGCTTCCATGATCTGGTAGCGCAGGCTGGCCTCGACCTGCTCGGGGGTCAGCTCCTCCCGTGGGACGTCGTAGAGCGGGCCCATGCTGATGTACCACTCGTCCACGAGGCGAAAGACGAGGGCCGTGCCGCAGCGCCAGCAGTGGGGGTAGCGGTGGCGGTAGGGCTCCAGGCGCTGGAAACGACGGGAGGTCCGAAGGGCCTCGACGATGGGCTCGCTGACGGCCCGCACGTCGAGCCCGCTGAAGGCCCCGAAGCCGGCCACGACCGTGCCGTCCTCGGCCAGTGGGGCGATGGCCGGCAGGCCCAGAGCCTGGCCCAGCTGGAAGTCCTCGGCCCCGCACCCGGGGGCGATATGGACGATGCCTGTGCCCTCATCCTCGCCGACCTCGTCCCAGGCCACGACGCGGTGGACGTAGGGCCGCTCGGGATCGTCGCGCGTCCCCGTGGCGAACGCCTGCCGCACGGCCGGCAGCTCGTCGAAGGGCCCCGCATAGGTCCAGCCCACGAGGTCGTTCCCCGGCCGCTCCTCGAGGACCTCGAAGGGCCCCTCCAGGCTGGCCGCCAGGCGGCTGCGGGCCAGCCAGTGGACGTCCTCGCCCTGGCGCACCCGCACGTAGCGCATGGTGGGCCCCACAGCGGCGGCCACGTTGGCCGGCACGGTCCAGGGCGTCGTGGTCCAGATGAGGAGGTCCTCTCCGGGCCGCTCCAGGAGCGGCAGGCGCACGGTCAGGCCGGGGTCCTCCCGCTCGTCGTAGCCCTCGTTCATCTCCATCTGCGAGATGCCCGTCCCGCAGCGCGTGCACCAGGGCATGGCGTCGTGGCCCTTGTACAGCCAGCCACGGCGATGGCATTCGGCGAGGAAGGCCCAGATGAGGTCGTTGTTCTCGTTGCTGAAGGTGAAGTACGAGCCACCCAGCTCGGGCAGGCCCAGGCGGCCGACGATCATCTCGACCGTGTCGCTGACCGGACCGTGGGTACCCTCCACGGTCACGGCCCGGGCCGGGTCCTCGGCCAGGGCGTCGCGCAGGCGGAGCAGCTCGGCCGGATCGTTCCAGTCCATCCACATGCCCAGCCGGATGGACTGCTCTGTCAGGCGAGCGGCGTAGGTCAGGACCCGCTGCTTGCAGAGGTTGACGAACTCGGCGATGCCGAACGATTCGATGTCCCGCTTGCTGGTGAAGCCCAACTCGCGCTCGACGTTGACCTCGACCCACAGTCCCTGGCAGTCGAAGCCGTTCTGCCAGCGCTGGTCGTAGCCCTGCATCGCCCGGAAGCGCTGATAGAGGTCCTTGTAGGCCCGGCCCCAGGCGTGATGGACGCCCATGGGGTTGTTGGCCGTGATCGGCCCGTCGAGGAATGACCACGTCGGCCCTGCGGCGTTCTGGGCCCTGAGGCGGGCGAAGGTGCTCCGCTCCTGCCACAGGTCGAGGACGCGGTGCTCCAGGGCGGGAAGGTCGGGCAGGCTGGGCACCGGCCGGAAGGCACTCGGGGGGGACATCGGCGGCAAGGATAGCCGATGGCCCGGCCATCTCGGCCCGTCACGGGGGCTTGAGGCCCGAGGCTCTATCATCCCGGCGATGCAGGACCCGGATCCGCGGCCGCCTGGGCGGCGCTCGCCGTTCGTCGCCGCGGTCCTCTCCTTCCTCTTCCCCGGGCTCGGCCAGGTCTACGCCGGCTTCTCGGGGCGGGGCCTGGCCCTGGCCGCGCCGCTGATCCTCGTGCTGGCCCTCGTGGCCGGCACCCTGGCCGACCGCACGACGCGCGACTGGCTCCTCTCGGAGCTGGCCAGCCCCACCGTCCTGCTGATGGTCCTGGCCGCGGACCTGCTCCTGCTGGCCTATCGCCTGCTGGCCGTCATCGATGCCTTCCGCCTCACGGCCGCGGCCGACGCCTACCGGTATGCCGGCCTGGTCCCGGACCTGCGGGCGGGGCGCTCGCGAACGAGCCTCGCCCCCCTCTCGGTCGCAGGCCTCGTCGGGGTCCTTCTCGTGACGCCCATCCTCCACGTCGGCGTGGCCCGCTATGACCTCCTGGCCTACGACCTCCTGACCAGCATCAGCAGCCCCATCGAGCCGGAGGGCAGCCCCTCCGCCTCGCCCACGGTGAGCGCCACGGCCGGCGGGGCCACGGCCAGCGCTACCGAGAGCCCCTCCCCCAGCCCGATCGCCACGGCCCCCGCCTGGACGGGCAAGGACCGCCTCAACATCCTTCTCGTGGGGGCCGACCAGCGGCCCGCGGAACGGACCTTCAACACCGACACGATGATCGTCGTGAGCGTCGATCCGACGACCGGTCAGGCAGCCATGCTGAGCCTGCCGCGGGACATGTCGAACATCCCCCTGCCGCCGTCCTGGCCGGCTGCGCGGCATTACGCCAACGGCCTCTTCCCCGGCAAGATCACGACCCTGTGGACCGTGGCCGCCAGCTCGCCGGGCCTCTTTCCCTTCCCCGGCAACACCACCACCCGCGGCTTCGAGGCTCTCAAGGGCACCCTGGGCTACCTCTACGGCCTCGACGTGCAGTACTACATCGAGGTCAACTTCGACGGTTTCCAGCAGATCGTCGACACCCTGGGCGGGGTGACCATCGACGTCCAGGTGCCGGTCACCGACCAGCACTACCCGGACCCCGACAGCGGCCCCCAGAACCTCTACATCCCGGCCGGGCTGCAGCATCTCGACGGCGATCGGGCCCTGGCCTATGCCCGCTCCCGCCACGCCAGCTCCGACTTCGACCGGGCCGCCCGCCAGCAGCGGGTCATCCTCTCCGTCCGTCAGCAGACCGACCCGGTCACCGTCCTGGCCAACCTCGACTCCCTCGTCGCGGCGGCCAAGAGCGCGGTCCACACCGACATCCCGGCCGACCTCTTCCCCAGCCTCGTCCGCCTGGCCGAGCAGGTGGACCTCAAGGACCTCCGCCAGCTCGTCTTCACGCCGCCCACGTACGGCACCGAATGCAACGATCCGCGGGCCAGTTGCTACTACTCCCTCTACGCCAAGGTGCCGGCCATCCGCGAGGCGGTCAAGGAGATGTTCACGCCCCATCCCGCCCTGGACAAGCAGCGCGACCGACTGGCGGCGGAGGGGGCCACGGTCTCCGTCTACAACGGCTCGGGGCAGAACGGCCAGGCCTCGACCATCACGGCCTACCTCCAGTATCTCGGCTTCGACGCCACGGTCGGCTCACGCAACGGCGGGCGGGCTGATCGCACGACCTACACGAGCACGGTCGTCACGGCCTACAACGGGGCGGAGACGCGGCTCCCCGACACCGCCGCGGTGCTGGCCAAGACCTTCGGCGTGACCGTGGTCAGGGCCATCGATCCCACGATCAGCGACGACTTCGTGGTGGTCACCGGTTCGAAGACCCCGAACCTCAGCCCACCCGACTGAGGGGGCCCGATCCCCCGTCGACCGGACCTCCTGCCCGACCCTGCGGCCCGACCCGCGGCGGTGGGCCCGACGCGCTAGGCCTTCTCCGTGACCCGGTACTCCAGGTAGCGGCCGGCCAGCAGGCGCGTCTGCGCGTCGAGCGCCGGGAGGAGGGTGAAGACGAGGCCCGAGATGGGCAGGGCCAGCCAGCCCAGGTAGGAGCCCAGACGGCGGAGCATGCCCCACTCGGCCGGCCGGGGCGGGGCGATGGCGTCCTCGATGTAGATCAGGAGGACCAGCAGGCAGAGGGCGAAGGTCAGCATCAGGGCGGCGTAGAAGGGCAGGTTCTGGCCGAGCGTCGTCTCCCGGAAGGCGGGGTTCAGGAGCAGCGGCAGGTTCGTGCCGAAGACGAGGACGAAGGGTGCCAGGGCCCACTGCAGGTGGTCCCACCACAGCTGGGCCAGGCGGCGCAGGCGCTGGCCGAGGGGGATCTCGGGGTGGCGCAGCGACTGACCGACGAAGTACGGGATGTCCGTCACGCCCCAGGCCCAGCGGCGGATCTGAAGATACTGCTGGACGAGCGTGCGGAGATACGTCTGGGCCCGCACGGCGTCGCCGTAGATAGGGATGAAGAGCGGCTCGGCCCGGAACTGGCCGGCGAAACGGAAGAAGGCCCGCCAGTAGAAGCGGGAGTCTTCGGGGATCGCATCCGTGGCCCAGTAGCCAGCCTCGTGGACGGTCTCCAGGGCCACGGCATACGAGCTGAAGCTCACCAGGCGCTCCGGATCGAGGGAACGCCACATCTGCATCTCCGTCGCGCCGACGGCCACGAGCCGGACGAGGAAGGGCACCTGCCACAGGTTGTTGTGGAACATCGGCACCGGCTGGTAAAGGCGCCGGGCCCGGTCGGGATCGCTGGCGAAGCGATAGGCGAGGTAGTGGAAGTAGGCGGGATGGACCCGGTAGTCCGAGTCGAGGTCGGTGACGATGACCCGCCGGGGATCGAGGCCCTGCTCGTGCAGGAGGCGGTAGAGCTGCCGGCCGCCGCAGGCCATGGCGCTCGACTTGCCCACCACGATGCCCGGCTCGAGCGGGTCGAGGATGTGGATGAACTGGCCGAAGCGGCCGGCGAACGTCTCCTGCAGGCGGGCGACGTTCTCGCGCCCGGGGCCATCCGAGGCCCGGGTGATGATGGCCACGATCTTGCGCTCCACCGGCCAGGCCGCCTCGTCGAGGGCCCGCACGGTGGCCTCCAGGGTGGCGTAGGGCTCCGTGTAGGTGGGCACCAGGACGGCCTGGATCAGGCTCCCCGGATCGACCACCTCGACGCCGCCGGCCACCAGCCGTTGCAGCTCGCGCTGCTCCTGGCGGAGGGCCGCCACGGTCCGTCGCCCGCCGGCCGCAGCGCGTCGTTGACCGCTGCTCTCGAGCAGGGCGACCCGGGCCTCGACCGCATCGAGGCGGGCCCCCAGCAGGCGCAGGCCGGCGGTCGGGTCGGCCAGGCGCTCGAGGCGGGGGCCCCAGTCCGTGCCGGCCACGCGGCGGATGCGCAGGAATGTGACCAGGACGCTGACCGTGAGGGCCACGGCCTTGTAGAGCCAGTAGAAGTCGAAGGAGAGGACGACCCAGGCCACCAGCTCCGGGAAGCGCAGGCTGAGCCCGATGCTGGCCAGGATGAGGAGCCAGGAGACCAGGCCCGGGAGGGCCTCCAGGACCCGATCGCGCCGGTCCCCAGGGGTGGCGATGGCGGCCCCTAATAGACCGGCGTCAGCCAGGAGGCGTAACGGGGCAGTCGGCCTCGGACGGCGTCGAAGTAGAGGGCCTGGAGCTTGGCCGCGATGGGGCCTACCTGGCCCTCGCCGACGGCCCGATGGTCGACCTCGACGACCGGCGAGACCTGGACGCCCGTGCCGCAGAGCAGGATCTCGTCGGCCACGTACAGCTCGGAGCGGTCGATCGAGCGGACGTCAGTGGCGATGCCCGCGTCGGCGGCGAGCTCCAGCATGGCCAGACGGGTGATGCCCTCGAGGATGTCGTCGTTGACGGGGGGCGTAGTGAGGACGCCGTCGCGGACCATGAAGAGGTTGGCCGCGGAGGCCTCGCTGGCGTGCCCGTCGGCGGTCAGGACGACGGCCTCGTCGAAGCCGTTGAGTTCGGCCTCCGACTTCTGGAAGGCCATGTTGACGTAGCCGCCCACGATCTTGCCCCGGGCAGGGATGGCCTCGTCGGCGTTGCGGCGCCAGGAGGAGGTCATGACCCGCACCCCCCGCTGGGTGTCGATGTAGTCGCCGAAGGGGATGGCCAGGACGTAGTGGTCGAAGTCGAGGTGGTGCAAGCGCACCCCGATGGTCTTGGTCGACTTGTAGAAGCTGGGCCGGATGTAGACGTCCTGGCGGAAGTCGTTGCGGCGGAGGACCTCGAGGACCTCCTCGGCCAGCGTCTCGGGCGTGGGGATGGGGTCCATCAGCAGGATGCGGCAGGACTTCTGGATGCGGGCCAGGTGCTCGTGCAGCTTGAGGACGTAGAGCTGGCCCTGCTCCTCGTTCCAGTAGCCGCGGATGCCTTCGAAGACCGCGGTGCCGTACATGAAGGCGTGGGTCATGATGCTGACCTTGGCCTCGGCCAGCGGCACGTAGTGGCCCTCGAAGAAGCAGATGCCGGCCTCGGGGTCGACGGGCGGTCGGGCCGGCTTCGCGCCGGCAGACGGCGCGGCGGGCTTCTCGGTCAGCATGCGGCGAGGCTCCTTGGCGATGGGATGCCGCCCTGCGGGCACCCTGCGAGCGAGTATACGGCGGCCTTCACGACGACCCCGGCAGGGCCAGGGCCACGATGGCCAGGTAGGCCGCATAGCAGGCCCCGCCGACCAGCATGCCGCGGGCCGTGAGGCGGCCCCGCGCGACCAGCGGGCCGAAGACCAGGGCCACCGAGACGAAGGCGATGGCGGCCGAGGCGAAGGCCAGGCTGGAGGACGAGGTGACGGCCCAGGTCGCCGGGGCCAGGAGCAAGGCGATGACCGTGGGGATGCAGGCCTGGAAGACCATCGCCCCGGTGAGGTTCCCGAGGGCCAGGTGATCCTTGCCCTGGCGGACCCAGATCACGCCGTTGAAGTTCTCGGGCAGCTCCGTGGCGATGGGGGCGATGACGAGGGCCACGATGACCGGCGCCAGGCCCAGGTCGGCCGAGACGTCCTCCACGAGGTCGACGAAGAGGACGGCCCCACCGACGATGGCCGCCACGGCCACCACGACCTGGAGCAGCACGATCCACAGCCGGGGCACGAGCGGATCCGCCCGCCGGCCCGGTGCATCGAGGACATGGAGGCGCAGCGGCGGCAGCGCCTCGCCCGAGCTCTCACGCTCCTCGCTGAGGTGCGACCACACGTAGCGGGCGTAGATCAGCAGCAGCACGACGGCCACGACGGGCCGCACCGGCCAGGGGCCCTGAGGGGCCAAGGCCGCCCCGATGGCCAGGCCATAGGCCACGACGAAGGTGCCCACGTCACGGGTCACGAGCCGGGGGCTGACGGCCAGCCAGCCGCCGGCGGCCCGTCGGCGGGGCTGGAGGAGGACGGCCAGGCCGGTGACACACATGGCCAGCGTGCCGATCATGAATGGGGCGCCCAGGATGGCCCCCACCCCGATCTCGTCGGTGCGGGCGCCCTGACCGCCGAAGGCGATGGCCACCAGGGGGATCATGGTCTCGGGCAGGGCCGTCCCGATCGCGGCCAGGACGCTGCCCACGGCGCCCTCGGCGATGTCGAGCCGGTGGCCCAGCCACTCGACGCTGTTGGTGAAGAGCTCCGACCCGACCAGGATCACGGCGCAGGCCACGACGAGGAGGACGAGGTCGATCACCTCAGGCCACCGCGGGCCGCCGGGCCCGCGGTGCGGGGCTGACGTCGAGGCACGCGCGTGGTCGGGCGGCGCCGGACATCAGCCGCGGGCCGGGCGGGGCCGAGGCTCACCCGGGCTCAGGGGCGCAGGTGCTGGGGGGCGTACGGCAGGAGGGCGACGTGGCGGGCCCGCTTGAGGGCCACCGAGAGCTGGCGCTGGTGTTGGGCGCAGGTGCCGGTCTTGCGGCGGGGCTCGATCTTGGCCCGCTCCGACAGGTAGCGCCGGAGGCGATTGACCTCCTTGTAGTCGATCTGGTCGGTCTTGTCGGCGCAGAAGGCGCAGACCTTGCGGCGGCGCCGATCTCGGTAGTACTCGTCGCGCTTTCGGGCTCGGGGGGAAGGCATCGTTCGGTGGGACCTCGTTGTGGGTCGGGCGGGCAGGCCCGACCGGGTGGATCAGAAGGGGATGTCGTCGAGCTCCTCGGAGGCCGTGCCGGGCGCGTTGGCAGGGGCGGCCGCCGGGCGGGCCATCGGGGCCCCGCCGGCCGAGCTGCTGCCGCCGTCCCCGGCGTCGGCGTCATCGCGCTGCCGCGGATCGAGGTTCGCGAAGCGCTCCGCGATGAGCTCGGTCATGTAGTGGGTCTGGCCGTCCTTCTCATAGGAACGCGTCTGGATCCGTCCCTCGATGTAGACCTTGGTCCCCTTGCGGAGCCACTCCGCGGCCCGCTCGGCCTGGTCGCGGAAGAGGACGACCCGGAACCACTCGGTCTCCTTCTTCCACTCGCCGTTCTCGTCGCGCGTGTTGCGGTTGACGGCCACGCTGAACTGGGTCACGGCCGTCCCGCTGGCCGTATAGCGCATCTCGGGATCGCGACCCAGGTTGCCGATGATCATGCACTTGTTCAGCGACATCGCCGGACCTCCATCGCTGCCCTCGGCAGCCTAGTCGGTGGCCGCCGGAGCGGCCTCGCTCTCGGACTCGTCGATGACCTCGCCGTCGGCCGCGGCCTCCTCCTCGGGCGGCGCGTCGTACGCCCCATCCGCGCCGGGATCCGAGCCGCCGTCGCTGGGCCGGCGGGCGGAGACGGGCCGCTCGATGCGCGTCACCAAGTGGCGCATCACGTCCTCCGTGATGTGCAGGCCGCGCTCCAGCTCGAGGACCGCCTCGGCCGGCGCGTCGAAGACGACGAGGTGGTACGAGCCCTCGCGCTGCCCGTCGATGGGGTAGGCCAGCCGGCGGCGACCCCAGGGGCTGACCTTGACGAGCTGGCCGCCGGCGCCGACGACCGAACGGGTCGCGCGCTCGAGGATGGCCTGGCTCCGCTCGTCGGCCAGATCCGGCCGCAGGACGAGCATCAATTCATAGCGGCGCATACGCGTCGTTCTCCTTCCCATGGGATGTGCCCACGCTCGCCCTGCAGGGTGCGAGGATCGGACGGCGGAGCTGAAAGGGACGCATGCAGTCTACCACGGGGCCTCTGCTAGACTCGGCTGCCAGATCGCCGTACCGGAGGGGGTCCCGTTGCCATCGAGCACCATCCTGCTGCTCGATCAGGATGAATCCAGCGCCGACCGCATCAACGCCATCCTGACCTCGGCGGGCTACGCGGCGGACCGCACGACCGATCCCGACGACCTCCTCCAGAGAGCCGAGCAGTACCGCCTGGTGATCGTCGACGTGGTCCGCGGGCCGCGCGGGCCACAGGAGATCTGCCGGGCCATCCGTGATGACCCGCGAATCAGCGGCCTGTCCATCCTGTGCATCGCCCAGAGCGACGACGTCGAGGAACGGGTCGGCCTCCTCGAGGCCGGCGCCGACGACGTCATGGCCAAGCCGTTCGATGGCCGGGAGCTGGAGGCGCGGATCGAGGCCCTCATGGTCCGGGTCCGCACCCGCGGGACCATGGCCCCCCTCTCCCTGCCCGGCCTGGGCATCGTGCCCGGGCACCGCGTCATCGTCGTCTTCAGCCCCAAGGGCGGCAGCGGCACGACCACGATGGCCGTCAACACGGCCGTCGCGTTGAGCCAGCGGCGGGCCGGGACGACGGCCCTTGTCGACCTCGACCTGCACTGGGGCCAGGCGGCCATGCACCTGGACCTGCGGCCGGCCCTCACTCTGGCCGAGCTGAGCCAGGACGAACAGGCCCTGGCCGAGCCCGACCTGCTGCGGACGTACGCCACCGAGTACGGCCCCGGCCTGGCCGTCTTCTGCGCCCCCCGCCGGCCGGACCAGGCCAGCCTCATCAGTGCCAGCCAGGTCGATCGGACGATCCGCGGGGCGGCCACGCTCTTCGAGACGGTCATCGTCGATGGCGGCAGCGTCTATGACGAGCGGAGCCTAGCGGCCTTCGCCCTGGCCGACACGCTGTGCTTCCCGATCTACCCCGAGATCGCCGCCCTGAAGGCCCTCACGGCGTTGCTCGAGGTGCTGACCGAGCAGGGGCACGCGGGGCGCACGATCTACATCATCAACCACCTCTTCGCCCGCGAGATGCTGAAGGTCAGTGACATCGAACACACGCTCGGCGCGCGGGTCGACCTCGAGCTGCCCTACGAGCCGATGATCTACCTGAAGGCGGTCAACGAGGGTGTGCCGGTGGTCCGCGGGGCGCCCCGCAGCGGACCGGCCGAACGCCTCACGCGCCTGGCCGAGATCCTGGGTGGGACCAGCCCCGAGCCCGAGACCCGAGCCCCGGCGCCCCAGCGTAACGGACGCCTGGGCGGCCTCCTGCGCCGCAGCTGAGGGGCCGCCGCCGGACGCCGTTCGCCGCTCGCTCGGCGGGTCACTCCGGCCGACCGTCTCGCCCCGCCGCTCCCCTCAGCCTCACTGCTGCTCTCCGCGTCGCCAGCAAAGCTTCTCGGTCCCAGCCGACCGTTCCGCCCGCCGCTCCCCTCCGTCTCGGCCCTGGCCAAACAGTGCGGTTTCGGCACCATCATGCCCAGGCCCCTCGACGACCACGACGTCTTGGCCACGCCGAAGCCCTCCTCGAGCCCCGTCGGGCCGGATCCGTGGCCATACCCTCCGCCCAGTGCGCGTATGGCCGCGATCAGGACGTCTCCGGAGGCTCAGGAGGTGACGACCGGGACCCGGTCGGATATAACACCGCGATTCCGCACCTGTTTGGCCAAGGTCGGGCCCTTCCGGACCCTGGA
>DASUKL010000036.1:0-5107 GCA_036278755.1 Candidatus Limnocylindrales bacterium | reverse complement strand
CGGCGGCGCAGGACCTCCTGATGGCTGGCGAAGTCGTTGGGCCCCTGCACGGCCCGGACCCGGAAGCGGCGGTACTCCCCGCTCCGCGGCCGGCCATCCTCGAAGACGACCATGCTGCCCACGGTGAAGGCGCCCTGGATGTTGGAGATGTCGTAGCACTCGATGCGGCCCGGCGGAGCCGAGAGGCCGAGGGCCTCGGCCAGCTCGGCCAGGGCGGCCTGGGTCTTGCCCTCGTCGACCAGCCAGCGGGCCTGTTCACGAGCGAGGGCCTCGGCGGCGTTGCGGCCGGCCAGGGCGAGCAGCGATCGGTTGCGGCCGCGTTCCGGGGTGGCGATCTCGACCCGGCCGCCGCGACGGGCCACGAGGAACGCCGTCAGCTCCACGGCCTCGGGCAGGGCCAGGGGCACGAGCAGGCGGCGGGGGATCGATCCGGCCCGAGCGTAGTACTGGTTGACGAAGGCCCGCAGCACCTCCCCGTCCTCGGCGTCGGGGGCCACGTTCTCGAGGAGGAAGACGTCGCGCCCGACGAGCTGACCCTCGCGGACGACGAAGAGCTGGACGGCCGCCTGGGCGCCCGAGCGGGCCAAGCCCAGGAGGTCCAGGTCGGCCCGTGAATGGGCGGCCATCTTCTGGCTCTCCATGGTCCGCTCGATGGCCCGGACCTTGTCCCGCAGGGCCGCCGCGCGCTCGTACTCCAGCGCCCCGCTGGCGGCTTCCATCTCCTGCCGCAGGGCCCGGGCCACGACCTCCTGGCGGCCTTCGAGGAAGAGCATGACCTGCTCGATGTCGCGGGCGTAGTCGGCCTTGGAGATGGCCTCGATGCAGGGTCCCTGACACCGTTTGATGTGGTACAGGAGACAGGGCCGGGCCAGGGCCCGCTGGCCCTCCTGGATGTCGATGGTGCAGGTCCGGAAGGGGAACAGGCGACGGATGAGGTTCATCGCTTCGTCGACGCTGGTGGCCGAGGCGTACGGCCCGAAGTAGCGGCTGCCGTCGGCCGGCAGCTTGCGGGTCCGCTCGATGCGGGGGAAGTCGTCGGCCAGGGTGACCTTGATGAAGGGGTAGCTCTTGTCGTCCTTGAGACGGACGTTGAAGCGCGGCTGGTAGCGCTTGATGAGGTTGGCTTCGAGCAGCAGCGCCTCGCTTACCGTGTCGGTCAGGGTGTATTCCACGTCGACGACCCGGTCGAGGGCCGACTCGATGCGGAGGGGGGTCTCCTTCCCGTTCTTGTGGCGCCAGTAGCTCCGGACGCGGCCCTTGAGGCTCTGGGCCTTGCCGACGTAGAGGACGGCGTTCCGCGCATCGCGCATGAGGTAGACGCCGGGACGGTCGGGCAGGCGGGCGAGGGTGGTCTTCAGCCGGGGTGTCACAACAGGATTCTACGGGCGGCGGCCTCCGGGGCCTCCGAGGACTCGCGGGCCGGTGAACCGGGCGCTAAGCGGTGCGGTCCAGGATGGGACCCGTGCTCCCTGCCTCGGTCGAAGAACGGCTGGCCCACCTCACGCCGGACCAGCGGGCGGCGGCCACCGCGCCGCCCGGCCCCATCCTCTGCGTCGCGCCGGCTGGCAGCGGCAAGACCACGACCCTCGTAGCCCGCATCGCCTGGCGGGTCGCCAGCGGCACCCCAGGCGACCGGATACGGGCCGTGACGTTCAACAAGCGGGCGGCGGTCGAGCTCGGGGAGCGGGTCGACGCGGCGCTGGCCCCGCTGGGGCAGGCCCCAGGCGCGGTCCGGGTCGGCACGCTCCACGCCCTGGGCCGAGAGATCCTCGTCGCCGCCGGGGTGCCCGTCGAGCCGCTCCTCGATCGGTCGCAAGTCCTGGCCGAGCTGGCCGGTGCACCCTTCGGGCCGGCCGCCCTGCGCCGGCTCGACGACGCCTTCTCACGGCTGAAGCTCGACCTGGCCGTGGACACGGCCCGCCTCGCCCACGAGGTGGCCGCCGAGAGCGCCGCGGGCCGGCCGCCCGGGCCTGTGCTCGGCGCCTTCCTGGCCTATGAGGGGGCCCTGGCGGAGCGCGGCGGGCTCGACTTCGACGACTTCCTGCGACGCGTCCTCGTCGTGCTGGAGGCGCGACCGATCCTCCTCGCCGCCTGGCGCGAGCGCTGCGCCACGCTGCTGGTCGACGAGGCCCAGGATCTCGACCGCAGCCAGCTCCGCCTGGCCCTCCTCCTGGCCGCGCCGGCCAACGACGTGTTCCTGGTCGGTGACGACGACCAGACGATCTACGCCTGGCGCCTGGCCGACGTGCGCCGCATCCTGGGGCTGGCGGCGGACCTGCCGGGCCTGCGGCGGGTCGATCTCGTGACGAACTTCCGTTGCCCGCCGGAGGTCGTCCGCCGCGCCGTCCGCCTCGTGGAGCACAACCGAGAGCGGTTCGCCAAGCGCATCCGGGCCGCAGCCGGGGCGAGCGGGACCCTCCGCCTGCTCCCCGACCCGGGGGACGATGTCGCGCGAGCCCGCAGCCTCCTGCGGGCCTGGGGCCCGGACCTCCGCGCCGAGGGCTCATCCGGCAGCCACGCGATCCTGGCCCGGACCAATGCCGAGCTGGCGCCCTACGCCGCTGTCGCCATCGAGCTCGACGTGCCCTACCGCGCCGCCGAGGACGGCCTCGACCTGCTCGAGGACCCCGGTCTTATCGACCTCCTGGCCCGGGCCGGACCCGACGACGACGCGGCCCTGCCCGCCCTGAGCCGGATGGCGGCGGCCGAGCCGGTGGCCGAGGACCGCATGGGCATCGAGGCGCTCCTCGGCTGGGCGGCGGCCGTCAGGCCATCGACCCTGGGCGCCCTGCGGCAGGCCCTCGGACGGGCCCGCGAACAACGCCAGCGCCTGCGGCGCGACGATGCGTCGCTCGTCCTGGCCACGGCCCACGCCACGAAAGGCCTCGAGTTCGACCACGTGGCCTGCGTGGGGCACGACGCCGGCCGTTTCCCCAGCCGCCGCTCCCTCGAGGAAGCGCCAGATCCGGTCCGGGCCCTGGAGGAGGAGCGCCGCCTGGCCTACGTGGCCTGGACCCGCGCCCGCCGCGAACTGCTCCTGCTCCACGACCCGGGCGAGCCGTCGCCCTTCCTCGAGGAGGCCTTCGAGCCCGAGGAGCTGCGGGCTGCGGCCCGCGCGACGGCGTCGCCCGCGACGGCGTCGCCCGCGACGGCGAGGGCCGGCCCGGCTAGAGGCCCAGCGCCTCCCGGACGGTCGTGAGCCCGGCCACCACGTTGGCCACGTGCTCCTCGAAGGGCAGGCCCAACTCTTCGGCACCTTTCAGGAGCTGGTCCCGTGGCACCTGGCGGGCGAAGCCCTTGTCGCGCATCTTCTTCGTCACGGCCCGGGCGTCGACCTCGTCGAGGCTGCGGTTCGGCCGCACATAGGCCACGGCGATGACGAAGCCGCTCAGCTCGTCGCAGGCGTAGACCGTGTGGGCCAGCAGGGACGTCCGAGGCACGCCGGTGTGGTCGCCGTGGCCCAGCACGGCCTCCACCAGGACCTCAGGGTAGCCCAGGCGGCGCAGCTCCTCAGCGCCCTGCACGGGGTGCGTGTCGGGGTAGCGCTCGTAGTCGAAGTCGTGGAGCAGGCCCGCCTGGGCCCAGGTGTCCAGCTCCGGGGCGCTGATGCCGAAACGCTGCTCGCCGTACCAGCGCACCGCGGCCTCCACGGCCAGGCCGTGCCGCCGCAGGGCCTCGCTTGCGGTCCAGGCACGGAGGAGGTCCCAGGCGTCCTCTCGACTCGGCATGGCGGGGCTGAGGGGCATCGAGCGAGATGCTACCGTGCCCGGCGGTGACGCGTCGATGTTCGTGACCCTCCTCCAGGACCTGGCTGCCCTGGCCGGGCTGGCCGTGGCGGTCGCCATCCTCGTCTGGCTCCGGCACGAGCTGCACCTCCGCGATGCCCACGGCGGGGCCCACCTCCTGGCCCTGGCCGCCTTCCTCGTGGCCGGTCTGGCCTGGATCGTCGTCCTGGTCAGCCCGGTGCCCGCCTGGGTAGCCTGGCTCGCTTCCCTCCCCGCGGCCCTCGTCTCGATCTTCCCCGGGCGCCTCGTGGCGGCCACCGGCGGCTCGCTGGCCCGACCGCGTCTCCGCCGCGAGGTGGAGGTCCTCCGGGACCTGGTCGGCGCGCCGCTCAGCAATGACACAGCGCCCCACCTGCGGGCCCTGCGCGACCGGGTGGCGGCCCTCGACCGCTGGCGGCACGGTGACCCGGCCAGTGCGGAGCTCGTGGACCTCGTCCAGGAGTGGGCCTACGACCGGCTCGACGGCCTGCCCGTCGACGCGGCCGTCGAAGCCGCCCGCCAAGCCCACATGGATCGCCTGGTGGCCGGTCTCCTGGTGCCCGCCTCAGGCCGGCTCGACCGGCCCCCGGCGGCGGCCGGGCATCCCCAGGCGCCACCAGATGAAGAGCGCGACGGCGGCCACGACAGCCACCGCGATGAGGGTGTCGAAGGGCTCGAGGGCCCGCCGGATGTCGACCCACCGCTCCCCCAGCTGGACCCCGGCCCAGACGAGGACGATGTTCCACAGCAAGCCGCCGGCCGTGGTGTAGACCACGAAGCGGCGCAGCGGCATGCGAGCCACGCCCGCGGGGAAGCTGATGAAGGTGCGGACGACCGGTAGTAGCCGGCTGAGGAAGGCCGTGGGCCCGCCGTAGCGGTCGAAGAAGCGTTCCGCGAGGTCCAGCTCGTGGGGTCGGATGAGGAGATAGCGGCCGTAGCGCTCGAGGAGCGGCCGGCCGCCCCAAGCGCCCAGTCCGTAGGCGATGAGCGAACCGACGGTCGTGCCGATGGTGGCCGCCACGACGACCCCCCAGAAGCCCCACGGCCCGCCGCTCAGGGGCTCGAGCTTGGTGGGGTCGGAGACCAGGAAACCGGCGTAGGGCAGCACGAGCTCCGAGGGCAGAGGGATCATGGCCGACTCGATGGTCATGGCCACCAGGACCCCGAGATAGCCCACGGATCCGTAGAGCTGGTCGAGGAAGGGGATGACCACCTGGTCGATGACGGCGAGCATGGTCCCTCCGTGGGGCTGCCTTCAGCGGCGCAGCCGGCCGCGGCCGAAGCGGCCGAGCTCAGGCCCCGGTCAGGCCTGACCCATGGGCGCCGGGAACGGCGGCTGGACA
>DASUKL010000035.1:0-8312 GCA_036278755.1 Candidatus Limnocylindrales bacterium | reverse complement strand
GCCTTGATCGCTCGGGCGGCGTAGCGGCCCTCCTGGATAGCCGACGGGGCTACCCCGGGCACAGGCCTGGCGGGCTTAGCCGAGCGTCCCGGCCGCGCCGGCTCGGCGGGTTTCCAGGACACGATGGCCAGATCGCCCAGGGCCAGGATCTCGGGATGGCCGTGCAGGCTGAGGTCCGCGTCTACGGCGAACCGGCCGGCGCGATCGGTCGTGACGCCGGTCGCGGCGGCCACCCGACGGCCGAACGAGGCGGCCTGCACCCCGGCGGCCCAGAGCACGGTGCGGGCCACGATGCGCTCGGAGGCCGCCGCCCCGTCCGCCCCGGCCGCCCCGCTCGTCCGGACCATGACCCCGCCGTCGTCGATCCCCTCGACCATGGTCTTCGGTCGGACGGTCACGCCCAGGCGGACGAGTTGGCGCGCGGCGGCCCGCGAGAGGCTGGCGGGATAGGTCGGCAGGATGCGATTCAAACCCTCGACGAGGGTGATCCGGGCCTGCGTCGGGTCGATGCGTCGGAAGTCCCGGCGCAGCGTGTCGTGGGCGATCTCGCCCAGCGCCCCGGCGAGCTCGACCCCGGTGGGACCGCCGCCGACGACCACGAAGCTCATCCAGGCCAAGCGTTCGTCCGGGTCGTCCTCGCGCTCCGCGGTCTCGAAGGCCAGCAGGACGCGTCGCCGGATCTCGAGGGCGTCCTCGACGGACTTGAGCCCGGGCGCCACGGCGGCCCACGCGTCGTGGCCGAAGTAGGCATGGTGGGCGCCCGTGGCCACGACCAGCGTGTCGTACGGGACCCGCCCGCCATCCGAGAGGATGACCGCCCGGCCATCGACGTCCAGGTCGACCGCCTCGCCCAGAAGGACCTCGGTGTTCGCCTGACGACGCAGGATCGAGCGCAGGGGCTGGCTGATCTCACCCGCCGCCAGGGCGCCGGTGGCGACCTGATAGAGCAGCGGCTGGAAGAGGTGGAAGTTCCGCCGATCGACGACGGTCAGCTCGATGGCCTCGTCGTCGAGCCCCTTGGCGGCGTACAGCCCAGCGAAGCCGCCGCCGACGATGACGACCCGATGCCGACCAGCCATGGATCAGCCCTTACCAGCCATGGATCAGCCCTTGGCGGCCTCCCGGGCCAGGACGGCCTGGGCCGCGGCCAGGCGGGCGACCGGCACCCGGAAGGGCGAGCAGGAGACGTAATCGAGCCCGATCTCCTCGCAGAAGGCGATCGAGGCCGGATCGCCGCCGTGCTCGCCGCAGATGCCGATCTTCAGCTTGGGGCGGATCCCGCGGCCCTTCTCGACCGCCGTCCGCATGAGCTGGCCCACGCCCACCCGATCCAGCGTCTGGAAGGGGTTGGCCGGCAGGATCTTGCGCTCGACGTAGGCCAGCAGGAAGCCGCCCTCCGCGTCGTCGCGGCTGAAGCCGTAGGTCATCTGGGTCAGGTCGTTGGTGCCGAAGCTGAAGAACTCGGCCGTGCGGGCGATCTCGTCCGCCGTCAGGGCCCCGCGGGGCACCTCGATCATCGTCCCGAAGCGGTAGTCGACCGTGGTCCCCGCGCGCTCCTGGACGGCCTTGGCCTCGGCTTCGAGGATGGCCTGGGTCGCGGTCAGCTCGCTGGCCGTGCCGACGAGGGGGATCATGATCTCGGGGTGCGGGTCGCGGCCGGCGGCCCGCTCGGCGATGGCGGCGTTGAGGATAGCCCGCGTCTGCATCCTCACGAAATCGGGGATCAGCAGGCCCAGGCGGCAGCCGCGCAGGCCCAGCATCGGGTTCTGCTCTCGCAACCGCTCCACGGCCGCCAGGAGCTGGCGGGCCCGGGCGTACCCCGGGTCGTCCTTGGCCGTGCCCTTGTCCTCGTCGCGGGTCACCTCGACGAGCAGGTCGCTGTGGTTGGGCAGGAACTCGTGGAGCGGCGGGTCGATGAGCCGGACCACGACCGGCAGGCCACTCATGGCCTCGAAGATGCCCCGGAAGTCCCCCTCTTGGAGGGCCTCGAGCTTGCCCATCGCGGCGTCGAAGGCGTCCACGGTGGCCTGCTCGTCGGCCGTCAGGGTGCCGCCCGCGGCGGCCTTCTCCTTGGCCCGGGTGGCCTCGAAGGCGACGAGGATCGCGTCGCGGACGATCTCCAGGCGCTCGCCCTCGCGGAACATGTGCTCCGTGCGGCAGAGGCCGATGCCCTGGGCCCCGTAGCGCCGGGCCTGGGCCGCCTCTTCGGGCTTGTCGGCGTTGGTCCAGACCTGGAGGCGGCGGACCTTGTCGGCCCAGGTCAGGACCTGCTGCAGTTCGGCCTGCTCCTCGAAGCGGACCTCGACCGTGGGCAGGGCGCCGAGGAAGACCTCGCCGGTCGTGCCGTCGAGGCTGATGGGGTCGCCCTCCTTGAAGGTGACGCCGTCCGCCGTGGCGGTCCGGGCCGCGTAGTCCACGTGCAGGTCGCCGCAGCCGGCGACGCAGGGTTTGCCGATCTGGCGGGCCACGACCGCAGCGTGCGAGGTGGCCCCCCCGCGAGCCGTCAGGACGCCCTGGGCAGCGGCCATGCCGTGGAAGTCGTCAGGGCTCGTCTCGATGCGGACGAGGACGACCTTCTCCCCGGACGCGGCCCGCTCGGCGGCCCGGTCAGCGTCGAAGACGGCGGCACCCACGGCCGCGCCGGGCGAAGCGTTGAGGCCCCGGGCGAGGCGCTGGGCCTGGCCCTTGGCTGCCGGGTCGAACTGGTCGCGCAGGAGCTGGTCGACCTGCTCGGGGCTGATGCGGGCCAGGGCCTGGCGCTCGTCGATGATGCCCTCGCTGACGAGGGCCGCAGCGATGCGCACCGCGGCGATGGCCGTCCGCTTGGCGTTGCGCGTCTGGAGCATGTAGAGGCGGCCGCGCTCGATGGTGAACTCCAGGTCCTGGACGTCGCGATAGTGCTTCTCCAGGCGCCCGGCGATCTCCTCGAACTGGCGGTAGACGTCCGGCAGCTCGCTCTCCATCTGGCCGATGGTCCGGGGCGTGCGGATGCCGGCCACGACGTCCTCGCCCTGGGCGTTGGTGAGGTACTCCCCGAAGAGCCGCTTCTCCCCGGTATTGGGGTCGCGGGTGAAGGCCACGCCGGTGCCCGAGTCGTCGCCCATGTTGCCGAAGACCATGGTCACCACGCTGACCGCCGTGCCCAGATCGTCGGGGATCTTGTTGAAGGCCCGGTAGTCGCGGGCGCGCTTGCCGAACCAGGAGGCGAAGACGGCTTTGATGGCCAGATCCAGCTGCTCGAGGGGATCGCTGGGGAAGTCCTTGCCGGTGGCCTCCTTGACCACGCCCTTGAAGGCCTCCACGACCTCCTGCAGCGCGGCCGCGTCGAGATCGGTGTCCTCCTTGGCCCCATGGCGCTCCTTGGCCGCCTCGAAGGCCTCGTCGAAGCGCTCGGCAGGGATCTCCTGGACGATCCGGCCGAACATCTGGATGAAGCGCCGGTAGGCATCCCAGCCGAAGCGCTCGTTGCCGGTAAGGGCGACGAGCCCGGGCAGGGTCTGCTCGTTGAGACCGAGGTTGAGGACGGTGTCCATCATCCCCGGCATCGACTCGCGGGCCCCGGATCGGACGCTGACGAGGAGCGGGTTCTGGGGGTCGCCGAAGCCCTTGCCAGCCTCCTGTTCGACCCGTTTGACCGCCTCGAGGACGTCCTCCCAGAGGCCGTCGGGGAAGCGCTCGTCGTTGGCGAAATAGTCGTTGCAGCACTCGGTCGTGATGGTGAATCCGGGCGGCACGGGCAGCCCGGCGTTCGTCATCTCGGCCAGACCTGCGCCCTTGCCGCCCAGGAGGTCACGCATCCCGGCATTGCCCTCGGCCCGCCCTCCGCCGAAGGCGTAGATGTAGCGCTTGGGGGCGCGATGGGGACGGTCGGGGGCCGTGGCGGCGGAGGGGGCGGCGTCGGTCATGCGGCAGCTCCTTGGCTCGGTGCGAGCTCGCTGCTCGGGAGCGAGTCCTGGATCGGCACCGATCGTAGCGCGCCGCTCGCCTCCCCGGTCCGCCGCTCGCCTCCCCGGTCGCCGTTCGCCTCCCCGGTCGGCCGCTCGCCCCCCGGTCCGCGGGGCGGGGCCGTCGAGCGACGAGACCACGGCTGGCCATCGCGGACCGTCCACGGCGGCCGGCCTGGGTACCCGCGGCGCGGAAGATGCGCGAACGCTGGCGCCCGAGATGGGCGTTCGCTCCCAGGTGTCGGACGGAGCCACGCGCGTATCCTCGGTCGGTGGGCCTCCCCCTGCGATCGACCCTTCTGGACCTCGTTGTCGGCCGGCCCGTCCGTGGCCTGGCCCTGACGCTGGCCCTGGGGCTGGGTCTGGTCCAGGCTGCCCTCGCGCCCCTGCCCGCCGCCGCCCACGCCGACCTCATCCTGGGCGACCCCGCGGCCGGGACGGGGCTGCCCCAGGCCCCCAGCCAGGTCATCCTCAAGTTCGACGAGCCGCTGGATCTGCGTCTCAGCCGCATCGAGGTGCTCGACCCGGCCGGCAACGACGTGGCCACCGGTGCCACGACGGCCGTGCCCGGCGATGCCGACGCCATGGAGCGGCACCTGGGCCTGCTCCAGACCGGCATCTACCAAGTGGCCTGGACGAGCGTCTCGCGGATCGACGGCCATACCCTCCACGGCTCATATCTGTTCGGTGTCGGCACGGCCGTCTCCGGCCATGCCGCCTCCGACGAGGGTTCGATCGACACGAACGGGCCCCTGGATCTGGTAGGGCGGTTCCTGACCCTCCTGGGGTTGACCCTCTGGGCAGGGACCATCCTCTTGCGGCGGACCGGCCTGCGAGCCGGGCTACGGCCGGACCGCCTGACCTGGCTGACCCGCGCCGGGCCGCCCCTGGCCATCGTGGGGACGCTCGTCTCGGCCACCTCCGCGGCCCTCGTGACGGCAGGCTCCCTGACGGCCCTGCCCACGGTCCTGACCACGACCTCGGGGCTGTGGCAGGCCACGGTCATCGCGGCAGGGGTCGTGGGCCTCGTCACGCTCGTCGGCCGACCCAGGCCTGCCCAGCGCCTCGTCTTCAGCCTTGCCGGGGCGGTCGCGGTGGTGGCCGAAGCGGCCTCCGGCCACCCGGCTGCCACGCCCCAGCCCCTCCTGTACGTGCCCGTCGCGGCCGCGCATCTAGCCGCGGCCGGGGTCTGGATCTTCGCCATCGCCGCCGCGGCCGTGGCGGCCACGGACCTCCGGCGAGCCCTGGCCGCCTTCACGCCCTACGCCGTCGGCGCGGCGATCGTCGTGGGCCTGTCCGGCATCGCCAACGCGATCGGCCAGCTGCCCGATCTGGCCGCTCTGACCGGCACGGGCTATGGCAGCTTCGTCATCGCCAAGGGCGTCCTGCTCCTGCTCGTGGCCGCCCTCGGCGTGAGCCACTTCCTGCTCCGCCGGCGGGCTGATCCGACGGGCGAGCTGGCCCTGCCGGCGCGGCTCGAGTTGGGGGCCATGCTGGTGACCTTGGCCGTGGCAGCCACCATGACCGGCTTCGCCACGCCGCCCCGGGAGGCGGCCGCGGACCTGCCTCCGCCGACGACCGACCCGGCCCTGGCCAGCCTGGACCACTATGCGGCGCTCTCGGTGGCCGGTGCATCAGGCCCCTTCGTCGTCGGCCTGACCATCCTCCCGCCCCAGCCCGGCCGCATCGAGTTGCGCATCCAGGTCCTGGGCGTGGAGGCGGGCGACGGCTTGCGCCAGGCGCGCATCATCATCCGCTCGGGCTTCGACGTCTCCGGTTCCCGAGGGGCCGGCCCGAGCTCGAACCCCGGAGGCCCGCCAGGCTCGGCTCCTTCGACCTCTAGCCCGGCGGCCGGCGCCAGCCCGAGCTCCAGCCCGGACCCGAGCTCCAGCCCGGACCCGAGTTCCAGCCCGGACCCGAGCTCCCCTCGGCCCCCGATCATCGCTCCGCTCGACCTCGTCTGCGGGCTAGGCTGCTTCGCGGGCCCGGCCACCCTGCCGGCCGCGGGCGACTGGACCTTCCAGATCGCCATCGACACCAACCGCGGGCCGATCGCGATCAGCCAGCGGCTCCACCTGCCCGCCCCGGACGGCACGGCCGCCTTCCACGCGGCGTTGGCCAAGGTCGATGCCCTCCGGTCGGCCGACCTGCACGAGACCCTGGCCGCGGCCGTCGGCTCGACGCCGATCGTGGCCGACTACCGCTTCCAGGCGCCCGATGCGATGTCGATCACCGTGGGCCAGGCCGAGCGCCGGCTCATCGGCACGGCGGCCTACGATCGCCAACCGGACGGCTCGTGGAAGGCCAGCGCCTTCCCGCCTCCCGGCTTCAGCTGGCCGAGCGGCTATTACCGCTCGTTCTGGGGCCAGCCGGTGGCCATCCGCGAACTGCCCGACGAGTCGGTCGGCGGCGTGCGCTACCGGGTCGTATCCTTCATGCGGCCCGACGTCCCGGCCTGGTTCCGCATCTGGATCGATCCCCGCGACGGCCTGGTCCACCACGACGAGATGCTGGCTGAGAGCCACATCATGGAGCACACCGCCAGCGCCTTCGACGCCGCGGCTCCTGTCGTCGCCCCGCCGGGGGTCGCTCCGCCAACGCCCCTGCCCTGAGGCACCTCGTACGGAGCGGGCGCACGGCAGCGTCACGGCCGGCGTGACAAGCGACGATCGAGCGGGTCAGCGGCAGGTCGGCCGTCACGGCAAACGTGACACCTGACCACCGAGCCCCTGCTCCTTCGTCCGGTGTCACGGCCAGCGATACAGCGAGCCGCCGGGCGGAGGCTCATTCGCCGCTTGTCGCGCTCGGCGTGACGGCGACCGCGCAAATCGAGACTCGTTGGTTCAGCGTCACGCTCGGCGGAACGGCGGCTGGCCGGATCCAGGCTCATTGGTCCCTTGTCACGTTGGGCGGCACGCGCTGCCAGCCGACCAGTCGCGCGGCCACGGAGCCGACGCGGGCCCGACGCGCGGCCGCGGACCCGACGCGCGGCCACGGACCCGACGCGCGGCCGCGGACCCGACGCGCGGCCGCTGAGCATCTACCATCGCGGACGATGAACGAGCCCTTCGACTTCGACCACTTCCTGGCCATCCCCCGCCTTTCCGGCCTTCGCCTGTCCCCCGACGGGCGGCGGCTCGTCGTGACGGTGGGAGGCCCCAGCCCCGACGGCAAGAAGATGGCCTCCTGCCTCTGGGAGCTCGACCCGGCCGGCATCGCTCCGCCGCGGCGACTGACGCGCTCGGCGGCCGGCGAGAGCGAGGCCGTGTTCCTGCCCGGCGGCGACCTACTCTTCACCTCGGCCCGCCCCGACCCGACGGCCAAGCAGGAGGGCCAGGAGGATCCCTCGGCCGGACTCTGGCTCCTGCCCGCAGGTGGTGGCGAGCCCCGCCTGCTGCTCGCCCCGGACAGCGGCGTGGACGCCATCAGCGTGGCCCGCCAGGCGGGCACCGTGGCCTTCGGTGCCTCCCTGGCCCCCGGCCGCGGCGACCTCGAGGCGGACGCGGCCTGGACCAAGACGCGCCGCGA
This sequence comes from Candidatus Limnocylindrales bacterium, assembly GCA_036278755.1. GTDB lineage: Bacteria > Chloroflexota > Limnocylindria > Limnocylindrales > CSP1-4 > DASUKL01. Next base: position 840 of record DASUKL010000035.1, on the reverse strand, counting down.
CCAGGGCATGAGCGCCATGCTCTTCGAGACCCTGCCGATCCGCTTCTGGGACCACTACCTGGGCCCCCGTGACCGGCATCTCTTCGTCGTGGCCCCACCCCAGGGCCCGGAGGCCCCGATCGGTCCGCCCCGCGACGCGATCGCCGAGCCGGCCGGCGGGCTCGTGGAGGCCTGCTTCGACCTGACGCCCGACGGCGGCACCCTGGTCAGCGGCTGGCGGGTCCTCGATCCGCCCGCGGCCATGCGCTCGGAGCTCGTGGCCGTGGACCTCGCGAGCGGCGCCCGGCGCCCCCTGGCGGGAGGCCCTGACCGCTGGTACGACATCCTGGCCTGCTCGCCTGACGGACGCCAGGTGGCCGCCCTGGTGGAGGAGATGGGCTCGCCGGACGTGGCGTCGGTCGCCCACCTGACGCTCATCGACCTCGCCTCGGGCGCCGAGCGGAGGCTGGCCCCCGACCTCGATCGCTGGCCCAACGCGCCCGTCTGGTCGGCCGATGGTTCGGCCATCTTCTTCACCGCGGACGAGGACGGCCGCACCCTCCCCTGGCGCCTCGACCTGGCCGACGACAGGGTCACCCGCCTGGCCGTCGACGGGACCTACAGCTCCCTCTGCCCCTCCCCTGACGGCACGGCCCTCTACGCCCTGCGCCAGGAGGTCGATCGACCGCCCCAGGTCGTGCGCCTCGATGCCCGGGCCGCCGACCAGGAGGCACACGAGCTGTCCTTCCCGGGCCTGACCGCCGACGACCTCCCGCGCCGCGGCCGACTCGAACGGCTCACCGCTCAGGCCGCCGACGGGACGCCCGTCCGCTCCTGGCTGGTGCTGCCGGAGGGGGCCTC
>DASUKL010000034.1:0-7962 GCA_036278755.1 Candidatus Limnocylindrales bacterium | reverse complement strand
CGGCCGCGCTCCCCTGCCCCAGGGCCCCGATGCCCAGGCGAACCGACGAGGAGAGGCCGCGCTCGGGCCGCGGATTCCGCACGATTCGCTCGGCTCGCCAACGGCAGGCGCCTTCGATTGCTTCGCCCGCCGGCCCACCCGGGACGACGCAGACGACCTCGCGGAAGCCGACGGTTGCCACCGCGTCGAGGACGTGCTGGAGGACGGGTCGGTCGAGCAGCGGCGCGATGAGCTTGCCGCCGCCGAACCGGGAGCCCGCGCCCGCCGCCAGGACGATCGCGCCGACCCGTCCCGGCTCGATCACGTGGCCTAGGCCTTGGGGACGCGAGGCCGGTCCATCATCGGGATGCCGGAGCCGCCTCGCCGGGCGGCAACGATCTCGCCCATGATCGCGAGCGCGGTCTCCGCGGGCGACTTGCCACCGAGGTCGAGGCCGATCGGCCCGCGCAGGCGCTTCAGCTCGTCCTCGGTCAAGCCCGCGGCGAGGAGCCGCCCGTGGCGGTCGGCCTGGGTCTTGCGGCTGCCGACGGCACCCACGTAGCGGCAGCCGCGGCGGAGGGCCGTGACGATCGCCGGCTCGTCGAACTTGGGATCGTGGGTCAGGACCGCCACCGTGTCGGCGGGCCCCAGGCCGATCTCGTCCGCCACCTCGTCCGGCCAGCCGGCGACGAGGCGGTCGGCACTCGGGAAGCGCTCACGGGTCAGGAACGCCTCGCGGGCATCGACGACGATCGTCTCGTAGCCGAGCTCACGGGCGATCGGCACGAGGGGAATCGCGACCTGGACCGCGCCCACGATGACGAGCCGCGGGCGCGCCGGATACGCCTCCACGAAGTACTGCCGGTCGCCCACGGCAATCGTCCGCGACGTGCCCTCGTCGAGCGCGGTCCGCGCGGCGGCGACGACTTCGGCTGGCGCAGCGGCGGGCGCATCGACGCCGTCCTCCACGAGCAGCGCCGGCTCCGGCGGCTCGCCCGGACCCGGCTCATGCGGTCCGAAGGCGGGCCCGGGCGCGTCCCGCGGCAGCGGGATGATGACCGCTCGGCCGGCCGTGCTTTCGGCCGCAGACAGGACCTCGGGCCGAACGGTCGGCTCGATGAGGACGTCGATGGTCCCGCCGCAGGCGAGGCCCACGTCCCAGGCAACCTCGTCGCTGATGCCGTACCGGATGACCCGCTCACGACCCTCCCGGCGGGCCCGTTCGATCTCCTCGAACGCGGCGCCTTCGACGCAGCCGCCACTCACCGAGCCGGCGATCCGCCCGTCGTCGGTCGCGAGCAGGACCGCGCCCTCCGGGCGCGGAGCGGAGCCGAAGGTCCGCACGACGACGGCCCGGCCGACGCCGGCGCCCTCGGAGCGCCACCGTTCGAGCTCGTCCAGCAGCTCCCTCATGCCGCGCCATCCGACGGTAGGGGATACGGGGAGACGAGCGGCGGCGAGGTTCGCCCGGGACCGACCGGCCGGCTGACGCCGGCCTCGGCGGCCCCAAAGCCGGTCGCGCGCGGCCGAACACCCTGCCGCCCGAGCACCTCGGCCAGGCGCTCGAGGCTGGCCAGGTCGTTGGCCGGCAGGAAGTCGTCGAGGTACGGATAGGCCGCCGCCATGCCCGCGGCCAGGGGCCGGTAGCCGTCCGCCCCGGCCAGGGGGTTGAGCCAGATGAGGCGGTGGCAGTTCCGCCGCAGGCGGGCCGTCTCGCTGCCGACGAGGGCCGGGTCGCCGCGGTCCCAGCCGTCGCTGACGACGACCACCACGCCGCTGCTGCGCAGGCTGCGCCGGGCCCAGCGCCGGTTGAACTCGGCGAACGAGGCCCCGATGCGGGTCCCGCCCGACCAGTCGGTGACGGCGTCGGCCACGCGGGTCAGGGCGAGGTCGGGATCGCGCCCCCGCAGCTGGCGCGTGACCCGCGTCAGGCGGGTGCCGAAGACGAAGGCCTCGGTGGGCACGCGCGAGCGGGTGAGGGCCTGGGCGAAGCGGAGGAGGAGCCGGGAGTGGCGCTCCATGGAGCCCGAGATGTCGCAGATGAGGACGATCGAGCGGGGCCGGCGGACGGGCCGGCGCCAGAGCCAGGTGAGCGGATCGCCGCCGGTGCTGAGGTTTCGCCGGAGCATCTGCCGCGGGGCCACGATCGAGCCGTGGGGGTGGAGCTCCCAGCGGCGGGTGCGACGCTGCTCGAGCGTCGGCATGAGCCGATCGATGAGCCGGGCCGCGGCCCGCAGCTCGAGCGTCGACATCCGCTCGAAGTCGCGGTGGCGGAGTGACTCGGCGGCGCTGTAGGCCTCGGGCGCGACGGCCAGGGCGGTGGCGGCCTCCGCGCCGGCTTCCTCGTCGGCGTCCTCGGCACCGCTCTCGCGCTGGCCGCGCTCACCCGGCCCGGCCGGCCGTTCGTCGGCCAGCTCCAGGGCGTCCGCGGCGGGCGGCGTGGCCGTCTCCTGGAGGGCCATGTGGCGGCGCCAGAAGCGCTCGAAGGCCAGCTGGTAGGGGGCCAGGTCCTCCCGTCGGCGGCAGAAGAGGGCGGCGCCCGCGGCCCGGACCTCCTCGCGATGGCCCAGGTCGACGAGGGTCAGGGCCCGCCCGAAGTCGAGCACCGCAGGGAGGTCGGCGCTGAGGCCCACCCGGCGCAGGATGCGGCCGAAGAGGAGGGCGTTGCGGACGAAGGGCTCGCCCCGGACCCGACCGTCGTCCCAGGCGCCTCGACCTTCGTCGTCCGCGGCCACGTCAGCGGCCCCAGTCGCGACCCGCCGCCTCGGCCAGGGCCATCTCGGTCATGGGCCCCTTGACGGCCCGCACGTCCTCCTGGTACTTGAGGAGGACGCCCAAGGTCTGCTCGATGACCGCCGGGCTGAGGTCGTCGGCCCCCAGGGCCACGAGGGCAGCGGCCCAATCGAGCGTCTCGGCGATGCCCGGCAGCTTCGTCAGATCCGCGGTCCGCAGCTCCTGGACGAAGCCCACGATCTGGCGGGCCAGCTGCTGGGGCAACCCTGGCAGGCGGGCCAGGACGATCTCGTACTCCTTCTCCGCACTGGGGTAGTCGATCCAGTGGTAGAGGCAGCGCCGCTTGAGGGCGTCGTGCACCTCGCGGGTCCGGTTGGAGGTCAGGATGACCCGCGGCGGCCGTTCGGCCTGGATGGTGCCGATCTCGGGCACCGTGACCTGGAAGTCGGAGAGGATCTCGAGGAGGTAGGCCTCGAACTCCTCGTCGGCCCGGTCGATCTCGTCGATGAGCAGCACGGGCGGCGTGCCGTCGTGGGCCTCCAGGGCCTGGAGGAGCGGCCGACGGATGAGGAACTCCGGGCCGAAGATGTCGTGGGCCGTGGCCTGCTGGCCCTCGCCCCGCGCCTCGCGGAGGCGGATCTCCAGCATCTGGCGGGGGTAGTTCCACTCGTAGACGGCGGTGTTGACGTCGAGGCCTTCGTAGCACTGGAGACGGATGAGGCGGGCCCCCAGGGCCGCCGCCAGGACCTTGGCCACCTCGGTCTTGCCGACCCCCGCCTCGCCTTCGAGGAGCAGCGGCCGGCCCAGCCGGAGGGCCAGGAAGGCCACCGTGGCCAGGGGCCGGTCGCAGACGTAGCCCTGGGCCCGGAAGGCGTCCTGGAGCCCCTCGATCGTGTCGAGATCGGGCGTGGGGCCGCTGCCGTTGTGGCGTATCGGCTGCGCGGGTGGCTGATCGGCTCGGACCTGGCTCATCGGCTCCACTGTAGCGCGTCAGGCGCGCCGAACAGGCGTGCCGCACGGCTCGGCGCCTGGTCTGCTTCCAGGCTCACGGTCGCGGCGGTTGCCAGGGCCAGCGTTCGCGGGGAGCAGATGATTCGCGGCCGATGGGGCGGGGCGAGGCCTGAAAGCCGGCCAGGCCCGGGTTTCGGGCGCGATCGTTTGCGGGGAGCGAATGCTCCGCGGCCGACGGACGCGGATGCGGATCGAACGCCACGTCGCGCTCGGGTTCAGGCCTGATCCATTCGCTGGGAGCAAACCCCCCACGGCACAAGGGACGCGGGCACGTCCCGAGGACGGGTCACCGCTGCGTTCAGGCCTGATCCATTCGCTGGGAGCAAACCCGGCACGGCACAAGGGACGCGGGCACGTCCCGAGGACGGGTCACCGCTGCGTTCCGGCCTGATCCATTCGCTGGGGGCAAACCCGGACGTATCGTGCCGCCCATGGCGCGCTACGCCGCGGTGCCCGCACCGAAGCCGTGGCGCTGGACCTTCACGAGCGGATCACCGAGGTGAAGATGCGGCTGCTGGGCGATCGGGGTCTCCCGGCGCAGGGCCTGGCGGATCGCGCGCGAGCAGGGTCGGGAACCATCGAGGAGCCCGAGTACCTGGCCGTGACGACACAGCCGGCCGGCTCCGGGGGCGGGCCGAGTCGCTACACTCCGCCGCGATGGCCCAGCCCCTCATCCGCCTCATGGCGCTGACCAAGCGCTACGGCGCGGTGACCGCCCTCGACAGCCTGAGCCTCGAGCTCGAGCCCGGCATCATCGGGCTGGTCGGAGCCAACGGGGCCGGCAAGAGCACCCTGCTCAAGATCCTCCTCGGCCTCCTGGCCCCCACGAGCGGGACGGCCACGGTCCTCGACCTCGACGCCGCGCGCCAGGGCACGCGGCTGCGCGAGCTGGTGGGCTACATGCCCGAGGACGACTGCCTGCCGCCGGACATCAGCGCCACCGACCTCGTGGCCCACCTGGCCCAGATCTCGGGCCTGCCCTCCACGGCGGCCCGGGAGCGGACGGCCGACGCCCTGCGCCATGTGGGCCTCTTCGAGGAGCGCTATCGGGCCATCGGCGGCTACTCGACCGGCATGCGCCAGCGGGTCAAGCTGGCCCAGGCCATCGTCCACGACCCCCGTCTGCTGCTCCTCGACGAGCCCACGAACGGGCTCGACCCGGCCGGGCGCGAGGAGATGCTGGAGCTCGTCCGACGGACGGGCACCGAGTTCGGGATCACCGTGGTCGTGGCCTCCCACCTCCTGGGCGAGATCGAGCGCGTCTGCGACTACCTCGTGGCCATCGAGGGCGGGCGCCTGCTGCGCGCCGCGCCGCTGGCGACCTTCACCGGGCACACCGGCTCGCTCGTGGTGGAGGTCGAGGAGGGCGCCGAAGGCCTGGCCGAGCGACTCCGCGGCCAGGGCCTGCGGGCCGCGATCGACGGGCGCTCGGTCCTCGTCGAGGCCGCCGGGGGCGGCGTGTACGACGCGGTCCGCGACGCCGTGGCGGACCTCGAGCTGGCCCTCGACCGCCTCGAGCCGGGCCGCCGGACCCTGGAGGACCTCTTCCGCGACGGCCCGACGGGCGATCCGTCGGCGCCGGCTACGCAGCCCGAGGCGCCGCCCGAGGCCCCCGTGGAGAGCCGGACATGACGGCCCCCCGGACCACGGCCGGCGGCAGCATCTACGACTTGGGCTACCGCCACTACGAGGGCGCCCGGCTGGGCCGGCGACACGCCTTCCTGGCCCTCTACACAGCCTCCCTGCGACAGCTCTTCGGCCTGGGCCGCGGGGCGCGGTCCAAGCTCATCCCCTGGGGCCTGACGGCCATGACGTTCCTGCCGGCCGTCATCGCCCTGGCCATCACGGCCGTCGTGGGCACCCAGACCAGCGGCTCGTTCGGGAGCGGCGGCGCGGCCGGGGGACCGGGCGTCGGCGGCCCGGGGGCTGGCGGGCCGGGCGCTGGGGGCGGCTCCAGCAACCCGCTGACCTCGCTCATCGGCTTCTCCGGCTACTACGGCGACGTCTCCCAGTTCCTCTTCCTGTTCGTGGCCGCCCAGGCCCCGGAGCTGCTGGGCCGCGACCAGCGCTTCCACGTCCTGACCCTCTACTTCTCGAGGGCCCTGCGGCGCAGCGACTACGTCCTGGCCCGTTTCAGCGCCCTCGCGACGGCCCTCTTCGGCATCCTCCTTGCGCCCCAGCTGCTCCTCTTCCTGGGCCGGGGGCTGGCGGCCGACGACGTGGCCGCCACGCTCCAGGCAGACCTGCCCAGCCTCCCACCCACGGTCGCCCAGGCGGTCGTGGCGGCCCTCCTCTTGAGCGCCCTGGGCCTGGCCATCGCCGCCTTCTCGCCCCGGCGGGCCTACGCCACGGCGGCCATCATCGCCGCGATCATCGTCCCGCCCATCGTGGCCGCCGTGGTCCAGGGCGGCGACCTGGGCGGCCTGGTGCGCTTCATCAGCGTCTCCGACGTCCTCGATCGGACCGCCGCCTGGTGGTTCGGCACACCCCTCGTCACCTCGGACGTCTCGACGCCCCTGACGCCCGACCGAGCCGTGATCGTGGCCGTCATCGGGACCGCCATCCTGCTGGTCGTGCTCCTGCGGCGCTACGCCCGGATCGCAGCTTGAGCCAGCCGCCCGACCGAAGCCAGCCGCCCGACCGAACCCAGGCGCCCGACCGACAGCCCTTCCAGACTCCCTCGGTCGAACTGGTCGACGCGGCCCGCTGGTACGGCAACGTCGTCGCCGTCAGCGGCATCTCCTTCGCCCTGGGGCCCGGCATCACCGGCCTCCTGGGCCCCAACGGGGCCGGCAAGTCGACCCTTCTCCATCTCATCGCGGGCCTGCTCCGCCCCTCCGCCGGCAGCGTCCGCATCGGGGGCCGAGCGGCCTGGCGCGACCCGGAGGTCTATCGCCAGGTGGGCCTCGTGGCGGAGCGGGAGGCGGTGCCCGGCTTCCTCAGCGGGCACGACTTCGTGCTCCTCAACGCCCGTCTCCAGGGCCTGAGCGACCCCCTCGCCGCCGCCCGGCGGGCCATCGAGCTGGTGGACCTGGGCCCCGCCGCCGCCCGACCCATCGCCACGTACTCCAAGGGCATGCGCCAGCGAGCCAAGGTGGCCGCCGCGCTGGTGCATGAGCCGCGGGTCCTCCTCCTTGACGAGCCCTTCAACGGCCTGGATCCCCGGCAGCGGCTGCACCTCATGGGCCTCCTCCGGACGATGGCCGCCGAAGGCCGCTGCATCGTCGTCTCCTCCCACATCCTGGAGGAGGTGGAGCGGGTGGCCGAGCGGGTCCTCGTCGTCTACGCCGGACGCCTGGCGGCCTCGGGCGACTTCCGCCAGCTGCGCCGTCTCATGACCGACCGGCCGCATACCTTCACCCTGCGGACCTCCGATGACCGCCGCCTGGCCAGCCGCCTGGTTGCCGACCCGGCGGTCGAGGGCGTCGAGGTGGGCCGGGACCGACTGACGATCCGCACGACCGACTTCGCCGCCTTCACCCACCTCCTGCCCCGCCTCGCCCGGGAGGCTGCCGTCTCGCTCTTCGAGGTCCGCCCCACGGACGAGTCGCTGGAGAGCGTCTTCGCCTACCTGGTGGCCCGATGACCGGGGCCCTGGCCGGTTACGCCCTGCGGGGCCTGCTGGGCCAGCGACGGGCGTGGCTCGTCCTGCTCCTTGCGGCGGTGCCCGTGGTGGTGGGGCTCCTGGCGACGCTGTCGGGGACCTCGCCCGGGCCGCGTGGCTTCTTCGGCAACCTCGTCATCCGGACCGTCCTGCCGCTGGTCTGCCTGCTCCTCGGCACAGCCGCCCTGGGCAGCGACATCGACGACGGGACGATCGTCTACCTCCTCGTGAAGCCCATCGCTCGCTGGCGCCTGGCGATCGTCAAGCTGGCCGTGGCGGCCGGGCTGGCGGCGGCCCTGGGCGCCCTCACGACCGTCGTCTCGGGCCTGATCATCGGCGCCCCGACGAGCCAGACCTGGGCCTTCGCCGCGGGGGCCGTGGGCGCGGGCCTGGCCTACACGGCGATCTTCCTGGCCCTCAGCCTCGTCACCCGCCACGCCCTGATCATCGGGCTCCTCTACGTCCTCGTCTGGGAAGGGGTCCTGTCGGGGTTGCTGGAGGGCATCCGCATCCTCTCCATCCGCGAGTTCAGCCTGGCCATCGCGGACGGCCTGAGCGGTGGCGGCGCCGGCTCGGACGCCGTGACGACGCCCACGACGGCCGCGCTCGTCCTGGCCGCGGTGGTCGTCGTGGCC
>DASUKL010000033.1:0-47402 GCA_036278755.1 Candidatus Limnocylindrales bacterium | reverse complement strand
GCCCTCGACCGCCACGAGCGGATCATGGGCTTCGGCCATCGCGTCTACCGGGCCTACGACCCCCGGGCGGCCGCCCTGCGCAGCGTGGCCGAGCGGATGGGCAGCGTGGCCGACTGGCTCGACACGGCGGTCAAGGTCGAGGACGTCGTCCTGCGCCTGCTGGCCGAGCGCCATCCCGACCGGGTCCTCAAGACGAACGTGGAGTACTACACGGCGGCCGTGCTGCAGGGCGTCGGCCTGCCGGCGGACCTGTTCCCGGCCACGTTCGCCCTGGCCCGCAACGCGGGCTGGACGGCCCACTGCATCGAGTGGGGCGCGGTCGACCGCCTCATCCGGCCCGACGCCCTCTACACCGGCCCCGAGCCGCGCGACCTGCCCACCGCCTAGCGAGCTAGCGCGGCCGGCTAGCGAGCTAGCGGGCCCGGGGCTCGGCCGTCGGCGCGACGAGGGGCAGCATCCGCTCGGGCTGGCCGGGGGCCCGCGGGGGCACGACGTGGGCCACCCGGGCCAGGCGGGCCGGATCGGGATGGACGAACGGCTCGAGGGCCCCGGGCACCAGGGCCCGGACCACGGCCACCTCGTCGCAGGCCTGGCGGAAGGGGCAGCGGGCGCAATCGCCCCACACCTTGTCGTAGAGGACGGCCCGCTCGACGGTCGTGAAGCCGTGGGCCGTGAACCAGGGCTCGATGCGGGTCAGGGCGAAGAGGACCCGGATCCCGTACCGCTGGGCCTCGCCGGCCACGGCCTCGACCAGACGGCCGCCGTGGCCCCGTCCGCCGGCCGTGGTCGAGACGGCCAGTGAGCGGACCTCCGCAAGGTCGTGCCACCAGATCCGGAGGGCGACGCAGCCGACGATCTCGCCGCCCTCGGTGGCCACCCAGAAGTCGCGCAGGCGAGCGTAGACGTCCTCGATGGGCCGGGGCAGCAGCAGCTGCTGGCCGGCGTAGCGGCCGATGAGGCCGTGGATGGCCCGGGCGTCATCGGGTCGGGCCCGGCGGACGCCCGTGGGCCGCTCCGTGTGACGCACGGCAGGCCCGGCCTGCCGTGCGTCAGCGGCCGCTTCCGGCACCGACGGCGGCCGGATCGGTGACACTGGCGGGCAGCTTGCCGACGAGCGGCTCGGTCCAGGCCCAGGCCGAGCCCTGGCGGGCCGCCTCGGTCCGCAGGGGCAGGCCGAAGATCTTGATGAAGCCGACCGCGCTGGCGTGATCGAAGCGGTCCTCGGCCTCGTAGGTGGCCAGGGCCCGGTCGTAGAGCGACTGGTCGCTGCGCCGGCCGGTCACGGTCAGGCCGCCCCGATGGAGGCGCAGGCGGACCTCGCCGCTGACGACCTGCTGCGAGGCCGCCACGTACTGGCGCAGGTCGCGGTGGAGGGCGCTGAACCACAGCCCGTCGTAGGTCGCCTGGGCCAGCTCGTCGCTGACCTGGCGGTTGAAGCGCAGCTGCTCCTTGGAGAGCGTCAGGCCCTCCAGGGCCCGATGCGCGGCGTGGAGGATGACCGCCGCGGGGGCCTCGTAGATCTCGCGGCTCTTGATGCCCACGAGGCGATCCTCGACGTGGTCGATGCGGCCTACCCCGTGCTGGCCGCCCAGCTGGCTGAGCTGATCGACCAGCTCGACCGGGCCCAGGCGGAGGCCGTCGAGGCCCACCGGCAGGCCGCTCTCGAAGGCCACCGTGACCTCGGCCGGGACCGCGGGCGCCTTGGCCGGGTCGAGGGTCCACTGGTAGACATCGGCCGGCGGTGCGGTCCAGGGATCCTCCAGCGGCCCCGTCTCGATGGAGCGGCCCCAGAGGTTCTGGTCGATCGAGTAGGGCGAGGCCTTCGTCGTCGGCACCTCGATGCCCTTGGCCGCGGCGTAGTCGATCTCCTGCTCGCGGCTCAGGCCCATGCCCACCCGCATGGGGGCCACGACCTCGAGGCGCTGGTCCAGGGCATGGACGGCCACGTCGAAGCGGACCTGGTCGTTGCCCTTACCGGTGCAGCCGTGGGCCACCGCGTCCGCGCCCTCGCGCTGGGCGACCTCGACGAGGAGCTGGGCGATGAGCGGGCGAGCGAGGGCCGTGGCCAGCGGATAGACGCCCTGATAGAGGGCATCGGCCTGGACGTTGGGCCAGCAGAAGCGGGTCACGAACGTCTCCCGGGCATCGATGACATAGGCCCGCGCCGCGCCGGCGCTGATGGCTCGCCGTTCGACGCCCTCGCGCAGCGAGTCGCCGCCCACGTCGACCGTGAGGGTCACGACCTCAGCGCCCATCGTCTCCTTGAGCCAGGCCACGGCGACCGAGGTATCGAGGCCGCCGGAATAGGCCAGCACGACCTTGTGCATGATGATCGGACCTCCTTGGGGCCGGCTGGGGGCCGGCCCGGGTTCAGGGCTGGTAGCGACGGAAACGGGCCAGCCAGCGTTCGAGGCGGGCCTCGTCGGCGAAGAGGACGAGGATCGTGTCGTCACCGCCCAGAGTGCCCTCCTGCTCCTGGAGCGAGGAGTGGTCGATGGCCTGGGCCAGGGCCTGGGCGCTGCCGGCCGGGCCTCGCAGGACGAGGGTCAGGCCGCTGCGCCCGACGGTCACCGGGATCTCCGCCAGGAGCCGGGCCAGGCGGCGGTCCGACTCCTGGGCCGGTGCGCTGGCCAGGTCGTCGGGGGAGAGGTAGCGCGGCTTCCCGCCGCGGGTGACCTTGACCAGGGCCAGCTCGGCGATGTCGCGCGAGACCGTGGCCTGGGTCACCCCGAAGCCGCGCCGGCGAAGCAGCTCGGCCAGGTCGGACTGGTTGCCCACCGGGGTGCGGGCCACGATCTCCAGGATCGCCCGCTGGCGGAGCTGCTTGGCCGAGACGGGCGCCCGGGTGGCCATCAGCGGGCCTCGGCCCACGACGGCCGGCCCGGCGGACGCGGCGCGTCGTAGCCGGCGGCGGGCAGCGTGCCAAGCTCCCGGGGTCCCCGGATGCGGGTCCCGAAGCGTGCCTCGCCGAGGGCCCGCTGGAGCGCCTCCGGGGCCTGGCCGTCGGCGATGATGGCTTCCGCCCCGGGGCTGCCGGCCACGGCCCGCAGGGCGGCCCGGACCTTGGGCACCATGCCGCCGTGCACGGCCCCACTGGCCACGAGGCGCTCCGCCTCGGCCGCATCGAGGCTGGCCAGCGTGCTGCCGTCGGCCCCCCGCACACCGGCCACGTCGCTCAGCAGGACCAGCTGCCGGGCGCCGATGCCGCGGGCGATGCCGGCCGCGGCATCATCGGCATTGACGTTGCAGATGACGCCCCGCTCGTCCATGGCCAGGGGCGCCACGACCGGCAGCTGGCCGCCCACGAGGAGCGCGTCGAGGAGCCCTCGGCGCACGTCGCTGACGCTGGCCACCAGGCCCTTGCCCGGCAGCCGCTCGGCCACGAGCAGACCGCCGTCGAGTCCCGACAGGCCGACGGCCTCGACCCCCAGACGCCGCAGGGCGGCCACCAGCTGCCCGTTGACCAGGCCGCGCAGGACCGCCAGCGCCACCTCCAGGGCCGGGGCGTCGGTCACCCGCAGCCCGTCCTCGAAGCGCGCCGGCTGACCCAGCCGTTCCTGCCAGGCCGTGACCTGGGCCCCGCCGCCGTGGACCACGACCGTGGGGCGGCGCCGGGCCTGGGCCGCCAGCTCGGCCAGGATGCCGGCCTCGGCCTCGAGGTTCGCCCCGCCCAGCTTGACCACCAGCACGTCACTCACGTCGAGTACTCCGCGTTGACCCGCACGTAGGCTTCGGTCAGGTCGCAGCCCCAGGCCTCGGCAGCCGCCTCGCCCAGCCCCAGGTCGACCTCGATGAGCAGTTCCGGGGCGTCCATGGCCGCGGCGATCGCCGGACCGTCGAAGGCGAGCGGCCCGCCGGCCCCGAAGACCGCCCGCCCGGCCAGGCTGATGGCCAGGCGCTCCGGATCGAGTCGCACGGCGGCCCCGTCGGCCCGCCGGGCGGCGCCCGAGGCGGAGGCCACGCGCCCCCAGTTCGGATCGCGGCCGTGGGCCGCGGCCTTGACGAGGTTGCTGCTCACGACGGCTCGGGCGATGGCCCGAGCATCGGTCACGTCGGCCGCCCCACTGACGCGGCAGGTGAGGAGGGTCGTGGCGCCCTCGCCGTCGGCCGCCTGCTGCCGGGCCAGGGAGCGGCAGACGGCCTCGAGGGCCGCCCCGAAGGCGGCCGTCTCCTGGGCCCGCGGCCGCAGGGGCAGGGTGTCGGAGGCGCCCGAGGCGAGGGCCAGGACGGTGTCGTTGGTCGAGGTGTCGCCATCCACGGAGAGCTGATCGAAGGTCGCGCCGACGGCCCGGCCCAGGAGGTCGTCGAGCAGCTCGGGGGCCACCACGGCGTCGGTCAGGACGATGGCCACCAGCGTCGCCATCCGGGGATGGATCATGCCCACACCCTTGGCCAGGCCGCTCACCCGGACCTGCCGCACGGAGCCGTCGTCGGTCGGCAAGGCCAGGGTGCAGGTGGCCAGCTTGACCCGCGTGTCGGTGGTCATGATGGCCGTGGCGGCGGCCGTCAGGTCCCCGGCCGCGGTGCCCAGGCCGGCGCCCAGGAGATCGGCCAGGGCGCCCTCGATGCGCTCCACGTGGAGGCGCGTCCCGATGAGGCCGGTGGCCGCCATGAGGGTCTCCTCGAGCGGGCAGCCCAGGCCGGCCGCGAGGGCCGCTGCGACCCGGGCCTGGTCGTCCTCGCCGGCCGCGCCGGTGGCCGCGTTGGCACAGCCGCTGGTGACGATGACCCCCCGGCAGTGTCCGCCGCTGGCCGCCAGATGGGCCCGGCTGCGGCGCACCGGGGCGGCGGCCACGAGGTTCGTCGTGAAGCGCCCCGCGGCCGCCGCCGGCTCGGGCGTGCTGACGGCCACGACGGCCAGGTCGGGGCGGCCCGACTCCTTGAGGCCGGCCCGCGCCGCGCCCACGGCGAAGCCCGCCGGCAGGGCCGCCCGTTCCTCGACCGGAGGGAGGGGCAGGGCGGCCCGGACCTCCCCCGCCAGGGGCAGGCTCACGGGTAGAGGGGCAGCTGTTCGAGGCCGGCCGTCTCGGGCAGGCCGAAGGCCGCGTCGAAGGCCTGCACGGCTTGGCCGGCGGCGCCCTTGACCAGGTTGTCGACGACCCCCAGGGCCACGATGCGGCCGCTGTCGGGGTCAAGGCTGGCGTGGACCCGGGCCAGGTTGGAGCCGCTGACCGACTTCGACGGCGGCGCGCTCAGGGCGACCTCGACGAACGGCTCGTCGGCATAGGCCTGGGCGTACAGGGCCTCGAGCTCGCCCTGGCTCACGCTCCGCGTGGGGCGCACGTAGCAGGTGGCCAGGATGCCCCGGACCATGGGCACGAGGTGGGGGGTGAAGATGAGGCCGGCCACGACCTTCGGCCCGACGCCCAGGCCCAGGAGCTCCTGGCGCAGCTCGGCCACATGGCGGTGGCCGCCCAGCCCGTAGGCGCTCACGGAGCCCTCGGCTTCGCCGAAGAGGGAGCCCAGCCGGGGCTCCCGGCCGGCGCCCGAGAGCCCGCTCTTGGCGTCCACGACGAGGTCGCCTATGAGCCCGGCCCGGGCCAGGGGGGCGAGGGCCAGCAGGGCCGCCGTGGGGTAGCAGCCGGGCGAGGCGATGATCCTGGCCCCGGGCAGGGCCGCCCGATGAAGCTCGGGCAGGCCGTAGACCGCGGCCGGCAGGCGGGCCATGGTGTCGGTCCCCGCCGCGGCGCCGGTGGTGCCCGTCGCTCCGTCCCCCTCGGGGGCCGGACGGCCGGGCCCCCCGGGCAGCAGCTCGGGCGTCGGATGCTCGAAGCCGTACCAGCGTGCATAGTCGGCCGGATCGCTCAGCCGGAAATCGGGACCCAGGTCGATGACCCGGACACCGGCCGTTGCCAGCTCGATGACCGTGGCCGCGGCCTGGCCGTGGGGCAGGGCCAGGAAGGCCGCGTCCAGCTGGTCGGGCTCGGGCAGGTGGTCATCGATATGCAGGCCCGTGCCGGCTAGGCCGGGATGGACGGCGCCCACGGGGAGATGGTCGCGGCCACGGGCCGCGAGGCTCCGGATGCTGACCTGTGGATGCCGGGCCAGGAGGCGGATGAGCTCCGCGCCGACGTAGCCCGTAGCGCCCAGGATGCCGACCCGGAGGAGGCCGGCCTCAGGCGCGCGGAGGGCGGGGGCGAGGCTGGGACCGAGGGCCGTGACCATGCCCCGACCATACAGCACATCGCATAATCATGCAGTCGCTCGCTCCGCCCCGGCGGCATCGTCGGGCAGGGCCACGCCGGCCCCATGCGGCCCGGTCACCACGACCTCCGCCTCCTGCGCGCCGCTTCCGTCGACGCCGTCGCTGACCCGGTAGCGATGGTGGATCTCGACCAGGCCGGAGGACAGCGTGGCGTTGACGATGCAGTAGCGGGTCGCCGAGAGCTCGATGCTCCGGCGCACGGCCTCCACGCTGAGGCCAGGTCCTGCGACGACGTGGGTCACCGTGATGCGCCGGAAGATCTTCGGATGCGCGTCGGCCAGTTCGGCCTCCAGCTCGACCTCGTAGCGCTCGACCGTCTGGCGCTTCTTGTGCAGGATCGAGATCACGTCCATGGCCGTGCAGGCACCCAGGCTGGCCAGCACGGCTTCGCTCGGCCGAAGGCCGGCCGAGCCTTCGTCCCCCTGCCAGGCGATCGGCCCCTCCGACCCGGAGGCGCCGCTGAAGGCCAGCTCGCCTTCCCAGCTCAGATGGGCCGTCTCACGCATGACGTCAGGTTAGACCAGCGGACCCCACCGGCTCCGGCTCGCCCAGGTCGCCCTGGGCCGCCAGCTGGGCGGCGGACAGGAACTGCTCGTGGTAGAGGCGGGCATAGAGGCCGTCGAGGCCCAGGAGCTCGGCGTGGGTGCCCCGCTCGACGATGCGCCCGCGCCGGTAGACGAGGATCAGATCGGCGGCCAGGATCGTCGAGAGGCGGTGGGCGATGGCCAACGTCGTGCGGCCGGCCATGACCCGGTCGAGGGCGGCCTGGATGAGCCGCTCGCTGACCGTGTCGAGGGCCGAGGTGGCCTCGTCGAGGATGAGGATGCGGGGGTCCTTCAGCAGCACCCGGGCGATGGCCACGCGCTGCTTCTCGCCGCCGGAGAGCTTGTAGCCGCGCTCGCCGACGATCGTGGCGTAGCCCTCCGGCAGCTCCATGATCCGCTCGTGGATGGCCGCGGCCCGAGCGGCGGCCTCGAGCTCGGCGTCGGTCGCCTCGGGCCGGGCGTAGCGCAGGTTGTCGCGGATCGAGGCGTGGAGGAGGTAGGTCTCCTGGGTCACGAAGCCGATCACCTGGCCCAGGCTGGCGAGGAGGCTGCGGCGGACATCGAGACCGTCGATCTCGATGGAACCCTCGTCGGCGTCGTAGAGCCGGGGCAGCAGGTAGGTCGTGGTCGTCTTGCCCGAGCCCGAGGGCCCGACGAGGGCCACCAGCTGGCCCGGTCGGGCCTCGAAGTCGATGTCCTCGAGGGCGAAGGCCTCGGCCGTCGGTACGGGCGCTTGGCTCGGCTGTCCGGCGGTCTCGTCCTCCAGTGCGGTGAGGGCCCGTTCAGCGTGGTCGGGCCCACCGGCCGCGACATCGGCCATGGCCTCCAGCTCGCCCGGCTCGAGGGCCGCATGGCCGTCGCCCGCGGCCGAACGTCCGTCGAGGCCTGCGGGCGCCTGCTCGGGGTAGCGGAACGAGACGTGCCGGTAGCGCACCGCACCGCGCACCTCGGCCGGGACCAGCGCCCGGGCGTCGGGGGCGTCGACGATCTCGGGGTCCATGCTCAGGTACTCGAAGATGCGGTCGAAGAGGGCCAGCGCGCCCTGGATCTCGACCTGCACGCTGAGCAGCTGGCCGAGGGGGAAGAAGAGCCGGCTCTGGAGGGTGGTGAAGGCCACGATGTCGCCGACCGTGGGTGCGGTCGGGTCGCCCGAGGCGGCCAGGGTCCCGGCCAGCCAGTAGACGAAGGCGGGGGTGATGCTGAAGACGGTGCCCACGACCATGAAGAACCAGCGCCCGACCATCGACTGCTTGATCTGGAGGAGGGCCAGGCGCGCGTTGGAGCGCCGGAAGCGCTCGGTGGTGGGGCCCTGCTGGCCGAAGGTCTTCGTCAGCAGCATGCCGCTCACGCTGAGGGTCTCCTCGGTGATGGCCGTCATGTTGGCCATCGCTTCCTGGACGTCGGTGCTCACGGCCCGCCGGATGCGGCCGACCCGATAGGTGAGGTACATGAAGAACGGCAGCAAGCCGAGCGAGAGGGCCGTCAGGCGCCAGTCGATGATGAGCATGGCCACGACCGTGCTGAGGACCGTGGTGACGTTGCTGAAGACGCTCGTCGCGGTGTCGGTCACGACGCTCTGGATGCCGCCCACGTCGTTGGCCAGGCGGCTCTGGATCTCGCCTGTCCGGGTCTCGGTGAAGAAGCGCAGCGGCATCCGCTGGAGGTGGCCGTAGAGGGCGTCGCGGAGGTCCTGCATGACCCGCTGGCCGATGGTGTTGTTGAGATAGGTCTGGCCCACCCCGATGAGGCCCGTCACCAGGGGGACGACGATCATCAGGGCGACGTAGAGGTTCAGCCGGCCGAAGTGATGAAAGGTGAAGACGTCGTCGATGAGCAGCTTCAGCAGCCAGGGATTGATGAGGCCCAGGAGGCTGGTGGCCACGATCGCCGCGAGGACGATGGAGACCTGGCCGCGGTAGGGCCGGAAGAAGCGCAGGATGCGCCGCGCCGTGGCGTTGCGCTGGGCCTTGCTGAGCTTGACGGGCGGTTGCCCCGGCGTCCCGAAGAGATGACGCCCGTGGCCCCCGCCACCGCGGGGACCGAAGCCCACGCTGGTCTGCTGCCCCTAGCCCGCCTGCGCCTCGAACGCGATGCGGGTCAGGCAGGCGTTGGGCAGCAGGTGCGGGTGGAGCTCCACCCGCGGGCGGGGCGAGAGGCCGCTCGTCTCCGCCACGCCCCGGATGAGGCCGAGGTGGAAGGCGCAGACGATGGCCCCCTGGGCGTCGTCCTCGCGGACCCCGAAGGGGCAGGCCCGAAGCTGGATCTCGGCCACGTTGCCCTTGGACGTCAGGCGCGGGTCGAAGGACAGGTGGCGCAGGACGTCCATCACCCGGCGGATGGCCAGCTGGCGGCTGGGGACCCGGGCCAGCGAACTCAGGCGCCGTCCCACTTCGTAGCCCTCGCGCTCGCCGACCTGGGTCGCGTCGCGGCGATAGGCCCGCTCGAGGAGCCGGAGAAGGGCATCGACCAGGACTCGGAACTCGTGCCCGTCGATGGGCAGCGGCTCGCGCAGGCGGTAGCGCAGGGCGGGCCGACCCCGGCCGGCGGGGAGCGTGCTCTCGGTGGCTAGCACGCCGGCCTCGTCGAGGCGGGTCAGGTGGGCTCGCACGGTGTTGCGATGGACGCCCGTGGTCGCGGCCAGCTCGGCCACCTCCCGAGGACCATCGCCCAGGGCCTCCATGATGGCCAGCCGGGTCGGGTCGGCCAGGAGCCGGTAGTGGTCCGCCTGGCGGCGCACCCCGGGCGGGATCGCCCTCCGCCGCCTGCCGCTGCGGCCGCGCGGCGGCCCGGCCGAACGGCGGGCCGCGGGCGACTGCCGCGATGGGGCCGCACGCCGTGACGCTGCGACCCGCGGCTCCGTGGCGGCAGCGGCGTCGAGGGGCCCCGGAGTGGCGCTGGGTTCGCTGAGCATGTCCCGCATTATGGTGCCTTCCCCCGAAACGTCGCCGGTCGGGCTCCCGGAGACGCCTCTGGATCAGAGATGCAGTGGCAGGAGGACGTCGAGGGCGATCGCGGCGAAGACGCCCGCCAGATAGGTGATCGAGCCACGATAGACGCGCATGGCCGGTCCGGCACTGCCGTCGCGCCAGAGGGCCACGGCCTGGGCCAGGAAGAGGCCCCCGGATCCGGCCGCGCCGACGAGGTAGACGAGGCCCATCCCGGCCACGGGGACGAGCAGCAGGGTGAGGGCCACGACGGCCACCGTGTAGAGCAGGATCTGGCGGTTCGTCTCGCGGACGCCGCGCACGACGGGCAGCATCGGGACCCCGGCCGCGGCGTAGTCGTCCTTGAGGCGCAGGGCCAGGGCCCAGAAGTGGGGCGGGGTCCAGAAGAAGACGATGAGGAAGAGCAGGACGGGGGCAGGGGCCAGGTCGCCGGTCACCGCGGCCCAGCCGATGAGCGGGGGCAGGGAGCCCGCCGCGCCGCCGATGACGATGTTCTGGACCGTCGTCCGCTTGAGCATGATGGTGTAGACGACGACGTAGAAGGCGTTGGCCACGAGGGTCAGGACGGCGGCCAGCAGGTTCGTGGTCAGGAGCAGGAGGGCGAAGGCGGCCACGCCTAGGGCCACGCTGAAGAGCAGCGCCTGCTGAGGGTCGAGGGTGCTGCCCGGCAGCGGCCGGCGGCGGGTG
Source organism: Candidatus Limnocylindrales bacterium (assembly GCA_036278755.1). GTDB lineage: Bacteria > Chloroflexota > Limnocylindria > Limnocylindrales > CSP1-4 > DASUKL01. The sequence continues at coordinate 37,020 of DASUKL010000033.1, read as the reverse complement.
CGGCTCATGCGGGCGTCGATGTCGCGATCGATGTACTGGTTGATGGCGTTGGCCGAGCCGGCGGCCAGGGTGCCGCCGATGAGGGTCCACAGCACGAGGGCCAGCCACGAGCCGGGCTGGAGGCCGGGCACCTGGGGGGCGGCGAGGGCCATGGCCGGGACCGTGGTAACGAGCAGGAGCTCGATGATGCGCGGCTTGGTGAGGGCCACGTAGGCCCGTAGGCGGGGATGGGCCCGGGCGGCACGGGCGCCCGGCCGGCGAGCCGTGGCCGGCGCTTCGAGACCGTCGCCCTCGGCCTCGACCGTGGCGCCGGTGGCGGGGTCGGCGGTCGGTTCGCCCGGCAGCGCGGGAAGGGGCCGGCCGGCGGGGATGGTGGAGCCCGACCAGTCGCCCGGGCCGACCTCGGCGCCGGTGACCAGCTGGGCCGCGGCGGCCACGAGGCAGGCCAGCACGCTGGCGCCGAGCAGCAGGTGGACGGGGGCGACCCACGGCTCGGGGCTGCTGAAGGCGCCTGCCGCGCCGACCATGAGCTCGATGACGTAGAGCGCCGCGGCGGTGACGGTCAGCTCGAAGGCCGGCCCCGTCCGTCCCCGGCCGGCCGGCCGAGCCAGCCACATCGCGCCGAGGATGAGGGGCAGGACCAGGGCCGCGAAGCCCCAGTGGAGCAGCGTGGCCAGGGGCGCGCCGGGCAGCTCGGCCCGGCTGCCGGCCTGTCCGCCGGTGAGCAGCACGAGGGCCACGGCCACCGCCACGCCGACCAGGAGGCCGCCTCGGACCAGCCGGCCGGCGTGAGCGCGGGGGTGTCCCAGGCTGACGCCCAGCCAGGCCAGGAGGCCGACCAGGCCGAGCTCGACGGCCAGGGTGGGCCCTGTCGAAGGGAGGCCGCTGGGCCACAGGCCGAGGCGGGCCGCCAGGGCGTCGAGGCCGACCAGCGACCAGGCCGCGGCGGCTCCGACGAGGACGGCCCGGCGCAGGGTGGCGGCCGACGCAGCGGGCGCCGCCTCGCGGCCAGACGCGCTCAGCCCGGCCAGGGCGCGATCGTCGGAGGCCAGGGCGCGATCGTCGGAGGCCAGGGATCGACGGGCCATGGGGAGCCGATCAGACCGCCGGCGCCGGTTCGGGCTCCGGACTCGGTTCTGCTGCCGGGGCGGTCGCAGGCCGGAGCAGGACCCGGAGGATGTCCGCCCCGATCATCAGGCCGCCGATGCCGACGAGGATGGCCCCGATGAGGCCCACGCCCGCCAGCCAGGCGGTGCCGGGCAGCTGGACCGCGTAGCGGCGCGGCTCGCTGACGACACCCGAGAGGAAGAACATCAGGACCACCGTGTAGCCGCCGACGACGATCAAGGCGGCCGCCCAGCGGCCGACCCGATCGGAGAGCGAGCGGCCTCCGGCGATGGCCGGGAAGACGTGGTACATCGTGCCCAGGAAGAACATCATCACCCCGGTGGCCATGATCCCGTGGAAGTGGCCTGGCACCCAGAGCGTGTTGTGCATGAACTGGTTGATGCCGGCCGTGCTGTCCATGATGGCACCGGTGCCGCCGATGGCCCAGCCGCTCATGCCGACGTACATGAAGATGGCCGCCGGCGTCCAGCGGATGCCGGAGCGCCAGACCAGCAGGACGCCGCCCAGGAGGGAGACGACGAGGGCCGGGAAGGCGCTGATATAGCTGAAGATCTCGCCGATGACCTGGACCGCGTCGGGCTGGGCGAAGTCCTGATAGAGGTGGTGGTAGAAGGCGAACCAGAGGGCCACGGTCGTGGCCAGCCAGCCGAGGACGGCATAGCGGGCCACGTTCCAGGGCCGGTGGGTGTAGGCCGGCAGGATGGCGTACAGCAGCGCGGCGCCCATGTACAGGCCGACGTTGACCAGCATGTGGCCGGCGAAGAAGGTGAGGTTCTTGGCCAGCAGGGCGCTGAAGCTGAAGCCGGGCACGAAGACCTGGATCAACTCCAGGACGACCAGGACGGCGCCCAGCAGGGCGGCCGGGATCCAGGTCAGCGAGGTGGTGGTCATGGCGATGGTCGGCAGGTCGGTGCGGGGCCGGCCGTCGTCATGGGGATGGGGATCGGTGAGGTACTCGAGGCCGTACATCCGGGCCAGCGAGCCGTAATACCTCCAGCCCCGATAGAGGAACTCGATGTCGATGACCAGCAGCTCGACGACGACGATCGTGACGGCCAGCAGGAAGAGGACGAAGGACCACGGCTCCCACGACCCGGCGGCGTCATAGGGCAGGGGGTAGAGGAAGGTCCAGCCGGTCCCGAAGTGGCCCACGAGGGTCGAGAGGATGACGAAGACCACGGCCACCACGGTGGCCAGGTAGCAGATGAACCAGACCCGCGGGCTCATGGGCAGGCGCTGGGCGAAGAGCCACCAGCAGCCGGCCAGCATGGTCAGCACCACGAGGGCCACCATGCCGATGCCATGGAAGGTCAGGAGGGGGTAGAACCAGGGGAAGGCCAGGCCGCCCAGCAGGCCGGACTGGATGGCCCGCATGGTCAGGCCGGCGAAGCCCAGGATGAGCAGCAGGATGAAGGCCGTGATGACCCACAGCAGGGTCAGGCGATTGACGGTCCGCAGGCGGGCCGGATCGTTGATCTCAGGCACAGCTGCCACCTCCGCAGGCGGCCGGGCCACAGCCACCGCCGCCACAGGCGCTGGCCCCGCAGCCGCCTCCGCCGCAGGCCGTGGAGCTGCCTCCGCTGGCGCTCCCGCCGACGGTGAAGCTGCCGGTCATGAAGGGATGTCCGGCCCCGCAGAGCTCGTCGCAATGGAGGGTGTACGTGCCGGGGGTCGTGAACTTGAGGACCAGCTTGTTGGTGAAGCCCGGCATGGCCTGGACCTGGCCCACGATGCGGCCGTCCGGACCGTAGATGGCGAAGCCGTGGTTGACGTCCTTCGACTGCACGTCGAACTCGATCGTCTGGTTCGCCGGCAGGTTGGTCATGGTCTGGCCGCCCGTGGACATGTCGAAGGCGAACTGGTGGGCCATCACGTCGACCGTCGTCGTCGGGGCGCCCAGCTCCGTCGTGCGCACGAACGCGTACGGCAGCCAGGTCATCGACAGGACGAAGACGACGACGGCGAAGATCAGCAGGCCGATGAACCACCAGCGTCTGACCTGGCCCCCGCGCTGATAGACGGCCTCCCACGCTTCGGTCCGCGCCTCGAGCGCGACAGTAAGGAAGACGGCCCCCAACGCGCCCGCCATGAGGACGAACGCCACGCCTACGGCGACCTGAGTCATCAAGGCCTCCCGCGATCCACGACAGGCCGCGCGACCCGTCGTCTTGGATGGGCGTCCTGCCGTCCGCCGGTGTGGTGCGCCCGCTGGTCCCGGAGATTGTACGACGGGGAGTGGCGGAATCAAGCCCCTCCGCGCAAGCGCAGGATGCCCTCGCGGGACGAGCCTTGGCTCCTCGCGGACCGAGCACCCGGCCGCCGCCCCGAGCGTGGGCTACGCCACCAGCCCGAGCGTGACCGGGCCTGCCGAGAGGCGACCACGGGCCTCCGACGGACAGCTATATTGACGACGCACGACGTGGTTAATACGATGGACCGGACGAGCGCCGAGGCCCGGGCGGGCGGTCCGCCGGGCCGCTCGGCCCAGATGCTAGACGGAGGTGCCGACGTGGCAGGAACCCCGGCCATCGAACACGAGGCGGTCCCGAGCCCGTGGCCGTTCTTCCTGCCCATCGCCGGCGCACTGCTCTTCTTCGGCCTGGCTCTCCACTCGTGGCCCCTGGCCCTGGCCGGCATCGGCGGCGGCCTGGTCTCCCTGGTCGGCTGGTACCGCGACGCGCTGGTCGAGTGGCGCCAGGCCGACGCCCATGAGCAGGGCCTCGCCGCGCCGCCAGTCCAGCGCCAGGCGGGCTCGATCCGGCCGCTCATCGGGTTCTACGCCATGCTCGGCCTGGTGGCCATCCTGGCCACGGCCGTGCCCCAGGTCCCGACGTCCGGCAGCGCGGAGACGGCGGGGGCCACGGGCACGGTGACCGATGGGAAGCTGACCCTGGTAGCCGACCAGGTGAAGTTCGACCTCTCGACCATCGACGCCTCGGCCGGCCAGGGCTTCACCATCGTCTTCGACAACAAGGACAGCCTGCCCCACAACGTGGCCATCTTCAAGGGCACCGACGCCACGGGCACGAACGTCTTCACGGGGCCCATCGACAACGGCCCCAAGACCGACGACTACCAGGTCCCCGCCCTGGCCGCCGGTACATACTATTTCCAGTGCGACGTCCACCCCGGCTCGATGTACGGCACGATCACCGTGAAGTGAGCGCCGCGGGCCCCCCGAGCCCGCGCTGAGGCCGACCTGGCGATGAGCCGAACCTGGCGGTGAGGCCGGCCCTGCGGCGGCCCGCGTGAGCCCCCTGCCGGGCCTGGCCCTGGGGCTGGTCGTGTACGTCGGTCTGGTCCTCGTCGTCGACGCGCGCCACCTCGACCACCCCGTGCCCCTCCGCCGCCTGGCGGCCTGGTGCGCCGGCCTGGCCATCCTGGGCGTGGCCCTCATGGGCCCCCTGGTCGAGATCAGTGAGACCTCCTTCTCGGCCCACATGGTCCAGCACCTCCTGCTGACCATGGTCGCCGCCCCCCTGCTCCTCCTGGGCGCCCCCATCACCCTGCTCCTGCGGGCCGCCTCCCCGTCCTGGCGGCGGATCCTGCTGGCCGGGCTCGAGTCACGGTTCGTAGCCGCCCTGGCCTGGCCGCCGCTGGGCTGGGCGGCCTTCGCCGCGGTGATGTGGTGGGCCCATCTAGGGCCGCTCTTCGAAGCGGCCCTCGAGCACCCACCGGTCCATGTCGCTGAGCACTTGCTCTTCGTCGTCGCCGCCCTGCTCTTCTGGCGGCCGGTGGTGGGGCTCGACCCGGGTCCCTTCCGCCTCGGCCATGGCGGGCGGCTGGCCTACATCTCGCTGGCCATGGCCCCCAACCTCCTGCTGGGCATGGTCCTCTACAGCGAGGGAGCGGTCATCTACCCGACCTATGCCACAGTGCCCGGCGCGCTCGACGACCAGCGTCTGGGGGCGACCATCATGTGGGTCGGTGGGGACCTCCTCTTCACCCTGGCCCTGGCCCTCGTGGTGCTGGCCTGGATGCGCGACGAGCGCGCCCGGCTGCGCCGCGAGGAGGTGCGCGAGGCGGCGCTCAGGCCGGGCCGGAGACGGCCGCCGGGCTGACCGCCGCGGGGCTCACCGCCGCCTCCGGCTCGAGGGTCTCGTTGGCCTCCAGCCAGCGCTCGACGTCGATGGCCGCCTTGCAGCCCTCGCCGGCCGCGGTGACGGCCTGGCGGTAGCGATGGTCGTGGACGTCGCCAGCGATGAAGACGCCCTCGATGGCCGAGCCCGTGTCGCCCTGGACCTCCAGGTAGCCCAGCTCGTCAGCCCCCAGCCAGCCCCGGAAGGCTTCGGTGTTGGGCCGGTAGCCGATGGCCACGAAGAGGCCGTCGGTAGGCTCCACGGACTCCTCGCCTGTCTCCGTGTCGCGCAGCAGGACGCCGCTCACCGCGGACTCGCCCAGGACGTCCGCGATCTCCTTGTTCCACAGGATGCGGATCCGATCGTGGCCCCGGGCACGGTCCTCCATGATCCGTGAGCAGCGCAGCTTGTCCCGCCGGTGGACGACCACCACCTCGGTCGCGAAGCGGGTCAGGAAGAGAGCCTCCTCCATGGCCGTGTCGCCGCCGCCCACGACGACGACCTTCTTGCCCCGGAAGAAGAACCCGTCGCAGGTCGCGCAGGCGCTGACGCCCTTGCCCCGCAGGCGGGTCTCGTTGTCCAGGCCCAGCCACAGGGCGCTGGCCCCGGTGGCCACGATGATGGCCTCGGCCCGGTACTCCTGGCCTCCGGCCCACAGCCCGAAGGGCCTGTGGGCGAGGTCGACCCGCTCGACGTCGACATCGACGATCCGGGCCCCGAAGCGCTCCGCCTGCTTGCGGAAGCGGGCCATGAGCTCCGGGCCCTCGATGGACTCCTCGAACCCGGGATAGTTCTCCACGTCGCTGGTGATCATGAGCTGGCCGCCCGGGGCGTAGCCGCCGATGACGATGGGCTCGAGGGCGGCCCGCGCGGCATAGATGGCCGCGGTCAGGCCCGCCGGCCCGGAGCCGACGATGACCACCCGGGTCCGGATGGGCTGGCCGGAGGCGCCGGCCGGGCCGCCCGGGACGGCGCTGCTCGGAGCTGGGCGGGGGGCCTCGCCGGCGGGCGGGCCCATCGTCTCGGCCGGTCGGATCCGGGTCGTGGACGGCTGGCCGGCGGGGGGCTCGTCGATCATCGTGAGGCGGGGCGTCCCCGTCGTGGGCTGGCTCATGACCCTATCCTACCATCATCTGTCGTATACCCCCAGGGAGTATGGCTCGGGACCTCCTCAGGGGATCGGGCTGGGATCGCCCAGGGCCCGCACCTGGGGGATGACGTCGCGCCCGATACGCTCCAGGCGGGCCACGTCATGGACGTCACGGAGGCTGAAGATGGCGTGCTGCGAGCCGGCCTCGGCCCACGATCCGATGCGCTCGACGAGCTGGCCCGGGGTCACGGTCCGCTCGTCTGCCCGGGAGCCGCCGTCCTCAGCCAGGGCGATGGAGTTGAGGTTGCTCCGCTCGATCGTGGCGAAGTCGCGGCCCACGGCCTCGCAATGACGGCGCAGCACGGCGTATTTGTGGCGCAGCATGTCCGGGCCGCCGAAGACGTTGCAAGCGTCGGCATAGCGGGCCACGAGACGGAGGGTGACCTGCTCGCCGCCCCCCCCGACCATGATCGGGGGGTGGGGCCGGCTGAGGACCTGGGGGCTGTTCAGGGTTCGCTCGGCAATGAGGGCGTGGCCGCTGAAGGCGGCCTCCGAGCCGCGCTCGCCCTGCCACATCTCGGTCACGAAGCGGAGGGTGTCCTCGAGGCGCTCGAAGCGCTCGCGGAGGGGTGGGAAGGGGAAGCCCAGGCCGCGCGATTCGGCCTCGTTCCAGGCCGCCCCGATGCCTAGATAGGCCCGGCCCCCGGTCAGCACGTCGAGGGTCGTGGTGGCCTTGGCCCACAGCCCCGGCTGGCGGTAGTGGATGCCCCCGACCATGAGCCCCAGGCGAGCCCGACGGGTCAGGCCGGCGGCGAAGCCGAGGGTCGTCATGCCCTCCAGCATCGGTTCCTCGGCCTGACCGACGCTGCGGATCTGCCAGAAGTGGTCCATGACCCAGATGGAGTCGAAGCCGACCTCGTCCGCGGTGCGCACGATGCGGGCCAGGGTCGGACCGATCGCGGCGTCGCCCCCCGGCCAGGTGAAGGAGGGGATCTGCAGGCCGAGCTTCATGCCCCTGAGGGTACCCGGGCTCAGGGGAAGAGGTCGGCCGCCGGCGGCATGACCATGTCGGCGACGATGGAGCCCTCACCGGCCGGCAGCGTGGCGCCCCGGACGAGGACCAGCGGCCGGCCGCTGGTCTTGCCCGCGGCCAGCTCGGCGGCCGAGGCGATCTCGTCGGCCACGGCCACGATGGTCGAGCGCATCGGGCGGCCGGCGGTGTCGGGCCGGCCGCGCTGGTCGTCGAGCGGTCCGAAGCCGGCCAGGCCCAGGGCCACGTCGACGATGCCCCAGCGCCAGGGCCGGCCGAAGGAGTCGGAGATGAGGACCGCCGGCGCGTCGGCCGCCGCGAGGCCCAGGTGGTCGGCCAGCGTGGCCCGCAGGGCGCGGGCGGAGGCGTCAGGGTCGCGCGGCAGGAGCGTGACCGTGTGGGGTGCGACGTTGGAGGCGTCCACCCCGGCGTTGGCGCAGACGAAGCCGTGCCGGGTCCGGGCGATGAGCACGCCCCGCTCCATGCGCACCACGGCCGCGGCCTCGCGGAGGACGACCTCGACCTGGCGCGGGTCGCGGTCCCACTGCCTGGCGAAGGCCAGGGCCTCGGGGCGCGGCTCCACCCCGCGCAGGTCGACCACCGCCCCCTCGGCCTTGGAGACGATCTTCTGGGTCACCACCAGCACATCCCCCGGCCGCGGCGCCAGTTCGGGCTCGGCGGCCGCTAGCTGCCGCCAGGCCGCCGCGGCCAGCGCGGCCAGATCGTCGCCGGCCTGCACCTCGGGCAGGGCCGGGAGGGCCACGGCCAGCAGCCGATGCGGGCCGCCGGGGCCGCGCTCCACGTCTTCGGAGCCGCTGCTCACGGCGCTGGAGCCACCGCCGTCCACGCTGCTGGCGCCGTCGCCCTTCACGCCGGTGAGGCCTCCGCCCCGAGGGCCTCCAGGGCCGTCACCCGGTGGGGGTCGAGCCGCTCGAGATCGGCCGGTGTGTCGAGGTCGAAGCCGAGCGTCGGGTCGACCACGACCTGGATGCTGGCCCCGGCCTCTCGGGCCGCCCGCAGGTGGCGGTCGAGGCTGTGCGGCCCGAAGCTCGGCTCGATCGTCGCCGGTGGTGAGCAGAGCAGGGCGTTGGTCCCGTCGCCCGCGTCGGCGGCGGCGAGGGTCACGATGGGCCGGCCGCGGCCCGCGGCCAGGGCCGCGTCGGCGGCCTCGTGGAAGCGATCCAGGGCTGCGGCGTCGAGGAGTGGCAGGTCCCCGGGCAGGATCAGGAGGGCTGTCGCTCCCTCGGCCTGGGCCACGTCCCGGGCGGCCCGGATGGCGGCGTTGAGGCGCCCGTCGAGCTGCCGGAGAGGCCGGGCTCCGGCGGCCAGGGCGACGGCCGCGACATCGGGATCCGGGCTCACGACGTGGACCGCCGCGGCCGGTGGCCAGGCCGCCAACACGGCCAGGGTCTGGCGCAGCATGCCCACGATGAGCGCGGCCCGTTCCTCGGCGTCGACGGCCGCCCCGAGGCGCAGCTTGCCCCCGCTCAGGGAGCGGATCGGCAGCACGACGTGGATGGCCGACAGGTCGGCCGCAGCGGGCATCGGCTCACTCGGTCCGAGCGAGGGTCCAGGCCGCGGCCAGGGCCAGGCTGGCCTCGGCCACGCGCCGGCGGGCGGCCGGGCCGCTCATGAGCGTGTCGGTCACGGCCACCCGGGCGCCCAGGGCTTCGATCTCGGCGGCCTGGCCGGCATCCAGCCTGTCGATCAGCCAGCCGTCCACGAGCCCGGGGTAGCGCTGAGCGAAGAGATGGGCCACGCCGGCCGCGCTGGGCTCGGCGCCAAGGCTGGCCAGCATCCGGTCGGCAGGCCCGCGGACCGCGGCGCCCCCGATGATGGGACTGACCGCAACGACCGGGGCGGCCGCCGCGCGGAGGGCATCGGTCAGCCCGGGCAGGGCCAGGATGGGCCCCAGGCTGACGTAGGGGTTGGAGGGCGCCAGGAGGATGGCCTCCGCCCCGGCCAGGGCCTCGAGGACCTCGGCCGTGGGCGCCGCCGCGGCGAGGCCTTCGAAGCGGACCTCGAGCACCTCGTCGGCCTGGGCCCGTTCGACGAAGTAGACCTGGAAGGGCAGCCAGCCGGCGGCCGTGCGGAGCTGGGTCCGGACCGGCGCGTCGCTCATCGGCAGGAGCCGGGAGGCGACGCCCAGGGCGGCCGCCAGCTCGGCCGTGACCGTGGTCAGGCGGGCGCCGTCGCGCAGGCGGGCCGTGCGGACGATGTGCGTGGCCAGGTCGCGGTCGCCCAGACGGAACCAGGTCGGCTGGCCGTAGCGGGCCAGCATCTCGGCCGCCGACCATGTCTCGTCGCGAAGGCCCCAGCCGGTCTCGAGGTTGGCTTGGCCGGCGAGAGTGTACATGACCGTGTCCAGGTCGGGCGAGATGGCCAGGCCGTGGAGCTCGAGGTCGTCGGCGGTGTTGACGATGGCCGTCAGCGCACCCGGCTCGAGGGCCAGCTGGAGACCCTGGGCGAGGCGGGCCCCGCCGAAGCCGCCGCACAGGACGGCGACTCGCCGGGTCACCTCACGCGATCCGGCCGTGGGTCGCCACGTGCTCCGGGCGAACGAGGAAGGTGATCCGTTGCTGACCGTCGAACTCGGCCGGGTCGCTGCGGTAGCGGCGGGCCAGGGCCTGGATGTCGGCCAGCGCCTGGGGCCCGGTGGCCACGACCTCGGCCCGGCCCCGGACGATCACGTAGTCGTTGGCCTCGGAGACGCTGAGGCTGACCCGCGGATCGCGCTGCAGGTCGGCCGGCCAGCGCCGACCGATCCGCGAGTTGATGAGCACGGTGCCGTCCTGGAGGCGATACCACACGACCGCCAGGCGGGGCAGCCCGTGGGGGTCGATGGTGGCGATGGTGGCGAAGCGGGTCGGGTCGTCGATGAAACGGCGCGCGGCGTCACTCCAGGGCGCAGGGGCAGGTTCTGTCACGGATCCTCCAGGGCTGGTCTCGGGCCGATGGTACGCGAGTCAACGACTCGCGTCAGCCGTCGCCATCCGTAGCCAGCCGCTCCCCGGCCCGGACCGGCAGGTCGAGACGGTTCTCGGGCGGGGCCAGGGGACAGGCCCACCGGGGATCGTAGGCGCAGGAGGGGTGATAGGCGAGGTTGAGGTCGAGGACGAACGCGTCAGCGCCGGGCGCCCAACCCTGGTCCGCGCCCTTGCTGGTGTCCAGCAGGTAGCGCCCGGCGCCATAGGTCTCGCGGCTGGCGGTCGCGTCGCGCAGGGGCAGGAAGAGGCCGCCGGCATAGCCCTCCAGCCAGAAGAGGCTCAGGCGGCGACCGGTGAGGGGCCCGGCCAGGACGACGCTGGCCAGGCGGCGGAAGGCCAGTGGCTCCGGCCCGCTGGAGGGCAGGGCCAGGGTGTCCGCCGACGGGCCGGCGGACATGTCCAGGGCAGGCTCGAGGCGGACCGTCAGGCGCCAGGCCGGGTCGTAGGGCCAGTAGCGCAGTCCGGCGAAGGCCGTGCCGCGGCCCTCCTCGGGCAGAGGCGACTGGGGATGGTCGCGGAAGAGCGCGTCCTTGGCGGCGCGGAAGGCGAGCGTGGCTCGGGCGGCCTGGGCGGGTCCCAGGCTGGCCTCCGCGCGCCAGGCGGCCCACAGGGCGGCCGTCCGGCGGCGCCAGTCGGCCAGCTGCAGGGAGGCGTCAAGCGCGCCCGATGGGGGCGGGGGCATGAGGTTCGGTGGACCTGACTGCGGATCGATCATCGGGTGGGTCGGTGTCCGGCCAGGGCGCGTGCCCCGGCCGGACTGCCGCGCGGGCTAGTGGTCCAGGCCGTTGTCCTTGAGCCAGCCCGCGGCGATGTCGTTGACGTCCTTGTTGTCGAACGTGAACGCGGCGTTGAGCTGGGTCAGGGCGGCCGTGGTGAGCTTGGCCGAGACGGCGTTGAGGACGGCCTCGAAGGCGTCCTGGTCGGGCATCTTGGCCAGCAGGTCGTTGCGGACGAGGGGGGCGATGTTGTCGGCCGGCTGGGTCTGCTTGTCGTCCTGGAGGACGGTCCAGCCGTTCTTCGAGATGTCGGGCTGGGTCGAGCACAGCTCGCCCACGTCGATGGTCTTGCTGAGCAGGGCCTGGGCCATGGGCGTGTCGCAGGCCGAGAGGTAGGTCACGTTCTTCGGCTGGAGGCCATAGGCGGACTTGAGGGCCGCGGCGCAGACCGGGTTCGTCTTGCAGTCGGTGGCCAGGCCCCACTTGAGCTGATCCTGGACGGCGGTCGTGTCGCTGAGGGTCTTCAGGTTGAACTGGCTGGCCGTCTCGGGGCGGACGACGAAGGCATTCTGGTCGGCTGCCGGACTGAACGGCAGGACGGTGATGCCGCCGCCCTTGGTGGCCAGGACGGCCTGCAGGTTGGTGAGGTTCTCCTGCGGGTCACCGGTCTGCTTGCCCGGATCGTAGGCGGCGAGCTCGCTGCCGATGTACTCCGGTTCGAGATCGATCTGGCCCGATTCGAGGGCCGGGTTGGTCACGTCACGGGTGCCCAGGCCGATGCCCACGCGATCGACCTTATAGCCCTTGGCCTCGAGGGCCTCGGCGTAGATCTCGGCCACGATCTTGACCTCGTAGAAGCCGGCCGAGCCGATCTTCACCGTGGGCGGGGCGGCCGTCGCCGTGGCCGACGCCGAGGATGTCTGGCTGCCGCTGCTCGAGGCCACTGGGCTGCCGGCGCTGGACGATGGACTGGTGCTGCTGCCCCCACCCGTCGCGCAGGCGCTGAAGAGCACCAGCGTCGACGCCCCGAGGGCCAGCATGCGGCGGATCCGCATGTGGGTCTCCTTCTACTCCCCGTGTCTGGCCCTCCGGCCTGCATCGGGTCGGGCCACTCTAGCCTCCCGCACCGGACCCGTGTTGTCAGGAACTATCCACCCCTGGCCGGCGCGAGCACGCGTTGGAGGCCGGCCAGGCCGGCTTCCGCGACGAGGGCCAGGGCCGCCACGAGCACGACCCCACCGAAGATCTGGCCGGTGTCGTGGTTGGCGATGCCGTCGATGAGGAAGCGGCCCAGGCCGCCGAAGCCGAAGATCGAGCCCAGCGTGGCCGTGGCGATGACCTGGACCGTGGCCGAGCGGATGCCACCGATGACGACCGGCAGGGCCAGCGGCAGCTCGACTCGGCCCAGGACCTGAGGGCCGGTCATGCCCATCCCCCGAGCCGCCTCGACGAGGTCGGGGTCGACCTCGACGATGCCCGTGTAAGCGTTGACCAGGATGGGCGGCGCGGCCAGCAGGATCATGGCCAGCACCACGGGGTAGAGCTTGAAGCCGAGCTGGGGGTCGTAAGCCGCGGTGATGGGCAGGACGATGGCGATGGCGGCCAGGGTCGGCACCGCTCGACCGAGTCCGGCCAAGCCCACGGCCACGGCCGCGCCGCGCCGGCGGTGGCCGATCCAGAGACCCAGGGGCAGGACGATGGCCAGGGCGATGATCATCGCGAGGCCGGAGACGAGGACGTGCTCGAGCAGCCGCTGGGGGATGCCGCCAGGGCCGCTCCAGTTGGCGGCGTCGGCGAACCAGGCCACGGCCGCGCTGACGAACCCCATCAGCGGCCCATCAGGCGGCCGCCGGCTCGGGGGCCGATCCCGGACGGGCAGGGTGGGCCCAGGGCGTGAGGCGGCGCTGGAGCAGGACCAGGGCCCGATCGACGAGGAGGGCCAGGACGATGGAGGGCACTGCCCCCAGCAGCATCTCGGTCGCGAAGTAGCCCCGGGCGATGCCTTCGAAGATGAAGAAGCCGAGGCCCCCGAAACGGTCGCCCAGGATGCCGGTGATGGTCACCAGGCCGATGGTCGAGACGGCGGCCACCCGGATCCCGGCGATGATGAGCGGCACGGCCAGCGGCAGCTCGATCCGCCACAGGCGGGCCAGGCGTCCGTAGCCCATCCCGTCCGCCGCCTCGCGCACCTCGGGCGGGACGCTGTCGAAGCCGGCCACGATATTGCGGACGTACATCACGAAGGTGTAGAGGATCAGGGGGATCTCGGCCGTCCAGACGGAGATGCCGGTGATCGAGACGAAGGCCGCGAAGAGGGCCAGGCTGGGGATCGTGAAGACGATGCTGGCCAGGCCGGCGATGGGCGGGTAGAGCGAGCGCCGCCGGACCGCCAGGAGAGCCAGGGCGAAGGAGATGGCCAGCCCGATGGCCAGAGCGATGGCGGTGAGATAGAGGTGCTGGGCCGTCCGGAAGGCCAGGTCGTCGAGGTGGTCGAGGATCCAGCCCCAGTCCATCGGGCCTCCCCCCGGCCTCAGGCGGCCGGAGCGCGCTGGGCCTGGCCGATCGACTCGAAGGTCACGATGCCCAGGAGGCTGCCCGTGCCGTCGACGACCACCCCGGCCTGGACGTCGGCCTCGACCATCATGGCCAGGGCGTCCTTGAGCGTCGTCTCGGGGTTGAGGAGGGGCGACATGGCGATGGCTTCCTCGGCGTCCAGGGGCCCGTCGGCCGGGAGGTCAGCCTCGTCGAGCCAGCCCAGGGGATGGTTCGCCTCGTCGACCAGGAGCAGGTAGGGGAACGGATCGGCCTGGACCGCCTGGCGCACGGGAGCGGCCGGATCGCCGGGCCGGGCGGTGGGTACGGCCTGCAGCTGGACGTCGCGGATGCGGCTCAGGCTGAGGCGCTTCAGGCCGCGGTCCGAGCCCACGAAGCGGGCCACGAAGTCGGAGGCCGGATGGGCCAGCAAGTCGTCCGGTGGCCCGAACTGGGCCAGCCGCCCGCCGGCCTGCATGACGGCCACCAGGTCGCCCATCTTGATGGCCTCGTCGATGTCGTGGGTGACGAAGAGGATCGTCTTGGCCAGGTGCTCCTGGAGTCGCAGGAACTCGTTCTGGAGGCGCTCCCGGACGATGGGGTCGACCGCCCCGAAGGGCTCGTCCATGAGCATGAGCGGCGGATCGGCAGCCAGGGCCCGGGCCACGCCCACACGCTGGCGCTCGCCGCCGGAAAGCTGACTGGGGAAGCGGTCGCGGTAGCGAGCCGGCTCCAGGCCCACCAGGCCCAGCAGCTCGTCGGCCCGCTCCCGGCGCCGCCCGGCGTCCCAGCCCAGGAGGCGGGGCACCACGGCCACGTTCTGGCCGATCGTCTGATGGGGGAAGAGGCCGACCTGCTGGATGACGTAGCCGATGCCCCGGCGCAGCTCGGTCAGCTCCCGGGACGTCACGTCGACGCCGTCGAGGAGGATCCGGCCTGCGGTCGGCTCGATGAGCCGGTTGACCATCTTGAGGCTGGTCGTCTTGCCGCACCCGGATGGCCCGACGAGGACGCAGATCCTGCCCGCCGGCACGGCGAAGCTGAGGTCGTTGACGGCGCCTGGGCCCTGGGTCCCCGGGTCGTAGCGCTTGGTGACGTCCTGGAACTCGACCGTCGCCGCGGGGCCGCTCATCGGTGGGACCCTAGCCCACGCGCGGGCGCGGCGCAAACCGTGCCTCGGCCGATAGACTCGATCCACCGCACCCGACGACCGCCGGGGACATCGCAGGAGACCGCCGATGCCCACCCTCCACCTGCGCGCCGAGCCCGGGGACTACGCCCCTCTCGTCCTCCTGCCCGGCGACCCTGACCGCGCCACCCGTATCGCAGCCCGCTTCGACGGCGGCCTCGAGGGCGCCAGGCTGGTGGCCGACACGCGCCGGATGTTCGGCTACACGGGCACCTACCGGGGACAGCCGGTGAGCGTCCAGACCACCGGCATGGGCACGCCCAGCTTCTCGATCATCATGGAGGAGCTCCTGAAGGTCGGCGTCAGCCGCTTCGTGCGGGTGGGCACGACCGGCGGGATCGGCCCGGGCATCAAGGTCACCGATCTCATCGTGGCCACGGCCGCGGCGCCGGTGGACGGCGCGACGCGGACGTATCTGCACGGCGATGCGTACGCCCCGGCGGCCGACTTCGACCTCACCCGGGCCCTGGTCGACGTCGCCCGCTCCCGCTTCCCGGGCCGCGTCCACGTGGGCCCCGTGGCCACGGTGGACGTCTTCTACAACCCCGACGCCGACTATGCGGCCAGGTGGCGCTCGCGCGGCATCCTGGGCTTCGAGATGGAGGCCGCCGCGCTGTTCACCCTGGCTGCCCGCGAGCAAGGTGCCGGTCGCGACGTGCGGGGGGCCTGCATCCTGACCGTGAGCGACGTGCTCTCCGAGGATGTCGGCTCGGAGGAGACCTTCCTCGAGCCCGACGCCCTGGCCCGGGCCACCGAGGCCATGATCGACGTCGCCCTGGAGGCCGGCCTGGCCCCGTCCGTCGGGGCCTGAGGACGAGCGGCGGGGTCGCGTCCGGGACGGCTGGGCCCATCCGCGGTAGGCTGCCTGGACCGTGTTCAATCGCACCGACGACCTCTCGGCCGCCGAGCAGGCGCTCCTCCAAGGCCCGCACGATAACTGCCAGCGCTGCGGACGACCCACGCCCGTGGGGGTAGGCATGTGCGAGACCTGCAATCCCGGTCACATCGGCGGGGCCAGCGCGACCCAGGTCCATGCCACGATCGTGGCCGCCGTGGGCGTGGGCTTCCTGGTCATCGCCCTCCTGGGCCGGGTGGCCCTGGCCGGGGTCGGACCGTTCCCCGCCACCATCGACGATGCGTCGGTGCTGGCGAACGGCGGGCTCGAGGTCACGGTGACCGTGACCAACGACGGCAGCAAGTCCTCGCCGGCCACCTGCCGGGTCAATCGGGGCGGCGTCAACGCCCCCGACGACGTGCTGTTCTTGACCGACCAGATCGCGCCCGGGCAGAGCGCCACGTTCACCCGCCAGGGGCCGCCACTCGACGCCGATCAATCCGCCTGGCAGGTGGGGACGCTCGTCGTCAAGTGCACCTGAGCGCCGTGGTCAGGCCGGCCTGAGCGCGGCGCGCCTTCCTCGGTGCCGGAGGCGGGAGCCTCAGGCGCCTTCGCCCGTGCCCTCCGCCGGAGCGGCCGCAGCCTGCTCGCGCCGATCGCTGACCTGCACGGCCACCCCTGAGGAGATGCCGACCGCGTTCACCGCCGCGCCCGCGAGCAACAGGCCAGCGCTGACCAGCATGGCCAGATGGAACGACTCGGTGGAGGCCGCTTGGGCGGCCGCGACCTCGTCGGCCGGCGTGCCCGAAGCAGGCACGTTGAGCGGCGCGATCCGCTGCCGGACCGCGGTCGAGTCGACGGCCAGCCCGGGCACCCTGGCGGCCAGGCCGTTGTAGAAGCTGATGGTGATGACGACGAAGATCACCGCTCCGGCCAGCTGCGGCCCGACCCGCGAGATGGCGTTATTGATGGCCGAGCCCAAGCCCGAACGCTCGACCGGGATGGAGGCCATGAGTGCCGTCGTGAGGGGGGCCACCATGATGGTCAGGCCGATGCCGAAGACCAGCTGACCGGGCAGGAAGTCGATCAGGTAGCCGCTCGAGGGGATGAAGCTGGCGAGGTCCGTCGCCCGCAGGATCCAGGGCGAGCTGTCGGCCGGGGCCCGGGCCAGCCAGAGGATGCCCAGGGCCATGAGCAGCGGGCCGAGGACCATGAACCGGCGTGGTCCGTATCGGGCGGCTAGGGCCCCGAAGCGCGGCGAGAAGCCGATCAGGGCCACGGAACCCGGCAGCCCCGAGAGGCCGGCCGCGGCGGCGGTGTAGCCGAGGGTGTTCTGGGTGAAGAGGGTCAGGAAGTAGAACGAGACGTAGAGGGCGCCGTAGATGAGGAACGTCGAGAGGTTCGTGGTGCTGAAGTCGCGCGAGCGGAAGAGCTCCAGGGGTACGAGCGGGTCACGGCGGCTGCGCATGAGGAAGGGGAAGACGATGGCCGCCACGATGCCCAGGCCCAGGGCGATGAAGGCGAGTGGGTCCTGCCAGTCGCGCTGCTGGCCGAAGATGGCCCCGAACGACAGCCCGCCCACGGCCAGGGCGACGACGCTGGCCCCCAGCCAGTCAAGGCTATGGCTGGCCGCCGCGTCGCGACTCTCCGAGACGTGGCGCCAGGTGACCCACAGGCCGGCCAGCACGAACGGCACGTTGATCAGGAAGACGGCCCGCCAGGTCACGTCGTCGACCAGGAGGCCGCCGACCAGCGGACCCAGGAGCGTCGTGGCCGAGGAGGCCGCGGCCCACACGCCGATGGCCCAGCCGCGCTCCTCGCCGTCGAAGGCGACCGTGATGAGGGCCAGCGAACCGGGGACCAGGAGGGCCCCCGCCGCGCCCTGCAGGAGGCGGAACAGGACCAGCAGCTCCATGTCCGGGGCCAGGCCGCAGAGCACGGAGGTGAGCCCGAAGCCGGCCAGCCCGACGAGGAACATGCGCCGCCGGCCCAGACGGTCGTTGAGCGCGCCGGCCAGGATCAGCAGGGCGCTGAGGGTCAGCAGGTACCCGTTGTAGACGTAGGACTGGCCCTCGAGCTGACCGACGAAGAGGCGCGGCAGCTCGCGGCCGATGGCCGGCAGGGCCACGTTCACCACGGTCGAGTCGAGGAAGACGATGCCCGAGCCGAGGACGGCCGCAACGAGCGTCCAGATCTTGGGGCTGACCGCTCTCCCGCCGGGCATGGCGGGCATGTTGGGGGCTGGCCCCGAACCGCGCAAGAGGCCCCACCTCGAGACCGTCGCAGTGCCCCATCGGGCCCCCGTCGCCGGCCGGCTACGCTTGGGGGGTGTACGAGCGGGAACTGGACCTGGCCGTCGATGCTGCGCGGCGTGCGGGGGCTATCCAGCTGGAGCACCTGGGTCGCCTGAGCCACGTCGAGGCCAAGGGCCCCCGTGACGTGGTGACCGAGGCCGACATGCTCTCGGAGGCCCTCATCCTGGAGGCCATCCGGGCGGCCTATCCGGACGATGCGATCATCGCCGAGGAGTCCGGCCATCACCGGGGCCAGCGGGGCCGGGGGCCGGAGCCTAGCGCTGGCGTCGGTCGGGCCTGGCTGGTCGACCCCCTCGACGGGACCATCAACTACGCCAACGGCCTACCCATCTTCGGGGCCAGCATCGCCCTGGCCGAGGACGGGCGGCCGGTCCTCGGCGTCGTCTACGACCCCAGCCGCGACGAGCTCTTCACGGCCCTCCGGGGCGGGGGCGCCTTCCTCGATGGGCGCCTCATCCGCAAGCCCCAGCCCGAGCGACTGGCGGACTGCCTGGCCATGGTGGCCGTGGCCCATCGTGGCTGGCGCAATCGGGAGCGGGCCATCGTGCAAGCCGTCCGCGCCCGGCGCGACCTGGGCAGTGCCGCCCTCAGCCTCGTCTACGTGGCCGACGGGCGTTTCGACGTCCTCGTCCAGAACCGCGGCCTGTCCACCTGGGACGTGGCCGCGGCGGGGCTCATCGCGGCCGAGGCAGGAGCCACGGTGACGGACGCCCGCGGCGGGCCCTGGCTGGACCTGGCGGCGCGTTCGGGGACCGTGGCCGTGGTGGCCGGACCGCCAGCCCATCACCCCGAGCTGCTGCGTCTGCTGGCCGCGTGACCGACCGCGCGAAGCTCGGGCGCAGCTGGCCCAGGCGGCGCCCCGACCGTCGGACGCCCTGATCCGCGTGCGCGTCCGCATCGTCGACAACCCGTACTCGTTCCGCGGACCGTACCCCGTCGAGCGGGTGCTGCCCACCTTCGCGGCGGCGGGCCTTGCCGTGGACGTCGTCCATCGCCTGCCCGGGGTGCTGGGTGATCGGCTCGTCGACGAGGCCCGCCGCGATGGGATCGAGCTGCTCGTCGCGGCCGGCGGCGACGGCACCCTGCGCGACCTGGCCTCGGCCATCGTGGGCACGCCGCTGGTGCTGGGCATCCTGCCCGGGGGCACGGCCAACGTCGTGGCCCGCGAGCTCGGCATCCCCCTCCGCCCCGAGTGGGCCGCCCGGCTCCTGGTCAACGGTCGGACGCGGTATCTGGATCTGGGCCGCCTGGAGCTCGACGACGGGCGCTGGGTGCGCTTCTGCCTGGCCTGCAGCCTGGGGCTCGATGCGGCCGGCCTGCGGGCCACCGACGCCGGGCTGAAGCGACGGGTCGGGCCCCTGGCCATCGGTCTGGGCCTGGCCCGGGCCATCCCCGCGGCACGGCCCTTCGGCGCTCGCCTGCGGGTCGAGGGCGCTCCGGCCTGGGAGGGCCGGGCCTGGCAGCTCGTGACCAGCAACACCGCGCGCTACGCGGTCTACCTGCGGCCCAGCCCGGAGGCCCGCGTCGACGATGGCCTGCTCGACCTCTGCCTGGTGACCGCCGCGGGGCCGCTGGGACTGGCCCGGACCCTGGGCTCGCTGGCCCTCCGCGGCCGGCCCGACGCCAGCGGGGCACGGTGGTTCCTGGGTCGGGCCTTCGAGCTCGAGCTCGAAGGCCCGACCGCCGGCCAGCTCGACGGCAGCCCGTTGGCCCCCCTGCTCGGGGGCTTGTTGCGACTGACCGTCGAAGCAGGCGTCCTGCCGGTCCGGCTCCCGGCCCAGGCGTAGGCCGGCCTCCGATCAGACAGCCACGACCTCGAGAAGCTCCTGGAGATCCTCGAAGTCGCGGGCGTTGCGCGTGTAGAGGGGCAGCTCGTTGGCCAGGGCCACGGCTGCGATGAGGAGGTCGGCCACGCGTCGCCTCGGGGTACGGCGGCCGGCTGCGACCGCGGCCACGACCCGTCCGTAGGCTCGTGCTGCGGCGCCGTCCACGGCCAACGGCTCGAAGAGCGCGGCGGCCTCTTCGAGCCGCGCCTGGCGCCGGGCCCGTTCGGCCGGGTCGGCGGTCAGATGGGGTCCGGCGGCCAACTCGGCCAAGGTGATCGCGCAGACCGCCACTTCGTCGGGCAGCACCGCCAGCACGGCCGGGTCTGACCAGTCGATGACGACGGACGTATCGAGCAACCCCGCGCTCATCGTCGATCGGTCAGGCGCCGCACCGCATCAGGCGGATCAGTCAAGGGCCTGATCGATGATCCGATCGAGGTCGCCGCGGAAGCGCCGTGCGTCCAGCCGTGGGCCGGCCCTGACCGCGGCGGTCAGTGCCCCGCGCGTGACCAGCGTCTGCCGTCCGATCCGCACGGGTGCCACCTCGGCCACGGGCGTGCCGTGCCGGGTGATCAGGAAGGTCTCGCCCTCCACGACCGCGGCGATCACCTCCGCGTTGCGGTTGCGAAGGTCGCGCTGGGGGATGGTCTTGCTCACCAACCCACTGTAGCACATCGCGCTACGGGCTGACGCAGGCGGCCCGGATCAGCCCGCTGCCCAGCGCGGGACGCGGCTCAGCAGGTGAGGCGCGCCGAGCTCCGCGGCCAGGGCCTCGAACGGGGCCCGCGGCACCCCCCGCCAGCGCAGCTCATCGAGCGTCTCGCCCACCGGCGCGTCCGCTCGAAGGAGGGCCAGCTCGCGGAAGAGGAAGGCCAGCTCCCGGCCCTCGCGCAGGGCCTGGGCCAGGCTCGGGGCGCCGCGGACGGCCACGTCCCAGGCTGAAGCACGTTCCGGGATGGCCTCCAGGTGGCCGTAGCGAGCCAGCACCGCGGCGGCTGACTTGGCCCCCCAGCCGGGCAGGCCCGGGAAGCCGTCGGCGCTGTCGCCCACGAGGGCAAGGTAGTCGGGGATGCTGGCCGGATCCACCCCGAACTTGGCCCGCACGGCGTCGGCGTCGATGGGCAGGCCCTTGCGGCGGTCGAAGCAGATGACCCGCCCGTCCTCGCGCACGAGCTGGGCCAGGTCCTTGTCCGGCGTGCAGACGATGACCCGCTGGACGTCCGGGGCGTCGGCGTAGCGGGCCACCGCGGCGGCCAGGGCGTCGTCGGCCTCGAACTCGACCATGGGCCAGACCACGAGGCCGCAGGTCCGCATCGCCTCCTCGGCCAGCGCGAACTGAGCCAGCAGCTCGGGCGGCATGCCGGCCTCGGTCTTGTAGCCGGGCCAGCGATCGTTGCGCCAGGAACGGATGACGTGGTCGGTGGCGCACCCGACGTGGGTCACCCGCGGCTCGCGCAGGAGCCCCAGGAGCGACTCGACGAGGCCCACGGTGGCGCCCACGGCCCGTCCGTCGGGCGCCTGGACCGGGGGCCGCCCGAAATGGGCCCGGAACAGCTCGTAGGTCGCGTCGACGAGGTGGACGTACACGTGACGGACGGGCGACGAGATGGGCGCCGCTCGGGTCAGTGCCCGGTCGATCGAGATCCGGCTGATCGGGGCCCTGCGGACCGCCGCCCGGCGGCTGGGGGCCTGGCCGTGCTGGGCCGGGACGATCGACTGCCGGTGGCCGGCGGGACCGTCGTGGCTCGAGCCGCGCGCGCGGCGTTCGCCCCGGCCATCGCCGCGCCGACGATGCCCGCCGTGTTGAGCATCGCCGCGGGCACCAGCGGGGCCCGCGTGGAGAGGTACTTCTCGTACTTGTCGAGCGACTTGCTGACGCCGCCCCCGAGGATGATGAGGTCCGGCCAGAACCAGCGTTCCATGGCCTTCAGGTAGGCGTCGAACTCGCGGCCCCAGCGCTTCCAGCCCAGCTTGCGCCGCTCCCGCGCCGCGCCGGAGAGGCGGTGCTCGGCGTCCTTGCCGTGGAACTCCAGGTGACCCAGCTCCAGATTGGGGACCAGCAGCCCGTCGACGAAGAGGGCTGAGCCGATGCCTGTGCCGATGGTCAGCAGGAGGACCGTGCCAGCCTTGCCCTTGCCGGCCCCGTGGCTGATCTCGGCCACGCCGGCCGCATCGGCGTCGTTGAGGACCTCGATGGGCCGCCCCAGACGCTGGCTCAGCAGCTGCTGGGCGGGCGCGCCGATCCAACCCTCGTCGACGTTCGAGGCGGTCATCGGCCGGCCGGCCTTGATGACCGCCGGGAAACCGGCCCCGCCCGGCAGGTCGGGCGTCAGGGCGCCCATGGCCTCCAGGCGGTGGCAGATGTCGGCCACCACGTCGACCACCGCTTCGGGCGTCGAAGGCGAGGGCGTCTTCTCCCGGATCCGCTCCGTCACCAGCTCGCCGGTGGCCAGGTCGACCACGGCGGCCTTGATGCCCGTGCCGCCGATGTCGATGCCCAGGCCGTGGCCCGTGAGGCGGGCCGTGGGGGAGGGGACGACGGGGTCGTCGGGCAGCGCGGCGGCTGCGGCACGAGCGTTCATGGCCCGAGGATACGCCGCCCACCACGGCGCGAGCCGAGCGGCCCTAAGATGGGCTCGGCATGTTCGATACGTACGGCGACTTCAAGCGCCAGCTGCCGGACCGCGACTCGGCCGAGACCCAGGACTGGCTGGACGCCCTCGACTCGGTCGTCAAGAGCGAACCCGATGGGCCGGATCGGGCCCAGTTCATCCTCTACAAGGTCCTCAAGGAGGCCCGTAACCTCCGCATCGGCCTGCCGCCGCTGACCCAGACCCGCTACATCAACACGATCAGCCCCGAGCAGGAGCCCGACTTCCCGGGCGACGAGGACATCGAGCACCGGCTCCGCCGCCTCGTCCGCTGGAACGCGGTGGCCATGGTCCTGCGGGCCAACAACCTGACCGCCGGCATCGGCGGCCACCTGGCCACGTACGCCAGCGCGGCGACCCTCTACGAGGTCGGCTACAACCACTTCTTCCGGGGCAAAGACGCCGAGGGCATGGGCGACCAGGTCTTCTTCCAGGGCCATGCCTCACCCGGGATGTACGCCCGGGCCTTCCTCGAGGGTCGGCTCAGCGAGGCCCAGCTCGACCATTTCCGCCGCGAGGTCGTGCCCGGCGAGGGGCTGAGCTCGTACCCCCATCCGCGGCTGATGCCCGACTTCTGGGAGTTCCCCACGGTCTCCATGGGCCTCGGCCCGCTGGCCGCCGTGTATCAGGCCCGCTTCGACCGCTACCTCAAGGCTCGCGGCATCAAGGACACGTCCGAGAACCACGTCTGGGCCTTCCTGGGCGACGGCGAGATGGACGAGCCCGAGGCCCTGGCTTCCCTGGGCCTGGCCGGCCGCGACGGCCTCGACAACCTGACCTTCGTCGTCAACTGCAACCTGCAGCGACTGGACGGTCCGGTCCGCGGCAACGGCAAGATCATCCAGGAGCTTGAGGGCCTCTTCCGGGGCGCCGGCTGGAACGTCATCAAGGTCATCTGGGGTCGGGAGTGGGATCCGCTGCTGGCGCGCGACGAGGACGGCGTCCTGGTCCACAAGATGAACGAGACGCTCGACGGCGAGTTCCAGAAGTTCAGCGTCGAGTCCGGGGCGTACATCCGGGAGCACTTCTTCGGTCCCGACCCGCGCCTCCAGGCCATCGTGGCCGACCAGAGCGACGACGACCTGAAGCGCCTCCGGCGCGGCGGCCACGACATCCAGAAGGTCTACGCCGCCTACGACGCGGCCCGCTCCTTCAGCGGCGCCCCGACGGTGATCCTGGCCAAGACGGTCAAGGGCTGGACCCTGGGGCCGGGCGTCGAGGCCCGCAACATCACCCACCAAGCCAAGAAGCTGTCCGAGGCCGAGCTGAAGATCTTCCGCGATCGCCTCGAGCTGCCCATCCCCGACGCCAAGCTCCACGACGCGCCCTTCTACCACCCCGGCCCCCACGCCCCGGAGATCGAGTACCTCATGGAGCGGCGCCGGGCCCTGGGCGGACCGCTGCCCCGCCGCGTGGTCGTCAGCAAGGAGCTCGAGCTGCCGGCCGCATCGGCCTACGCCGAGTTCGACGCCGGCTCGGGCGAGACCCCCGTCTCGACCACGATGGCCTTCGCCAAGCTCCTCCGCAACCTGATCCGCGATCCCGGCATCGGGCCGCGGGTCGTGCCCATCGTGCCCGACGAGGCGCGGACCTTCGGCCTCGACCCGCTCTTCCGGGAGGTCGGCATCTACGCCCCCCACGGCCAACTCTACGACCCCGTCGACTCGAACCTCATCCTGAGCTACCGCGAGGCGACCGACGGCCAGGTCCTCGAAGAGGGCATCACGGAGGGCGGTGCAGCGGCCGAGTTCCAGGCCGCCGCCACGGCCTACGCCACCCATGCCGAGCCGATGATCCCCTTCTACATCTTCTATTCGATGTTCGGCTTCCAGCGCACCGGCGACGCCTTCTGGGCCCTGGGCGACGTCCGGGCCCGCGGCTTCCTGGTAGGCGCCACGGCCGGCCGCACGACGCTCCACGGAGAGGGGCTCCAGCACGACGACGGGCACAGCCTGCTGCTGGCCTCGGCCTATCCTTCCTGCCGCGTCTACGACCCGGCCTTCGCCTACGAGACGGCGACCATCGTCCAGGCCGGCCTGGAGGCGATGTTCGGACGGGGTGAGGACGTCTTCTATTACCTCACCCTCTACAACGAGAACTACCAGCAGCTGACCCGGCCCCAGGGCGTCGACGAGGGCATCGTCCGGGGGCTCTATCGCCTGGCTCCGGCGCCGAAGGTGAAGGGCGGCAAGCGGGCCCCGCGCGCCACACTCCTCGGCTCGGGCTCGATCATGCAGCAGGTCCGGGCCGCCCAGACAATCCTGGCCGAGCGCTATGGCGTGGCGGCCGAGGTCTGGAGTGCGCCCTCGTTCAGCGAGTTGCGCCGCGAGGCCCTGTCCGTGGAGCGCTGGAACCGGCTCCACCCGACCGAGTCTCCGCGGGTGCCCTTCGTCAGCCAGCAGCTGGCCGACGCCGCGGCGGCCGGGCCCATCGTCGCCGCCACCGACTGGGTCAAGGCCGTGCCCGATCAGGTCGCGCGCTGGATCCCGGGCGACGGCTGGACCAGCCTGGGCACCGACGGCTTCGGCCGGAGCGACGGCCGGCTGGCCCTCCGCCGCTTCTTCGAGGTCGACGCCGAGTCGATCGTCCTCGCTGTCCTGGCCGGGCTGGCCCGCTGCGGGACCATCGAGCCGGCCCGCGCGGCGGCCGCGGTGGCGGAGCTGGGGCTCGACCCCGAGGCTCGCGACCCGGCCCTTCCGGGCTGATCGACCTCTCTTGGGGGCCCCGGGCCTCGCGGCCCGTCCAGCGCCGCTCGGACGAGCGAAAAATCACCCCTTCCCCTCCGCGCACGGATGCGCTATGGTCCGCCCGCAAGCTCGCACCGGCGAGCACAAGAACAGCACGGCACACACGCTCGCTCCCTCTTCGGTCTCCGCGAGGTTCGGGTCGCGGAAGCCGTCGAAAGGGAGTTTCGTTTGTACGCGGACAAGATCCTGACCTGCGCCGACTGTGGACAGGCGTTCACGTTCACGGCCAGTGAGCAGGAGTTCTACTCCAACCGGCAGTTCAGTGAGCCGCGCCGTTGCGCGTCCTGCCGAGCGGCCCGCAAGGCCCAGCGTGGCGACGGCGGCTATGGCGCCGGCAGCTCGTTCGGTTCGGGCGGCTACGGCGGCCACAGCGGTGGCTACGGCGCCCCCCGCGCGCCGCGCGAGATGTTCACCACGACCTGCTCGAGCTGCGGGCAGGAGGCCAAGGTCCCGTTCCAGCCGACCAGCGGCAAGCCGGTCTACTGCAACGACTGCTTCGCCTCGCGGCGAGCCTGATCGGAGGCCGGCAGGCCTGACCCTTGGGTCGGGCCCGCTCGTCTGAAGTCACGACATCGGGACCCGGTGCTTCGGCACCGGGTTCCGTCGTGTCCGGGCTACACTCCCGCGATGCGCGGGCTGCCGGGGGGTGGCGCACGACCGCTCCTGGCCGTGGGCATGAGCGCGGTCCTCGTCGCCTGCACGGGCACCCCGACCGCCAGCCCCAGCCCGAGCGCGAGCCTCGGCTTCAGCCCGAGCCCGACCGCCTCGGGGGTCAGCAGGCCACCGACCACCTCGACGAGCCGACCCACGCCCGTGCAGACCGCCTCGCTGGCCGGCCTCCAAATCTCCCTGCAGCGCTTCGTCAGCGGGCTCCAGCAGCCGGTCGGCATCGTCGCTCCCGGGGACGGCAGCGGCCGCCTCTTCGTCGTCGAGCGAGAGGGCCGGATCCGCGTCATCGGCCCCACCGGTGACCTGCAGGCCGCGCCCTTCCTCGACATCCGCGACCTGGTCGGTTCCGGCTACGTGGAGCAGGGCTTGCTGGGCCTGGCCTTCAGCTCGACCTACGCCAGCGACGGGCGCTTCTTCGTCGACTACACGGACGACTCGAGCGCCACCGGCAACACCATCGTGGCCGAGTACCGCCGCCAGGACGCGACCCACGCCGATCCGTCGTCGGCCCGCGCCCTCCTCAAGGTCGCCCAGCCCTTCCAGAACCACAACGGCGGCCAGCTCGCCTTCGGGCCGGATGGCGACCTCTATGTCGCTCTCGGCGACGGCGGCAGCGGTGGCGATCCGGGCAACCGGGCCCAGGACCTGGGGGTCCTCCTGGGCAAGATCCTGCGCCTCGATGTGCGTCCCGGAGCGGCCAGCGGGGGCCTGGCCTACGGCATCCCGGCCGACAACCCCTTCGCCGGACGTACCGCTGCTCGGGCCGAGATCTGGGCCTACGGCCTGCGCAACCCGTGGCGCTTCTCGTTCGACCGCTCGACCGGTGATCTGATCATCGGCGACGTGGGCCAGGGGGCCCATGAGGAGGTGGACTTCCTGCCTCGGGGGCGCGGCGGCCAGGACCTGGGCTGGCGGATCATGGAGGGCACCAGCTGCTACCCGCCCGCCAGCGGCTGCCGCCGGACGGGCCTCACCCTGCCCGTCGCGACGTACGACCACGGCACGGGTGACTGCGCCGTCATCGGGGGCTTCGTCGATCGCGGGACGGACCAGCCGGCCCTGGCCGGCATCTACCTCATGGGCGACGAGTGCTCGGGCCGCATCCGGGGCTTCGTCGATGCGGCCGCCAGAACGGCCGCCGCGGCGGGGCGTCAGGTATCAGCGCCCATCCTCCTCGACACCTCGCTGACGATGAGCTCCTTCGGGCAAGGCGACGACGGCAACCTGTACGTCTGCGACCTGGCCGGTGGCGGCATCTATCGGGTCGTGGCCAGCCGCACCTAGCCCGCGGCCGCGCCCTCGCGACCGGTGCCGGCCAGCTCCTGGAGCTCGTTCCGCGCCGAGGTCGGTCCTGGACCGCCCATCAGCGCGGCCAGACCCCACAGGTCGCGCCACTCGTGATCGGGCCGCTCCGGCCCCGGTGCCTCCTCGACGTGGCGGTTGACCCAGGCTGTCCGCAGCCCGTGGCGCTGGGCCGGGCCGATGTCGTACTTGAAGCCGAAGGCCACGTGGACGACCTCGCCGGCCGGGACGCCCACCCGCTCCAGCACCAACTCGAAGTTCCGGTCGGCCGGCTTGTAGGCCTGGGCGTCCTCGGCCACGACCACGTCGTCGAAGGGCAGGTCCAGCTGGCGCAGGGTGTGGTCCATGATGGCCCGGTCGGTGTTGGAGAGGATGACCAGCCGCAGGCCCTGCTGGTGCGCCTGGAGCAGCGCCGGTCGCGTGTCGGGGAAGGGCTGCCAGCTGCCCATGGCCGTGGCTAGCGCCGCCCCATCCTCGGGATCCCAGCCGTAGCCGCGCTCGATGCACCAGGTCTCCAGGCTGCGGGCCAGCACCTCCCGGTAGGGGAGGTACGGTCCCCCCAGGAGCTCGAACTGGAGCTCCTCCCAGCGGTCGCGGAGGGCCATCCCGGGTCCAGGCTCCGGGTCGCCGCGGCGCAAGGCGAGCTGGTAGAGGAAGGAGGCCACACCGCCCTCCCAGTCGACCAGCGTGCCGTAACAGTCGAACGTGGCCACGCGCGGCCGCCGGGGGCTGGTCATCCCGGCATCCTGCTCGATGTCGCCGAGCGTCTGCTCAGGCGTGGTCGAGCCTCTCCCAGAAGGTGAGCCAGTTACCCTCAGGATCCTCGACGGTGAACTCGTCTTGACCCCATGGCCGTGTGGCGAGGGGATCGACGATCCGGACCGCCCCAGCGGCCTTCAGCCGGGCGTGGAAGCCAGCGAGATCCTGGGCCTCGATGTACAACGCCGTCGCGGACGGCGTACCGAGTCGTCCTTTGATCGCCTCGTTGTACGAGGCGCTGTAGAAGTCACCGGCGGTCTCGATCATCAGACGCCCGTCGCCTCGACTCAGTGAGGCGTTCGTCTCGCCTTCACCGCCCCTGTCGAGCGAGAACTCGAGCTGGTCGGTGTAGAAGGCCAGGGTCGCTCGCATGTCGCGCACCCGGATCGAGGGGATCACTCCCCAGCCAGGCATAGGTCTTGCCTCCTTGTCTCGATGCTACGGGAGTCTGGACGCCGCGGCGGGCGCGCCGGCGGCAGGCACGCCGGCGGCGGTCACTGGATCAGCGTCCGAGCCAGGGACTCGAGGGCGGCCGGGTCGCTGACCGTGCCGGAGGATGAGATGGGCATCACGACGAGGTGATCCGCGCCCGCTTCGCGGAGGGCCGAGGCCCGCGCGGCGATGGCCTCGGGCGCGCCCCAGGCGACGAGCTCGTCGACCAGCCGATCGCTGCCGGTAGCGGCGAAGTCCGTCTCCCTGAAGCCCTGCTCGAGCAGGTTGTCGCGATAGGCCGGTCGGCGCAGGTAGCCGGCCAGGTAGGTCCGGGCCCCGGCCCGAGCCGTGGCAGGGTCCTCATCGGGGATGGCCGGGAGGTTGACGATCAGGGCCGGCCGGCCGGGCCGTCCCGCGTCGGCGGCTGCCGCGTCCAGCCGGGCGCGGGCGCCGGCCACGTAGCTCACCGGCACGAGGTAGGGGAAGGCCCCCTCGGTCCGAGCGCCGGCCAGGCCCAGCATGCCGCCCCGCAGCGCGGCCAGGATGAGCGGCGGTTCCTGGCGCGGCCGATGGGCCGTGTAGGGCGCCCCTTCCCAGGCCTCGAGGTAGGACCGCATGGCCGGCAGGGGCCGCTGGTAGACGTGGCCCCGCTCGTCCTCCACCCGTTCGGGGTGCGATACGCCCAAGCCCATCACGAAGCGGTCGCCGCTCAACTCTGCGAGCGTGCGGGCCCCCGCGCGCGCGGCGGCCGCGTCGCGGGCGTAGATGGAGGCCACCCCGAGGGCCAGGCCCACGCGCTCCGTCCGGGTGGCCAGGGCGCCGACCAGAGCGAACGGCTCGCGGCCGCTGATCTCGTTGGCCCACACCGCCCCGAAGCCGAGCACCTCGGCCCGCTGGGCATAGGCGATCTGCTCCGCGACCGGTCGGGCCTCCATGCTCGACCAGACGCCGAGCGTCCCGAGGCGGGCGATGACCGGGCCGACGGCGTCAGGGCTGGTAGGCATGGCCAACAGCCTAGCGCCTCTATCATCGCCACGGTCTGATCGAGGTTCCGTCACGAAGGGGTCGCCGTGTTCGCTCGCTGGGGCGCATTCGTCTATCGCTTCCGTCGGGCGATCGTGCTCCTGGCCGTGGTCCTGGCCCTCCTCTCCGTGCCCCTCGCCGTGGGCGCCTCCAAGGAGCTGGGCTCCGGGGGCTGGCTCGACGAGAGCTCGGAGTCGGCTCATGTCGCGGATCGCCTGGCGGCCGACTTCGGGACCGGCCAGAGCGCCCTCGTCATCCTCTTCCGGGCGCCCGCCGGGACCGACGCCGGGGGCGCGGTCTACCAGGCTCAGGTCGGCCGATCGCTGGCCCGCCTGAAGGCCGATCCGCTGGTCGCGGGCATCGTCGGCTACGCCGAGACGGGCGCCGCCCGCTTCGTCTCCAGCGACCGCTCGATGACCTACGTCGTGGCTGACCTGAACGCCACCGACGAGCAGTCCGTCGACGATCTGGATGCCCTTCGGGCGGAGATCGACCCGCCCCCGGGCACGACCGTCCAGCTCACCGGCTACGCCCCCCTGACCCGGGACTCGGCCGACCAGTCGCAGCGTGACCTGGAGCGGGCCGAAGCGGTCTCGTTGCCCCTGGCCCTCGTCATCCTCGTCGGGGTCTTCGGCTCGCTCATCGCGGCGGCCATGCCGCTCCTCGTGGCCGGCCTGGCCATCCCCGCCGCCCTGGCCCTCGTGGCCCTCGTGGCCCAGCACGTCGAGATGAGCGTCTACGTCCTCAACATCGCCACGATGCTGGGCCTGGCCCTGGCCATCGACTACTCGCTGTTCCTGGTCAGCCGCTTCCGCGAGGAGCTGCAGCGGGGCCGGCCGGTGGGCCTGGCCGTGGAGCGAGCGGTCGCCACCTCGGGCAAGGCCGTCGTCTTCAGTGGCACGGCCGTGGGCATCGGCCTGGCCGGTCTGCTCTTCCTCAAGTCGTCCGCCCTGGGCTCCATCGGCCTGGGCGGGGCCATCGTGGTCCTCTGCTCGGTCGTCTTCGCTCTCACGTTCCTGCCGGCGCTGCTGGGCATGCTCGGGCCCCGCGTCACGCGGCTCAGCCTGGCCGGGCTGTGGGGCCGCCGGCGCCGCCGGCCGGCCCTCGATCCCCTGGCTCGGCCGCCTGAGGCCCACGAGAGCGCCTGGGGCCGGGTCGCCCACACCGTGATGCGCCATCCCCTGGCCGTGCTCGTGCCCCTCGTCGTCCTGCTCGTGTGGGTCGGCACGCCGGCCCTCCGGATCGAACAGGGCATCCCCGGAGCGGCGATCTATCCACCGGGCCTGGAGAGCCGCGATGCCTACGTCGCCCTCCAGGACGACTTCCCGCCCGGCGAGACGACGCCCATCACCGTCCTGGCCACGGTCCAGGGCGACCCGCTCAGCCCGGCCAACGTGCGGGCCCTCACCGACTACGCCGCCCGGCTGGCGGCCCAGCCCCACATCGATCGGGTGGAGAGCCCCTTCAGCGGCCTCACCGACCCGCAGACCGGCCAGCCGCTCGGCGCCGCCGCGATCGAGGCCCTCTACGCCGCCCCGGCCGACCAGCGCCCGGCCGCCCTGACTGCGCTCCTGGGGGCCTACGTCCGCGGCTCCACGGTGCGCTTCGACGCCATCAGCCCGCTCGACCCTTCGCTGCCCGAGGCGACGGCCATGATCCCCGGCCTGCGAGCCATCCCGGCGGGAGCGGGGATCACGACCCAGGTCGGTGGCTCGGCCGCGCTGGGCTACGATTTCCTGGCGTCCATGAGCGAGCGCCTACCGTGGGTCGTGGGCGTCGTCCTGGTGGCCATGCTGGTCATCCTCTTCCTCCTCTTCGGCTCCGTCGTGCTGCCGATCAAGGCCGTGGTCATGACCCTCCTCTCGATCACGGCCAGCTTCGGGGCCCTGGTCTGGATCTTCCAGGACGGCAACCTCTCGGGGCTCCTCGACTTCCGCCCCCTGGGCTACACCGTGGCAGGCAACCCGATCATCATCTTCTGCGTCCTGTTCGGCCTCTCCATGGACTACGAGGTCCTCCTCCTCTCCCGCATCCAGGAGGCCTGGCGACGGGGCGGCGACAACACCGAGGCCGTGGCCGAGGGCGTGACGCGCACGGCGGGCGTCATCACCGGTGCCGCCCTGATCATGGTCAGCGTCTTCGCCGCCTTCGCCCTCGCCCAGGTCATCACCATCAAGAGCCTCGGGGTGGCCATGGCCATCGCCGTGGCCGTCGATGCCACGGTCATCCGCGTCTTCATCGTGCCGGCCACGATGCGTCTGTTGGGGCACTGGAACTGGTGGGCTCCGGGCCCCCTGGGCCGGGTAGCCCACCGCCTGGGCTTCAGCCATCTGGACATCGACGAGGAAGCCGGACCCGATCACGGGCCCGATGTGGTCGGCGCCCTTCCGAACTAGGCCCCGGCCCGGACCGTGGCGGGGCCCTCCCCGGGGATGACCGGGAGGTTGACGATCAGGGCGGGCCGATCGAGGTCACCCCGAGGGCCCAGCGATCCTGACTCCCGGCCGGTGACAGCTATCGTGACAGTATACACTTGTCAGACAAGCTATATGGTCCAAAGGAGGTGACGAAGAGACGGGCTCACATCGACGCCAGTGGCGTCCTGTGGTTCCGATCTTGCTGTCAGGCATACTGGCACTTGGGCTACCCGTAGTCGCGTGGGCGGCTGGCCCGAATTCGCAGGCGGGCCGAGAGGTTCGAGCGGGAAGTCTGATGCGGGAGGTTGTAGACCTGCGGGTCCTTGGCGTCGACTCCGTATCGGACGGCACTCTGACGCTTACGAATACGCACGAGGAGCTTCTTCAGGGCCAACGCGGTCTCTCGGGTGGATGTACTGGTGATATCCGACTGCGGCAGCCGTGGCACGGGCCGTACATCGGGGCTATCGAAAAAGCTGAGGATGCCACTAACTGCATGGAAGAAGTCGTCGTTGGCGACGTGGCGGGCACTCCCTCGGGGAGCGTGCACAACGCAACTCTTGAATCACGGGTTGGATGGCCACGAGATGAGTTGGAGTCAACTGCCGGACCCTCCAACGTGTTGGCGCCGGAGGACGATCTAGACCTATGCGGCCAACTGTACACTGGATGGTTTGACTCTAGTGGCCTGTACGCCAAGAACGAGGTGATGGATCACCTGTGTTGGGAGTCGAACGCATATTGTGTCACCGACTATTGGGACGGATACGATCAACGGTGGTGGTGGCCGGTGGGTTGGAGCGAGGTGTCGCACAGTGGCCCCTATGAGGAACAGTCAGCCTGCGAAGCGGAGATTTGGACGGACGACGAGTTCAGCGACTCGTGCACAACCACTGGGTATGACCCCAACGGGTATGTCGTGCATCCCGGATACAGTACCTATGTGGTTGATCCGTGGAAGGATGATCCATGCAATACCGGCATCTATTGGAAGCTCTGGGGTGGACCGTAGCGATGTGGCCGACGGAACGGGCTGCCTTGCGCGGGGTTGAGCCCGGGTCATCGATGGGACGAATGGCGGAACTAGCCGCTGCCTTCGCCTTGGTCCTTCTGACAGCCACAGGCTGCTCGATGTTCGGTAGCCAAGCGACCCCCGGCCCCGACGGCTGGATCCACTTCGACTCGGCCGAGCAGCTGGGCGGCGCGCGCGTGGTCACGATCGACGGCCACTACGACGCATCCAAGCAGGCTTGCGTCATGGATCGGCCCTTGACCGTGGATCACGCGGCCGGTGGTGCACCGCCTGAGGCGATCGAGGTGGCGTTCAACCCGACGACCTGCCAATGGAAGGTCGAGGAGGGTCGCCAGCCCTAGCTGCCACGATCATCCACTTCCCCCTGAGCGGCCGCGCTTGACGGCGTACATCCCGGCGTCGGCGGCGGCCACCGCAGCGACCAGTTCGCCGGCGCCCCGAGCGGTGGCCGTGCCAGCCGAGATGGCCAGTGGCAGGGCTCCGTCCGCTCCGTGCCAACGCAGGGCGGCCGAGCTCACCCGCTCGACGAAGGCTTTGGCCCCCGCGTCGTCCGTCTCGGGCAGGAGGATGAGGAACTCGTCGCCCCCGACCCGGGCCACGTGGTCGGCGGTTCGGGCCTGGCTGCGCAGGAGGTCGGCCACGGCCTTGATGAGCTGGTCGCCGGCGGCGTGGCCTGAGGCGTCGTTGGTGGCCTTGAGGTCATCGATGTCGACGCTGACGACGGAGCAGACGCCGCCGTAGCGGTCGAGCCGGGCCTGCTCTTCCAGGACGTGCTCCTCCCAGCTGGCCCGGTTGTGGAGGCCGGTCAGCGTGTCGGTCCGCGCCACCCGGGCGTAGCGGTCGCGTTCCGCGGCCAGCTCCTCACGCGAGATGGCCTGGGCGATGAGCAGACGCGAGGCCTCGGCCAGGGAGTTGCCGATGCGCTGGCAGAGGTCGGTGAAGCCGCGCGGCCGGGCCTCGGCGTGGCCCACGGCCAGGATGGCCAGGGCGCCCTCCTCGTCGATGGGCAGGATGAGGCGCGAGACGAGGCCCTGGGCCATGCCGAAGCCATCGTTGGCCACCGCGGCCGTGAGGTCCTGGTCCAGTTGCGGCCTCTCGGGGTGATCGGCCATGAGGGCCATGAGGGCGGCACCCAGGGCTTCGGCGTCGATGGCCGTGTCCCAGCCGTGGGTATAGGTCTCGGTGAGGGCCTGCTCGCCGCGGCGAACGACGACCACCCCCAGCTCGCAGGAGAGCATCCGGGCCGCCTGGCGCGCGATGTGGCGGCAAGTGTCGGCCAAGGTCTCGGGCCGGTACTCGATGAGGCCCCGGATGGCGTTGACGACCTCCAGCTCGTCGGCCAGGAGCTTGGCCGCGGGCACCTCGCCGGCGGCGGCCACGAGCTCCGCCGCGGCCTGCTGCAGCTCCACGTCGGGGCGTTCCAGGGGCGCGCTGCTGCCGAAGACGACCACGTGGGCCGCGCCGACCGGGACGATGGCCGCATGGGCGCTCCAGTAGGGCCCGCAGATGCGGACGGGCGCCGCCCCGTCCAGGCGCAGCGGGCCGCTGCCCCGGCGGGCCCGCTCGATGACCGGCTCCTCGGCCTGTTCGAGGGCCACGATCCCGCTCCAGCCCTCGCCCCTGCCCTCACCACCGACGAGGGTCAGCCGGCTGCCCTCGGCCCGGAAGACGAGCACGTCCGTCGTGGCCGGCGGCTCGGCCTCTGGCATCGCGGTGGGCGTTCCGGCTTCCACGGCGGGAACGATAGCGGCATCATGGTGATCATGGATGTCCTTCGCGACCGCTATCAGCGCCGCGCCGCTGTCTACGACCGCTTCTGGGGCCACGTCCTCGCCCCCAGCTCCCGGGCGGTCCTCGACGAGCTGGGCGATCGGCTCGGCCCTGACGGTGCCGGGCGGACCGTGCTCGACGTGGGCTGCGGCACCGGCGTCCTGACCGTCGAACTCCTGCGGCGCTGGCCGCGGCTGCGGGTCGTGGCCCTCGATCTGGCTCCGGCCATGCTGGAGGCGGCGCGTGAGCGGGTCGGCGCCGAACTCGGCTCGGGGGCTGCGGATCGGGCCCGCTGGATCGCCGGTCCGGCCGTGGACCTTCCGGAGCTGCTGGGCCCGGACGGGGGCACGGTCGACGCGGCGGTCTCCTCGTTCGTCCTCCAGATCGTGCCCGACCGACCCGCCGCCCTGCGAGCCATCCGCGCCAGCCTGCGGCCCGGTGGCCGCTTGGCCCTCGTCATCTGGCAGGTCGACGACGCGCCCTTCGCCCCGGCCGACGCCTTCGACGAGGCCGTCGTCGAGGCCCGGATCGACGAGCCCGACGAACCGCCCGACGGCCGATCCGGCCCCGTCCCCTCCGCCGCGGCCATGGCCGCTCAGCTGCGGCGGGCCGGCTTCCGAGGGGTGGGGGCCCGCGAGGCGACGCTCGACTTCACCTGGGACGCCGAGAGCTACCTGGCCCTCAAGATGCACTACGAGGAGGAGGGGCTGACCCGGCGCCTCGATGCCGCCGCCCGGGCTCGGCTGGAAGCGGCGGCCCAGCGCCGCCTGAGCGTCCTGCCGGCCGAGGCCTTCCGCTGGCCCCGGCCCATCGTCTACGCCTGGGGCGAGCGCCCGGCCTGAGGGTGTCGGGGGCCGCATTCGGGTCGGCGTCCGCGGACGGCCTAGTAGGGCGATCGCCGGGTGATGACGATCCACGTCGCGCCCACTGCCGCGGTCGCGACCCCGAGCAAGAGCAGGGACTCTCGGACCTCGACGAACGGCAGCTCCTCTTCGGGCACACCGAATGGCACATACACGAACGTGTTCGCCATCCAGACCACCGTCTCGTCCGCGGTCATGCCTGCGGGAGCTTGCGCCCGAGCCTCATCGTACGTAAGCAGCAACCCATCGCTGGTCCGGTAACGGGTGCTCGCCACGAGATCCGCACGAGAGGCATCATCATCGGTCACTGGTGACTGGGGTTGGCCGAACGGCATCGCTACTGTGAGAACGCCAAACAGCAGAAGCGCGCAGATGCCGCTCGTCAGCAAGCTCGGGAGTTGACGGCCAGTGACAGCGCCAGCGAGTAGGCCCAGGCTCGCGTAGGCGATCGTGCGGACGACGATGATCGGACCGTGAAGGCCGTAGTCCATGAAACTGCTGTCCGGCGCGAGATAGGGGAACCGGGCAGCCTCCAGTCTCTGGCTTAGCACCGCTAGAAGCACCGAAGTCAAGAGCGCGACGCCAATGGGCAGAAGCATCCGGTCGACGAGCCAACGTCCTCGTGACGGTGCGAGGATCCAGGCTAGCTGAGCCGTACGATGCTCCACCTCCCCCGAGATGACGCCACTCGTCAGCGTGATGCCGACGAGCGCAGGCACGACGGCCATAGCGGCAGTGACTCGAGCCGCTTCGCCATAGCTCAGGCCCTGGAACTGGTCGATGGGTGGGCATCCTTCCGGAAGGACCGCCCCGCCGCCGATGAAGTCGACCAAGCACCGAGTGGGTGGCGCGGCTGCCTGGAGCCGCGCTATCTCGACGATCGCGATCAGTGCAACGATCGCGGAAGCCAGGATGGCGAATATCACCTCGAACCGCTGGGTCCTCCAGTCGAGGACGACGAGAGCATGCCTGTTCACGTGTGACGGTCAAGGGGCGGCGCGGCCAACCACGCCATGATGATCTCATCCAGCGTGGCATGACGGAAGCCCGGCAAGGACCGATACGCTTCCTCAGCACCTTGACACACTGACTGAGCGTGGCCATCGAGGCCGACGAAGCTCCCCACGTATCCCGGCAGCCGCGGAGATCCAGCGCCGTCGACCGTGAAATGGCTGGAGAGTGTGCGCTGGAGGCTGTCGTGGAGACGTACACCGCCGGCCACGATCAGCAAGAGATAGTCGCACACGTCTGCTAGATCAGTGACCAGATGTGACGACAGTACGACAGTACAATCTCGGCCCGCCACCGCCTCTAACAGAGAGCGCAGGAAGCCACGTCGGGCCAACGGATCCAGGCTCGCGAGCGGCTCATCGAGGAGAAGGGCCCGAGGGCCTGCACCGGTGGCGAGAGCGAGTGCCAACTCAGTCTGCTGGCCCCCTGAGAGGTCGCTAGCTCGCTGGGACGCGCGGATGCCCAAAGCTGCCAGGCGTCTCATCGTGGCAACGATGTCGAAGGCGGGCCGATAGTGGGCCGCCAACGCCAGATGCTCGTCGACCCGCAATCGTTCGTAGAGGGCAGGCTGCTGCGGCAGGAATCCGACATCCCGCAGGATCCGACCATGCTCGGA
>DASUKL010000032.1:0-32872 GCA_036278755.1 Candidatus Limnocylindrales bacterium | reverse complement strand
GTCGAACAGGATGCGGGTGTCACGGTGTCAACCCGACCGTTGTGCGCGATCAGCGGACAACGAGCGACGCTCGCGAGGGGGAAGCGAACGTGATCGCGAAAAGCCGTCGACGAAGGGAAGGTGGCGGAGCCAACGAGAGGGTGGGCCAGGGGGGAGGCGCGCAGGACAAGCCGGCGAGGCGGGCGACGAGAGGCCACGAGATGCCCGGGGAGGCGTGGCGGAGCCAACGAGAGGGGTGGCCAGGGGGGAGGCGCGCAGGACAAGCCGGCGAGGCGGGCGACGAGAGGCCACGAGATGCCCGGGAGGGGTGGCGGAGCCAACGAAAGGGGGCAGCGGAGCCGAGAGCGGCCCTTAGCGGCCTCGCTGCCAGGACTTGCCCTCGACCGCGACGGCCGGGGCCAGGATCATCTCGACCAGCTGCAGGTCGGGGATCGTGCGCGCGCCCAGGGCCGCCATCGACTGCCGCAGGGCACCCACGAGGTTCTCGGAGCCATCAGTGACCCGCGAGGGGCCGAAGAGGATGCGCTCCAGCGGGCCTGCCGTGCCGACCTTGATGCGAGTGCCCCGTGGCAGCGTCGGTGAGGGCGAGGCCATCCCCCAGTTCGTGCCGCGACCCGGCGCCTCCTCCGCTCGCGCCAGCGGGGAGCCGATCATCAGCGCGTCGGCCCCCGCACAGATGGCCTTGGCCAGCTCGCCGCCCCGGCGCATCCCTCCGTCAGCCACCACGGCCACGTAGCGGCCCGTCTCGGCGAAGTACGTGTCGCGGGCTGCGGCCACGTCGCTGACGGCCGTGATCTGGGGTACGCCGATACCCAGCACCTCGCGCGTCGTGCAGGCCGCCCCGGGGCCCACGCCGACGAAGATCGCCGCGCTTCCCTGCTGCATCAGCTGATAGGCCGCCTCGAAGCTGGTCGTGTTGCCGACGGCCACGGGGATGGGCATGAAGCGCGTGAAGTCGGCGAGCTCCAGGGGGTCGTAGCCGCTGGCCAGGTGGCGGGCCGAGGAGACCTGCGACTGGACCACGAAGAGGTCCGCCCCGTGCTCGGCGCAGAACGGTCCGAAGCGGCGGGCCGCGGCCGGGGTCGCGGCCACGGCCGCCGGCGAGCCAGCGGCGTGGATCTCCTCGATCCGGCGGGCCACGAGGTCCTCCCGGACGGGCGCCGCATACGCCTCGGCCAGGAGGGCCTGGACCTCAGCGTCCGGCGCCCCGGCGATGCGAGCCAGCACCGCATCGGCGTCGTCGTAGCGGGCCTGGACGCCCTCGAGGTTGAGGACCGCCAAGCCACCCAGGGCCGCCAGCCGACCCGCCAGGCGGGCATCGACCACGGCGTCCATGGCCGCGGCCAGGATGGGGATGCCAAGGTGCAGCCCGCAGAACTCGACCTCGAGGCTAACGTCGGCGGGGTCCACCGTGTCGGTCCCCGGGGCCAGGGAGACCTCGTCGAAGCCGTAGGTCGGGCGCAGGGAGTCGACCTTGGAAGGCCGGCGATGCTGGGGGCTCGGGCTCGTGGCGAAGGCGGGCGACAGGGTCGACAGCGTCTCCGACGTCACGATCGAGCGGCTCCTCCAGCAGCGGTCCAGCGGAGTATACCGGCCGGCGCCGCCGGATGATCGATACTCCCCTGATGCCCCCCACAGACGCTTCGGCCTCCGACGCCGGACCTGATCAGCCGCGGATCGACCTGACCGACGTCTACGCCGCAGCCGAACGACTGGTCGGGGTGACGGTGCGGACGCCGCTCCTGCCCTTCGGCCCACGGGCCTGGCTGAAGCCCGAATCCCTCCAGCCGATCGGGGCCTTCAAGCTCCGTGGGGCCTACAACGCCATCGCCCAGCTGACGCCCCAGCAGCGGGCGGCCGGCGTCGTGGCTCACTCGTCGGGCAACCACGCCCAGGGCGTGGCCCGGGCGGCCCGGCTCCTCGACGTGCGGGCCACGATCGTCATGCCCTCCGACGCGCCGGACATCAAGCGGGCCCGGGTGGAGGCCGACGGGGCCGAGATCGTGACCGTCGGGCCGTCGTCGGAGGAACGCCTCCAACGGGCCGCTGCGCTGGCCCGCGAACGCGGCCTGACCCTCGTCGCGCCCTACGACGACGCTGCGGTCATCAGCGGCCAGGGGACCGTGGGCCTCGAGATCGTGGAGCAGGTCGACGAGCTCGACGGCCTGCCGCCCCTGAGCCCCGATGCCGACCCTGCCGCCCAGGCACTCGCTGCGCCCGAACCTTCGGCCCCGAGCCCCGAGGCGCCCGAGCCTTCAGCCCCGAACCCCGAGGCGCCCGGACCCGACGCGCTCGACCATCCGGCCTTCGCCCCTCGACCCCTCGTCGTCCTCGTCCCCATCGGCGGCGGCGGATTGGCCAGCGGGGTGGCCCTGACCGTCAAGTCGCTGCGCCCCGACGCCCGCGTCTTCGGCGTCGAGCCCGAGCTGGCGGCCGACGCGCGCGACAGCCTGGCCGCCGGCCACGTGGTGCGCTGGGATCCCGAGCAGGTCGGCCGCACCATGGCCGACGGGATGCGCACCGCGGCCATCGGCCACCTGCCCTTCGAGCTCCTCTCCCGCTACCTCGACGGGGTGCTGACCGTGAGCGAGGACGAGATCGCCCGGGCCATGGTCCGCGGCGCGGAGCAGGCTCGCCTGATCCTCGAGCCGTCCGGGGCCACGACCCTGGCCGCCTGGCTCTTCCACGCCCCGGAGCTCGCCGAACGGGGCGTGCCCGAGGCGGCTCGAGTCGTCATCGTCCTCTCTGGCGGCAACGTCGATCCCGACCGCTACGTGGCCCTCCTGGCCCAGGGGCGGACCGCCGGAGGCTGAGCAGGGCGTGGCTATACTGCGGATGGGTACGGTCGCTATGACCGTCAACGGGGTGGAGGTTTGGCCGCGTGGAGCACATCGGAGCTCAAGCCGGCCCTCGTGCTCGCGGGAACCGGCGACACGCTGGACTTGACGACCTGATGCTGGATCGTCCCCCGCCACCGACCGCCGAGTAGCAGGGACCGTGGCCGCCCAGCGCCGCCATGAGGCGGCCATGCTGCGGCGGCAGCGGTGTAGGAACGGATCGACCGCTCACGAGACGACGGTGTCGCCCGCGCGGCACTCGACCCGAAACGATCTCGAGGAGACGCATGGACACGCGTAAGACACTCCTGGCCACGATCGCCGTGGCCGGCCTCATCTTCAGCGCCTGCGGGACGGCTGCTTCCCCATCGCCGTCCGCGCCGGCGTCATCGCCCGCGACCTCACCATCGACGTCGGCGTCGAGCTCGGCCTCGGCCTCCGCCTCGGCGGGGGGGTCGGGCCTGAGCGTCAGCTCCTTCGACGCCGCGTTCAGCGCCATGGCCCAGCTGCAGAGCGTGACGAGCGCCGGCAGCGGGCTGGTCGGCGTCGTCCTTCCGGACACCACGACCTCGGCTCGCTACACGGCCTATGACGAGCCGTACCTCACCAAGGCCTTCCAGGCAGCCGGCTACACGAGCGACCAGTTCAAGATCCAGAACGCAGCCGGCACCACGACCACCGAGCTGGCCATCGCCCAGGCCGACATCACGGCCGGGGCCAAGGTCCTCCTGGTCGACCCGCTCGACGGGCCCACCGGCAAGGCCATCCAGTCCGCCGCCCAGGCGGCCGGCGTAGCGATGATCAGTTACGACCGGGCCACCTTCCAGGGCACCGACACCTACTACGTCAGCTTCGACAACGTCCAGGTCGGTGAGCTCATCGGCAAGGGCTTCCTGCAGTGCGTCAGCGACTGGGGCGTGAGCAGCCCCAAGGTCTTCACCCTCGATGGCGGCCAGGACACGGATCCCAATGCCATCGACTTCGCCAAGGGCTACAACGACGCGATCTGGGGCCAGAAGGTGGCCCAGGTCAAGGCCGGCCAGACGAACAGCCAGGGCATGACCCTCGTCGATGAGCAGATCGCTCCAGGCTGGGACAACGCCAAGGGCGGCACGATCTTCCAGCAGGCCTTTACCGCCCATCCGGAGATCAACGCCACGGTCGAGGCCAACGATGGCCTGGCCGGGGCTGTGATCGCCGCCCTCAAGCAGGCCGGCGTCGCGGCCAAGAAGATCCCCACGACCGGCCAGGATGCGACTCTCCAGGGGATGGAGTTCATCCTCCAGGGTTGGCAGTGCGGCTCGGTCTACAAGCCGATCTACCTCGAGGCTCAGGCCGCCGTGGCCCTGGCCACCTACCTGCGGGCCGGCCAAACGCCGCCGGCAAGCCTGGTCAACGGCAGCACGACGGATCCTTCGGACGCGTCCGTGACGGAGCCTGCCGTGCTGCTGACCCCGGTCTGGGTCAACGGCGCGAACATGGAGTCGACCGTGATCAAGGACCAGTTCGTCTCGGCTTCGGACCTCTGTAGCGCCGTGGGCGCGAGCGTCTGCTCCGCGGCCGGCATCCAGTAGCAGCGGTCCAGGGCCTACGGGCGCGCGCATGACACGAGCGACCCGCATGGCCCCAGGGACCCAGGCTCGATCATGGTGTGGCATCCGCCCCGTGCGGATGCCACACCTGCATCCCGACGCATGTCCCCACCTGCGTCCCCACTCGCACCCTCGGGGCGGCCGGTGACCGCTGCCCTGCCGACCGCGCCGCCGGCCACGACGGCCGGGCCGCTCCTTCGCCTGCGCGGCGTCAGCAAGCATTTCGGGGCCGTGCGCGCCCTCCACGAGGTCGACCTCGACCTGCCGGCCGCCCAGGTCACGGCCCTGTGTGGCGACAACGGGGCCGGCAAGTCCACCCTCACCAAGTGCATCTCCGGGATCATCCAGCCGGATGCGGGCGAGATGCTGTGGGAAGGCCGGCGGGTCGTCATCCACAACCCCAAGACGGCGGCCGATCTGGGCATCGAGACCGTCTACCAGGACCTCGCCCTGGCGGACAACCTCGACATCGTCCAGAACATGTTCCTGGGCCGCGAGCGGCTGCATCGGGGCCTGCTCGATGAGGACGCCATGGAGCGGGCTGCGGCGGCCACCCTGTCCAGCCTCCGGGTGACGACCGTGCGCTCC
Organism: Candidatus Limnocylindrales bacterium; assembly: GCA_036278755.1. Lineage (GTDB taxonomy): Bacteria > Chloroflexota > Limnocylindria > Limnocylindrales > CSP1-4 > DASUKL01. The sequence continues at coordinate 27,855 of DASUKL010000032.1, read as the reverse complement.
ATCCGCCAGCCGGTCGGCACCCTGTCCGGTGGCCAGCGTCAGGCCGTGGCCGTGGCCCGGGCGGTCATGTGGAACTCGAAGCTCGTCCTCCTCGACGAGCCCACCGCGGCCCTCGGCGTGGCCCAGACCAAGATGGTCCTCGAGCTCATCCGCCAGCTCAAGGAGCACGGCCTGGCGGTCATGGTCATCTCCCACAACCTCAACGACGTGTTCGAGGTGGCCGACCGCATCGCGATCCTGCACCTCGGCCGGATGGTGGCCCAGGACCGCATCTCGGCCTTCGACCCGCAGCGGGCCGTGGACTTCATGACGACCGGCCAGTCCGAGCGTGCGGTCGTGGGGTCCTCGGTCGGCGAGTCGCCGGCGGGCGGGTCCCCGGCTGTCGATCCGGCCGGCGGCCGGGGCGCCTGAGGGCCATGAGCATCGAGGATCGGGCCGGCGACGAGGCGGCCGTAGCCGTCCCCAGGGCCGACGTCCTGCCCTCGATGGTGGGAGCTCAGTCCGTGGGGCAGTACCTCCACGCCTGGCTGCTGCGGGTCCGCAGCGGGGACGCAGGGGTCCTGCCCGTCGTGGTGGCCCTCGTGGCGGTCTTCGTGGTCTTCACGGTCGTGAGTCCCAACCACCTCTTCCTCTCGGCCGCCAACCTCGTCAACCTCTTCGACCAGAGCGCCGTCTTCATCGTCCTGGCCATCGGCGAAGGCTTCGTCCTGCTCCTGGGCGAGATCGACCTCTCGATCGGCTACGTCGGCGCGATCGGCGGCATCATCGCGGCCAACCTCGTCCAGCCAGGGATGGCCTTGCCCTGGTGGGCGGCGATCGGGGGCGCCCTCCTCATCTGCGCCGCGATCGGCGCCATCCACGGGCTCCTCGTCACGCGCCTGGGGATGCCTTCGTTCGTGGTCACCCTGGCCGGCTTCCTGTTCTGGTTCGGGGTCATGCTGATCCTGCTCGGCAACGCCGGAGGCGTGGGCATCACGAGCACGATCCTGGCCGACCAGCAGGCCCTCTACGGCATCGTGCACGCCTACATCGACCCCCTCGCGAGTTGGATCGTGCTGGCCGTCCTCATCGTCATCACGGCAGCGTTCCTGTGGCTGCGAGCGGCGAGCAAGCGTCGTAGCGGTCTCGTGGCCCCACCGGTCGGCCTGACGGTCCTGACCATCGGCTTCATGGCCCTGGCCGGGATCGTCGTCGTGGCCATCTGCAATCTCGACCGCGGCCGCGAGCTGCCCATCGTGGGCGTGCCCTGGGTCGTGCCCCTGGTCCTGGTCGTGCTCCTGCTCACGACGTTGCTGCTGGAGCGCACCCAGTTCGGGCGCCACGTCTACGCCACGGGCGGGAATCCGGAGGCGGCTCGCCGGGCCGGGGTCAACGTCTCCCGGGTCCGGGCCCTCGGGTTCGTGCTCTGCTCGCTCACCTCCGGGCTGGCCGGCATCATCTACTGCTCGCAGCTGGGCGGCATGACCACCAACATCAACGGCGGTCAGCTCGTCCTCTATGCCGTGGCCGCGGCGGTCATCGGCGGCACCAGCCTCTTCGGCGGTCGGGGCCGGGCCATCCACGGCCTGCTGGGCGGCCTCGTCATCGGGGCCATCTACAACGGCCTCTACCTGCTGGGCTTCCCCATCCAGTGGCAGTACATCATCACCGGGCTCGTCCTGCTCGCCGCGATCACCGTCGACTCCCTGTCTCGCCGCAGTGCGGCCGGCGGGGGCGTCGTGCGCGGCTGACCCAGGCGCCCGGCCCGGTCTCAGGCAGGCCTCAAGGCCCCGGCCTCAGGGCACGATCCGCTGGCCCCGGCCGTCGAGGCTGAGCTGGAACCACGGCGCCCGGTCCGGATCGGCCAACTCAGTCACGATGCGCCCCACGGCCTCGCGGTACGCGGGCCAGACGAGGAGCCGTCGCGCCTCCTCCAGGGAGCACCAGCGCAGGCCGTCATGCTCGGGGCTGAGGGTCGGCTCGCGCCCGGCGCAGACCCGGGCGGCGAAGTTGGCCTCCAGCAGCACGGCGTCGTAGCTCGGCTCGGTGAAGCTGTTGATCATGTCCAGGTCGTAGAGCGCCTCGAGGTCGGCCCGGGTGAAGCCGGTCTCCTCGCTGACCTCGCGCAAGGCCCCGTCGATGATCCGCTCGTCCGCCTCCAGACCGCCCGTGACGCACTGCCACATGCCGGCCAGGATGCGCCCGGGGGCGCGATGAAGGAGCAGGATCTCCAGCTCCGGCCCCTGGCCGCGGTAGAGCCAGGTGGCGGTCAGGTCAGGCCGCAGGCTCACCCCTGGCCGGCCAGGCGATGGAGCTGTTCGAGGTGCATGAGGTCGTGGACCCCGACGAACAGCAGCCAGTCGCCGCAGCGCAGCCGGCCGATGAGCGGGTGCTCGAGGAAGCAGGGCTGGAGCTCGTGGCCCTCGATGCGGGCCGCGGCCTCGCGCTGGGCCCGGGTGGACTTGTCCAGGAAGAGGAGGAGGTCCGCGTGGCTGGCCTGGGGCGGTCCGGCCACCGAAGGCGTGGCCACCGGCGGGTGACGGTCCTCGACCGGCTCGCCGCCCGCGTCGAGGGCGGCCCACGAGGCCAGGAAGCGGCGGGCGGCCGTGGCGTGGGCGAAGGTCTGGGCCACGTTCCAGTCCTCCTCGCCGCCCGGGGCGCGCAGGAGCCCGTCGGGCAGCTCGGCCAGGGCCGCGGCCAGGGCCCGGCCCACGACTTCCTGCTGGGCCAAGATGCGCGGCGCGTCGGCGGTGAACACGCGCCGGCCCAGCTCGCGGCGCAGCCGGCCCACCCCGGCCCGAGAGTAGTCGGTCACCCGCCATGTGGCCACGACGTCCGGGGCCCCGGACTCCAGGGCGGCGACCCAGCCAGGTTCAGAGGCGCTCGTAGCGATCCACCGGCACGACGAACACCGTCGCCCCGCCCATCTCCACCTCCACCGGGTAGGGCATGTAGAACTCGCCCGGTTCCATGATCGGCGGCATGGGGTTGACGACCTGGGTCCGGGAGGTGCAGTTGGCCCGCACGATCTCCAGGACCACGTCGACCTGGGCCTCTTCCACGCCGACCATGACCGTGGCGTTGCTCTGCTTCAGGAATCCACCGGACGAGTTGAAGCGGGTCGCCCGGAACTCCTTGGCCAGCAGGGCTTCGACCAGCGCCCCGGCGTCTTCGCTGTGGACGATGGCGACGACGAGCTTCACGCGGCCGAGTATACGGCCCGGGTGGGGCCACTATGATGACCTCGACCGATCGATCCGCCCCGGGGAGCCCGCGTGCCCGCACCGCTCAGCCTCGCGCCCGATCCCTTCATCGCCGCCGCCCGCGCCCTGGCCCGCGGCGGCCCGCTGGGCGCCCGCCTCGATGCCCTGGCCCGGCAGGCGGCCGCTCTCGCCGGCGGCCCCAGCGCCATCGTCTATCTCCTCGACGGGGAACAGGGCACGCTCCTGCCGGGCGGCTCTGCCGGGCTGGGCGACGGGGGCCTGGCCGCGTTGGCCACACTCAGCCTGGACGCAGAGGGGGAGACGGCCGGCAGCGACCCGCTGTCCCAGGCCGTGCGCGTCCGCCGTCCGGCCGTGGTGGCCGGCGATGCCGCGGTCGGGACGACCCTCGGCGGCGGCCGACCCTTGGCCGCGGTCGCCACGCTGCCCCTGGTGACCGAGGATGAGGCCGGCGCCCAGGCCGTCCAGGGCCTCCTGGCGGTGGGCCTCGATGCCGCCCCTGCGGACCCCTCCGCCCTCCTCGACCGGCTGGGCGCGCTGGCCGACCTGGCCGCCACAGCCGTCCACCAGGGCCGCCTCGAACAGGCGCTCGACGAGCGCTCCGAGTGGCTGGAGCGGGTGGCCCACCTCGACCCCCTGACGGGCCTCACCAACCGCCGCACGTTCCAGCGGTTGCTGGAGCACGAGCTGGTGCGTGCCGCGCGCCAGGACACGGCCGTCAGCCTGGCCCTCTTCGACGTCGACGACCTGGCCGGCATCGACACCGAGTTCGGCTCCGACGCCGCCGACCAGGTCCTGCGGACCGTGGCCGTGACGCTGGCCGACAAGGTCCGCCTCGTCGACACGGTGGCCAGGGTCGGGGGCGACGAGTTCGCCCTGCTGGCTCCCGGGTCGGCCGGCCGGGTCATCGCCGATCGCGTCACGGCGGCCATGGCCAGCTTCGAGCCGGTGAGCGGCCAGGCCCGACTGGCCCGAGCCGTCAGCCTCAGCGCCGGGGTGGCCCGCTTCCCCGAGGACGGGGCGACGAGCACCGAGCTGCTCGAAGCCGCCGAGACCGCCCTCCGCCAGGCCAAGGACAGCGGGCCGGGGACGGTCGTCGAGGCGGCCGGAGGTCCGGCTCGCGCCTGACGGGCGCCTCAGTCCCGGCTGACCGACGGCCCCTCCAACCAGGCCCTGACGGCCGCTTCGACCGCGGCCGCCACCTCCGCTGGGGATCGGGCCGCATCCACGATCCGCCAGCGCTCCGGTTCGGCCACGGCCAGGGCCAGGAACCCGGCCCGCACGCGCTCGTGGAAGGCGCGGTCGTGGAGCGCGTCGTCCTCGAAGCGGGTCTGGCCGGCCGCTGGGCCGCCCGACCGCCGGCCCAGACCGACCTCCACCGGAACGTCCAGGAGCAGGGTCAGTGAGGGCCCCAGACCGCCCGTGGCGTAGGCGACGAGCGACCGCAGGGCGGTCGGATCCTCGCCCCCGCCGTAGCCCTGGTAGGCCAGGGTCGAATCGCTGTAGCGGTCGCAGACGACGATCTCGCCGCGCTCGAGGGCTGGGGCGATGACCCGGGTCACGTGCTCGGCTCGGGCGGCGGCGAAGAGGAGGGCGTCGCTGCGCGGCCCGCGCGCGGCGGCACCATGCAGCAGCAGCTCGCGGATGCCCTCGCCGAGGGGCGTGCCGCCCGGCTCACGGGTCAAGGTCACGGTCAGGCCCTGGCTGCGCAGCCAGTCCGCCAGGCCACGCGCCTGGCTGCTCTTGCCGGCGCCGTCGGGCCCCTCGAGGGTGACGAACCGGGCGCCCCGCGCCTCCGCCACGGCCGCGGTCAGCGCCAGGCCCGGGCCTGGTCGGGGTAGAGGCGCACCCGCCGGTAGGGCTCCCGGCCTCGGGAGCGCGAGACGAGGTTGGCCCGCTCGGCCATCTGATGCTGGAGGCGGCGGATATAGGCCCCCTGGGGCGAGAGCTCGACCGGCTTGGCCTCGCGGCGGACCAGGCCGATGGCCTCGGCCGTCTCCTGCAGGGCCGCCTCGCGGGGATCGGCCTCCAGGGCGTAGAGGGAGGTCAGGCAGGCCTGCATCTGGGGGATGGTGTTCGACTTCAGGACGTAGACCGGCAGGCCTCGCTCCTCGGCCTCGCGGAGGGCCGGTACCTTCTGGCGGTAGTAGGTGCGCAGGGTCAGCACGACATCGGCCTCGGAAACGTCGCGGACCACGACCACGGGCAGCTGGAGCTCGCGGATGGCCTGCTCCAGCCGCTTGCGGCTCAGGCCGAAGGCCAGGACCCGGACGGTGGGCAGGGCCGTGGCGTAGCCATCTGGCGCCAGCGCGCCCAGGGGATCGAAGGGACCCTCCACGTCCTGGGCCTCGGCCACCCCCCGGCCCCCGCCTTCGGGCGTGCCAGCCGCCAAGCCCGCATGGGCCTCGGCTTCGGTCCCCGCGCCGGCTGCGGCCTCGGCGGCGCCTTCGACTCCATCGTCGGCTTCGGCTCCATCGTCGTCATCGGCTGCCTCGTCGACCGCGGCCTCGTCCTGCTCCTGCAGGGTCTGGATGGCCCGACCGGCCGACGCACGCCATTCGCGTTGCCGCTCCAGCTCGCGAGCCTCCCGGGCCCGTGGCTCGGTGGCCGCCACCGAACCCCGCTCCAGCGGCCCGCGATCGGCCAGGTCGCCGGACCGGAAGGGCATCTCGCCGGGCGTCGGAGCGGCGAGTGCGGGCGGCACGACGCCCAGCCCGGCCGGCGCACGACCGCTGCCCTCCGGCGGCCCGCCCTCCGGGTTCGCACTCGAGCCGGCCCCGGAACGCCGCCGCTGGACGCGCCAGCCACCGCTGCCCCCACCCCCCGGCCGGTAGGCGGCCGGCCGGCGGTCGGCGCCGAGCCACGGCGTGTCGGCCCGGACGTAACTCGGCTGCCAGCCCGGCTCGGCCCGCCAGCCGGGTCCGGCCGAGCCGGTGAGGCCCGGCCCGAACCGTTCGCCGGGCAACACCGGGTTGAGGGACGGGCGAGGCCGGGCCTGGGTCCGATGGACGCCGCCCTCGTCCCGCCAGCGCAGCTCCGGCGGCAGCGCGTCGCCGCGCAGGAGGGCGTCCACGGTCTCGGCCACGTCGGCATGGACCGCCACCCGGTCGCGGTCCTGGATCTCCACCACGACGTCGAAAGTGGGCGGGGCCTTGCGTTCGAGGACGCTCTTCTGGGAGCGGCGCCGGCGGGCCTCCTCGTCGCCCAGGGTCACGCTCTGGATGCCCCCGATGAGGTCGGACAGGGTGGGGTTGAGCATGAGGTTGTCGAGGCTGTTGCCGTGGGCCGTGCCGATGAGCTGGACGCCCCGTTCGGCGATCGTCCGCGCCGCGCCCGCCTCGAGCTCGGTGCCGATCTCGTCGATGACGATGACCTCCGGCATGTGGTTCTCCACGGCCTCGATCATCACGTCGTGCTGGAGGGCCGGGGTGGGGACCTGCATCCGCCGCGCCCGACCGATGCCCGGGTGGGGGATGTCGCCGTCGCCGGCGATCTCGTTCGAGGTGTCGACCACGACGACGCGCTTGCCCAGGTCGTCGGCCAGGACCCGGGCCGCCTCGCGCAGCATCGTCGTCTTGCCCACCCCGGGCCGGCCCATGATGAGGATGGAGCGCCCCGACTCGACCAGGTCGGCGGCGATCTCGATGGTCCCGAAGACGGCCCGCCCGATGCGGCAGGTGAGGCCCACGATCTTGCCGTTGCGATTGCGGATGGCGCTGATGCGATGGAGGGTCCGCTCGATGCCGGCCCGGTTGTCGTCGCCGAACGAGCCGATATGGTCGACCACGTACTGGAGGTCGTCCTCGTTCACCTCGCGCTCGAGGAGGACGGCCTCGCCACCCCCACCGAAGCGGGCCTCTGGCTGGCGCCCGAGATCCATGACCACCTCGATGAGGTCGCCGTCGGCCGGCAGGGCCCGGACCGCGGCCTGGATGTCCGGAGGCAAGGCCGATAGGAGAGCCTCCAGGTCGTCGCTGGTCTCGCGCCGCTCGCCCGGTTCCGGCCGCAGCCGCCCTGTCATGCTGCCTCCTGCCTCTTCGGCCGCTCGCGACAGGCTCATCGGACCGCCGGCACCAAGGCGGGTTCGGCCACCCGCACCAGCGTCTCCTTCATCAGCAGGGTGACGGCCGCCGCCCGCTCGAAGCCCACCTCTTCGAGCCGTCGGTCGAGGGGCTGCTCATAGGTCCGCACGGGGCTGATCACGCCATGGTCGAGCCGACGGCCGCGGAGGTTGGGCCGGCCGCCGTCGGCGGCGGCGATCTCGCGCAGGCCGAAATGGACCAGGGCCGAGGCATCGTGCCCGGGCCGCACGCAGACCCGCAGGTAGTGCGGCTGGTCCTCCTTGGCCACGCCGAGCTGGATGAGGCCGGCCAGCTCGTCCGCGTCGGGGCCGGGCGGGCAGGGCTCGACGAAGGCACTCACGTCAGCGAAGCGGAGGATGGGGGTCAGGCTCGAGCGGGGCACCCGCCACTGCGAGGCCTGGCGCTCCCAGTCGGGCAGGCGGTAGTCCTCCAGCCGGGCCACGGGCTGCGGCGTGGCCGCGGCGTGGAGGCGGCTGAGGGGCAGCGCATCGAGCGGCGTGACGGGCCGGATGCGGGCCACGGCGGCCTCGATCTCGGGGCTGGGCGACGGCAGGCGGTGGCCCGGAGGTCGGACCAGGATCCACTCCTCGCCGTAGCGGGCGAAACCGGCCTGCATGAACAGCTCGACGTTGCCGCCGCGATCCGCACAGGCCACGTGGACGCGCGTCGCGCCGCGCTTGGCCGCGTCGCGCAGGAGGTGCTGCACGAGCCGGTAGCGGATGTCGCCGGCCTCGATGAGCCCCACGGCGTCGAGCTCCACGATGGCCCACTCGTCGCGGGCCGGGTCGCGCTCCACGCGCAGCAGCCCGGCGATGCGCCGATCGTCCTCGTAGACGTAGAGGGCGTCGTTCTGGCGGAGCGCCCCCAGGGGCAGGCGGAAGAGGCTGAAGATGCCGATGGGCGCGCCGCTCACAGGCAGGCCCAGGGAGCGCACCGGGGCGTCGTCACGCTCGTCGCCCTGGCTGAGGCGCGACAGCTCGCCCATGGCCGCCAGGTCGGTCAGGCGCGCGGCCCGCACGCGGCCGCCGCGCTGACCCAGGAGGTCGCGCCCGCCCAGGGGCCCGGCGGCGCTCACCGGACCGATCGCCGGAGCGGGTGATGGCGCCGCCCCGACCCTTCGTCCGGCTCGGCGAAGGCCCCGGCCATGGTGGCCACGAGGCGATGGAAGCGCGTCTCGCCAGCCAGCTCGGGATGGAACGAGGTGGCCATCACGTTGCGCTGGCGCACGGCCACCACCCGCCCGTCGTCCAGCCGGGCCATGACCTCCACCTCGGGGCCCACCCGCTCGATGATGGGGGCCCGGATGAAGACCGCATGGACGGGCCGATCGCCCAGCATGGGCACGGCCAGCTCGGCCTCGAAGGAGTCCAGCTGACGGCCGAAGGCGTTGCGCTTGACGCTGACGTCGAGGAGGCCGAAGACCGATTCGTCGCCGTCGCTGATCTCGTCGGCCAGGAGGATCATCCCGGCGCAGGTGCCGAAGATCGGCGCCCCCTCACGGGCCAGGGCCAGGATCGGCTCGCGCAGCGACCAGCGCGCGATGAGCTTGCGCATCGTCGTGCTCTCGCCGCCGGGCAGGATGAGGCCGCTGAGGCCCTCGAGGTCGGAAGGCAGGCGCACGGGCACGCCCGTCACGCCGATCCGCTCGAGCGTGCGGAGGTGCTCGATGAAGGCGCCCTGCAGCGCCAGCACGCCGATCCTCGTCATCGATGGGCCGATCGTCGATCGTCCGTCGGAGGGTCGCGCCGGGGCGGCGCGACTACCAGCCGCGGACCGCCAGCCGCTCGGCGTCCGGGATCTGCTCCAGGGCCAGGCCACGCATCGGGGCGCCCAGGCCCTTGGACACGTCGGCGATGATCTTCGGGTCGTCGAAGTGGGTCGTGGCCTGGACGATTGCCGCGGCCATGCGGGCCGGATCCTCGCTCTTGAAGATGCCCGAGCCGACGAAGACGCCCTCCGCCCCGATCTGCATGACCAGGGCCGCGTCGGCCGGGGTGCTGATGCCGCCGGCCACGAAGTTCACCACCGGCAGGCTGCCGTCAGCGGCCACGCTGCGGACCAGCTCGTAGGGCGCCTGGAGCTCCTTGGCCGCCACGAACAGCTCGTCCTCGCGCATCGACTGCAGGCGCCGGATCTCGGCCAGGACGGTCCGCAGCTGGCGGACGGCCTCGACGATGTTGCCGGTCCCCGCCTCGCCCTTGGTGCGGATCATGGCCGCGCCCTCGTTGATGCGGCGCAGGGCTTCGCCCAGGTTGCGGCAGCCGCACACGAAGGGCACCTTGAAGGCGTGTTTGTCGATGTGGTTGGCCTCGTCGGCCGGGGTCAGGACCTCGGACTCGTCGACGTAGTCCACACCCAGGGCCTCGAGCACCTGAGCCTCGACGAAGTGGCCGATGCGAGCCTTGGCCATGACCGGGATGGTCACGGCGGCCATGATGCTCTCGATCATGGCCGGGTCGCTCATGCGGGCCACGCCACCGGCGGCCCGGATGTCGGCCGGGACGCGTTCCAGGGCCATGACGGCGACGGCGCCGGCGTCCTCGGCGATCCGCGCCTGTTCGGGCGTGACGACATCCATGATGACGCCGCCCTTGAGCATCTGGGCGAGGCCCTTCTTGGTCGCCCAGGTCGAAGTCTCGACGGTCATGTTCGGGTGGATCCTTGCTCACGGGTGCGCTGCCGGCCTGCGCTGGCCCCGGGGTCCTCGCCCGTTCGAGCGAGCCGGTCCGCTGCCTCGCTCACCGATTATCGCACGCTGGCCGGGGCGCCCCCCGCGGGCTCGCCTGTCGCGACGGGCTGCTGGAGCCCGCGGAACGACCTGCACGGCGAGCGCCGTGCGGGCTACGATGCGGCTCCCGATATCCACGGAGGGACTGCGGCGTGAGCGACCATCCTCTGCGTCTGGGCCGCCTGGGCCAGGTCTCCCTGTTCGTCCGCGACACGGCCCGGGCCGAAGCCTTCTACCGCGATGTCCTGGGCCTGCCGCACCTCTACACCTTCGGTGACCTCGCCTTCTTCGACCTCGGAGGCGTGCGGCTCTACCTGGACCGCAAGGGCGACGGGGAGTGGCGGCCGGGCTCGGTCCTCTACTTCCTCGTCGACGACATCCAGGCCGCGACCGCCGACCTCGAGGTCCGCGGGGTCCACTTCAGCCTGGGGCCGGAGCGGATCCACACCCATGCCGACACGGGCATCGAGCAATGGATGGCCTTCTTCGACGACAGCGAGGGCAACATGCTGGCCCTGATGTCCCAGGTGGCACCGAAGGGTTGACGCCGCCGCCCTACCAGGTGGCGAGCATCCAGATGCCTGGCTCGAGGGGGCCCCGGCCGCCGACCTCCGCAAAGCCGGCCACGGCCGCCCGCTGATGCTGGGCCGCCTCGGCCTGCCGGCCCAGGTGATGGAGCAGGTCGGCCAGGTGGTCCTCCAGGGCCGCGGCCCGATGGCGATCGCCCAGGCGGCGACAGTCCTCCAGAGCCGCCACGAGGAGGGGCTCGCCCTCCTCCGGCCGCCCGTCGGCCACGGCCACCTGGGCCAGGTCGTTGAGGGCCGCGATCCGCGCCGCCAGGTCGCCGCCGGCCTCCGCCAGGGCCAGGCTGCGGCGCAGGTCGCGCTCCGCCGCCGGCCCGGCCCCGGTCCGATGCCGCAGCCAGCCCCGCACCCCCAAGGCCCGAGCCAGGAGGCCCCGCTCGCCCGACCGTTCGGCCGCCTCCGCCGCCGCCTCGGCCGCCCGCAGCGCCGCGCTCACGTCGCCGGCCTGGGAGAGAGCCATGGCCAGGTCAGCCCCGGCTCGGATGCGCAGCTCGGGCTGGGCCGCGCCCTCCATGGCGGCCCGCAGATGGCGGGCTGCCCCCGCGGCCTCGCCGCGCCGCAGCTGGACCGCCCCGATGCGCCATTCCAGTCGGGCCAGATCCGCTTCGTCGGCGTGGGCCGCGGCCGTCTCGAGGGCCGCCTCGGCAGCCGGGTAGTCGCCGCTCAGAGTGAGCAGCTCGCCGATGGCCTCATCGAGGCCCACTACGTCCGGATCGCCCAGGGCGGCGGCCGCCCGATAGTGGACCAGCGCCTCGTCCACGGCATGGACGGCCCGGGCCTCCTCGGCGGCGGTGCGGTGGGCCCACGCCGCTCGGGCTCGTTCGCCGGCCGCCTCGGCATGCTGCGCCACCAGGGCCGCTCGCTCCCCGGCCGGGCCGGGCAGCTGTTCGGCGAGGTCCGCCAGACGGAGGTGGAGCAGCCGCAGGCGGGCCGGCGTCATGTCCGCCAGGAGCTGCTGGCGGATGGCCTCGTGGCGGAAGTCGTAGCGCTGCCCGCCGGCGGGCGAACCGGCGATGAGGCCGGCCGCCACGGCCGCATCGATGACCCGCACCGTCTCGTCGGGCGTGCGCCGGCTGACCCGCTGGATCATGGCCAGGTCGAAGGTCCGGCCCATGGCCGCCGCGGCCCCCAGGACCTGCCGGCCCAGGGCATCGACCTCGCCCAGGCGGGCTCGCAGCAACTCGGCCGCACCAGGTGGCAGGTGGCTCAGGGCGTCGGTCTCGTCCCCTGAGGCCGCCAGCGCGCTGAGATACTCCACGACCAGGACCGGCAGCCCCTCGGTCCGCTCAGCGACCCGGGCCTGCAGCTCGGGCCCGGCGCCGGGCAGGGCGCGGCGGACGAGGGTCGAGACCTCGGCCGCCGTCAACCGAGCCGGGCGGATGATGGAAGCCCGGCCGCGCCGTCGCAGCTCCTCCAGCGGTCGCCGCAGGGGATGGTCGCTGGCCACCCGCTCGGGACGCCAGGCCAGGAGCACGAGCAGGGGTCGGCCCTCGAGGCGGCGGGACAGCCAGGACAGGAGGTCGAGGGTGCCTTCGTCGGCCCAGTGGGCGTCGTCGAGGAGGAGGAGGCCCACCGGCCCCTCGGATCCCGACGGCCTGACGGTCGAGCCTTCGACAGCCGAACCACCGGCGCCCGAACCCTCCGCCCGGGCATGGTCGGCCCCCAGCGCCGAGGCCAGGACGTCCGCCAGACCGGCCAGGAAGCGGGTCCGAGCCGCCTGTTCGTCGAGGGTCAGCGGCGGCGCCAGGCCCGCGGCCAGCTCCGGCAGGAGCCGGCCCGCCTCGGCCCGCGCCGCCTCGGTCGCTTCCGACAGGCCCGCCCGGAGGCGCGGCTGGGACCAGGCCTGACGCAGCCAGTCGACCACCGCCGCGAAGGCGAGGCCCTGCTCCCCGGCATGAGCTCGGGCCTGCAGCACCCGCCCGCCGGCCGCCTCGACCTCCGCAGCCAGGGTCTCCAGGAGTCGCGTCTTGCCGATGCCCGCCTCGCCCTCGACGACCGCCAGCCAGCCGTCGTGGCGAGCGTCCCGCGCGGCTCGCCGCAGGACCGCCAGATCGCCGGCCCGACCGACCAGCTCGGCGTCGGGCTCGGGTACATCGGACGACGACGGGTCGGCCGCGGCGGCCTGCGTCGGGGACGGCGCGGGGATCGGGGCCGTCGGCGAGACCGAGACCCCGGCCGTGGGCGTGCCGGAGGCGATGGCCTCGTACAGGGTCACGGTCTCGGGCAACGGCGGGACGCCGAGCTCGGCGTCGAGGAGGCGGACGCAGGTCCGGTACTGGCGCACCGCGCCGGCCACGTCGCCCGTGTCGGCCAGGAGGCCCATGATGAAGCGGTGGGCCGGTTCGTCGAGCGGGTCGAGGCTCAGCCTGCGGCGAGCGACGGTCAGGGCCTCGGTCAGCTCACCGCGCTCGGCGAGCGCCTCCGAGAGCCGCGCCAGGAGCCGCCCCGCGACGGTCCGGGCTTCCTCCGCCTCCATGCGCTCCCAGGCCTCATAGGGCTCGCTGTCCCGAAGCCCGAAGCCTTCCATGAAATCGCCTCGGACCAGCGCCGCCGCAGCCCGCAGCTCGGCCAGGCAGCGCCGGCAGCCCCCCGTCCGACCGTCGGGATGATGGGCCTCGACCCGGACGAGGGCCGTCCGCGCCTGGGCGAGATCGAGGACCACCGCCGCCGGCACGATGCCGATCGTCGACCGTTCGATGGCCAGCCCCTCCCCGCCCAGCGCGGCATTGAGCACGGACAGCGTCCGGCGCAGGGCGCCGCGCGCGTTGGGCTCGTCGTACTCGGGCCACAGGAGGCTGCACAGCGCCGGCCGCGGGGAGGGGCGCTCGCTGACCGCGAGGTAGGCCAGGAGGGCGATCGCTTTGCGCGTGTCGACCCGGATCGGCTGGCCGTCCCGGGCCACGATGGGCGGGCCGAGAAGGGCGACGGTGACGGTCGTGCTGGGCTCCTGAACGTGACGGCCGCGCAGCGCGGCGCTCGCCCGTAACGATAGCCCCGCCGACAGCCGGACGACCACGGCCCGTGGCGCCCCGTAACGCTCCCGGAACGCCGCTGCGCGACACTGGACCCGATGCCTGCCGGGTCACCGTCGATCCCTGCCGCCCGAACGGCCCACTCCCCGACCCTGTCGAGCCCCGCGTGAGCCGGCGGCGGTCGGCGGTCCTGGCCAAGGGCGTCTGGGTCGTCGGGCTCATCACCGTGGCCATCGGGCTGGCCATGCTGGCCGTGACCTGGGACCTGCCCCGGGCGGGCTTCGCCTTCCCCGGCTTCTCGGCCGTCGTCGGAGCCACGATGCTCAGCACGGGCGCCATCCTGGCCTTGCGCCGGGCCGAGAATCCCATCGGCTGGCTGTTCCTCGTCGGCGGCTCCGTGGAGGCGATCCTCTTCGTGGCCGCTCAGTACGCGACCGGCGGCCTGAGCGGCGTCTGGCATCTGCCGGCGACCCTCGCCGTGGCCTGGCTCCAGACCTGGCTCTGGCTGCCGGGCATCGCCTGCATGACGGTCTTCACGTTCCTCTACTTCCCGACCGGTCGCCTGCCCGGACCGCGCTGGACGTGGGTCCGGGATGGGGCCATCGCCGGCCTGGTCGTGGCCTGCATCGGCTTGGCGACCTCCCCGGGCCGGATCGTCAATCTGGGCACCGTCGACAACCCCATCGGCAACCAGTCGCCCTTGGCCGGGCTCATCCTGGGCCTGGGCTTCCTGTGCTTCTTCGGTACCCTCGGCCTGTCGGTCGCCTCGCTCGTCGTACGCAGCCGGCGAGGCGCGCTGGTCGAGCGCCTCCAGATCAAGTGGCTGGCCTACGCGGCCTGCCTGGTGGGGATCCTGTTCGTCCCGGCGACCATCAGCAGCGGTGACCCCATCCTGCCCCGGGGCGCGAGCCTCCTGCTCGCCGACCTGCTGATCGTGTCGGTCCTGCTCGTGCCGTTGGGGATCATGGTGGCGATCCTGCGCTACCGCCTCTACGACATCGACCGCATCGTGTCCCGGTCGGTCTCGTATCTCGCCGTGACCGGCATCCTCATCGCGATCTACATCGTCTCGATCGTCCTGCTGACCCGGGTCCTGCCGTTCGGCGGGCCCATCGGCACGGCAGCCTCCGTGCTCGTCGCGGTGGCGTTCTTCTCGCCTATCCGCCAGGCGGTCCAGAAGGCCGTCGATCGACGCTTCGACCGCGAGCGATACGACGCCGAGGCGACGGTCGCGGCCTTCGCCGCCGACCTCCAGACCGAGGTCGACCTCGAAGCGATGCGAGCCAACCTCGTCGAGGTCGTCGATCGGACGGTCCATCCGGCCAAGGCCTCGCTCTGGCTCCGGCAGGGGCTCGAATGACCGAGCGGCTGACCGCTCGACTGACCGAGCGGCCGATCGAGCGGAAGGCCGAGGGAGTGACCGAGCGGAAAACGTGGGCGGCCCTGGGCGCGGCGCTCGCCGTCGGCCTCGCGGGACTCGCATCCGTGTGCGCCTTCCTCATGCCACCCCAGCCGGGGAGTGACACGGGGTTGGTGGGGACGCTCCTCTTCCTGTCGCTGTTCGTGCCTCTCATCTTGGCCCTCTCATCGATGGGCCTGCTGATCGCCTGGCGAAGTCCCGGCCACCCGGTCGGACCACTGTTGATCGGGGCCGCCGTCTGCCTCGGCCTGGCCTTCGGAGGCGGAACCTACGCCGGCCTCTCCGCAGCCCGAGGGGCCCCCCCGTTGGCCGGTGCTGCCGTCGCCGATTGGTGCGGCAGTTGGGCCGCGGCCCTGGGCCTGGCCCTGCTCGGCGTCTTCGTCCCCCTGCTCTTCCCGACCGGCCACTTCCTGTCCCCGCGCTGGCGGCGTCTCGCCCTCATCCTCGTCGCGATCATCGTCGTGGGGAGCATGGCCACGGCCTTCCTGCCCGGTCCGTTGGGCAACGAGACGTCCTTCGACAACCCGTTCGGGATCACGGCTCTGGGCCCCCTGCTGGCGTCCCTATCCACGGCCTTCAACGCCGTCGCGCCGCTGGCCTTCGGATCGGGCCTACTCTGTCTCGTCCTCCGCTATCGCCGCGGCACGACCCGCGAGCGCGACCAGATCAAGCTCTTCGCCTACCCGGCCGCCGTCGCCGTCGTAGCCCTCCTCGTCTCGCTGTCGGGCATCCCCGGGCTGAGCGATCCGGCCTGGGAGGCGGCCCTCCTGGCCATGACCGGCATCCCCGTCGCCATCGCCATGGCCATCGTCCGACACGGCCTCTTCGACATCGACCGCCTCATCAGCCGGACCCTCGCCTATGGCCTGCTGACCGCCTTCCTGCTCGTCCTCTACGGCCTCGTGACCCTGGCCATCCAGCCGCTCGTGCAGCGGCTGACCGGGGCCAGCGACCTGGCCGTCGCGGCCGCCACCCTGGCCGCGGCGGTCGCCTTCCAGCTTCTTCGCCGGCGCATCCAGGACAGCGTCGATCGGCGGTTCGATCGGACCCGGTACGACGCCGAGCGGACCGTCGCGGCCTTCGGCAGCCGGCTCCGCGACGAGGTCGAACTGGCCGCGCTGGGCACCAACCTGGTGAGCACCGTGGCCCAGACCCTTCAGCCGGCCCGGGTGGGCCTCTGGCTGCGGCGGGTCGCGTGACCGCCGCGGCCCCGGCCGGCACCGCCGGCCCTGCACGGACGATCGTCCAGCGGGCCGTAGCGGGTCTGGGCGCCGGCCTGGCGGAGGCGATGACACTCGGCGCCATCGGTCTCCAGACCCAGGTGCGGACGGGCGGGCCGGACTCCCCCACCGTCGCCTTCGCCCTGACCTTCCTGGCCCTCATCAGCGGCCTGGCCCTCATGGGCGCCCTCCTCGCCTGGCTGCGGCCCGGTCACCCCATCGGCTGGCTGCTCATCGCCGCCGGGCTCCTCTCGGCGTCCTCGATCTTCTTCGGCACCTACGCCGACCTCTCCCTGGCCCGGGGCGGCGACCTGCCGGCCACAGCCCTGGCGGCCTGGATCGCGAACTGGAGCTTCATGCCCAACCTGGGCATCCTCGTCGTCTTCATCCCGCTCCTCTTCCCCAGCGGCCGCTTCCTGACCCGTCGCTGGGCCTGGTTCGGGCTGCTCGCCGCCATCCTCGGCCTGATCTCGGTCCTGGACCTGGCCTTCAGCCCGGGGCCCATGGACAGCGAGGCCAGCCTGGTCAACCCCCTGGGCCTTGAAGCCCTGGGCCCGATCCTCCAGGCTCTCGCTCCCCTTGGCGACCTGAGCGCTCCCGTCGGCTTCGGCGGGGCCTTCCTCTCGCTCGTCCTGCGCTACCGCCGGGGCGGCCCCGTCGAGCGTCGCCAGCTGCGCCTCTTCGTCTACCCCATGGCCGTCGCCGTGGTGGCCCTCGTCATCTCGATCCCCAACAACGGCCCTCTGGCCGATCTCGGCTGGCAGGTCGGGCTGCTGGCCCTGGCCGCGGTGCCGGTGGCCATCGCCGTAGCCATCGTCCGCTATCGGCTCTTCGACATCGACCGCCTCATCAGCCGGACCGTGGCCTACGGGCTCCTGACGGTCACCCTGGTGGCCTGCTACGGCGGGGTCGTGCTGGCCCTCCAGGCGCTCCTGGCCACCCTGACGGGCGGCTCAGGGCCGCTCGCGGTGGCCGCCGCCACGCTCCTCGTGGCGGCCCTCTTCCAGCCGCTCCGCCGCCGGCTCCAGGCCGCCGTCGACCGGCGCTTCGACCGCAACCGCTATGACGCCGAGCGCCTGGTGGCCGCTTTCGGGGGCCGGCTACGGGATCGTATCGAGCTCGAGGACGTGCGCCACGAGCTGCTCGATGTCGCGAGCCAGGCATTGCACCCCGCCCATGCCTCACTCTGGCTCCGGCAGGAATCCCATGCATCGTGACGGACGATCGGCATCCGTAACGATTCTCGGACGGGCGCGGCCTACGGTAGACCCGATAGCAAGGAGCCCCGAACGCCGATCATGACCCTGGCTCGCACGATCCGCCGCGTCATCCGCCGCCCGGCCGCAGGTTCCGTCGAGGGGCGGCCCGCGGCCGTTCCGACGCTCCAGCCGGCGGCCCCCGCCATCCCGGCGCCGGCCATCCCCGCCGGCCCGACCATCGAGGGAGGGCCGAGCGCCGACGCAGGAGCGATCGAGGTTGCCGCGGGCGGGACCGCCGGGGAGACCCCCGGCACCATCGACATCACCGAGAACGACCCCCTCCTCGGCCTCCTCCAGTCCTCCGTCGGCCCGGTCGACCTCGAGGGCCTGAGTCTCGACTCGGCCGCGGTGCGCGACCTGCGCGCTGCCGGCATCAAGCTCGTCGTGCCCCTCATCAGCCAGGGCGAGCTCATCGGCACCCTCAACCTGGGCCCGCGCCTGTCCGAGCAGGACTACTCGTCAGACGATCGGCGCCTGCTCGAGAGCCTGGCCGCCCAGGCCGCGCCGGCCCTGCGCGTCGGCCAACTGGTGAAGGAGCAGGAAGCCGAAGCTCGCGACCGCCAGAAGATGGAGCAGGAGCTCCAGGTCGCGCAGCTCATCCAGCGCAACTTTCTGCCCCGCCAACTGCCCCAGCCCGAGGGCTGGCGGATCGCGGCCTACTACCGCCCGGCCCGCGCCGTGGGCGGCGACTTCTACGACTGCTTCGCCCTGCCCGACGGCCGCCTGGCCGTGGTCATCGGCGACGTGACCGACAAGGGCGTCCCGGCGGCCCTCGTGATGGCCGCCACGCGGAGCCTCATCCGGGCCTCGGCCCAGCGCCTCATGGAGCCCGGCGCCGTCCTCGAGCGGGTCAACGAGCTGCTCTGCCCGGACATGCCCGAGAAGATGTTCGTGACCTGCTTCTACGCCGCCCTCGATCCGGCCGACGGCACCCTGCGCTTCGCCAACGCCGGCCACGACCTGCCCTACCTGCGCACCGGCCAGGGTTCGGCCGCCGAGCTGCGGGCCAGGGGCATGCCCCTCGGGCTGATGCCCGGCATGCGCTACGACGAAGCCGAGCTGGCCGTCGGGCCGGGCCAGGTCGCCGTGCTCCACAGCGACGGGGTCGCCGAAGCCCACGCCCCCGACGGCACGATGTTCGGCTTCCCCCGGCTGCGCGCCCTGGTCGGCCGCCTGCGGGCCGACGAGCCGGTCGTGGAGGAGGTGCTCGACGAGCTGGCCCGCTTCACCGGACCGGGCTGGGAGCAGGAGGACGACATTACCCTCGTGACGGTCGAACGGACGGCCGAGACGGCCAAGACGGCCCTGACGGCCTCCGGGCCAGCGGCCGCGCCCATCGTCCGCACGCTACTCGAGACGACGATCCCCAGCCAGGCCGGCAACGAGCGCCTGACCATCGCCCAGGTGGCCGAGGCCGTGGCCGACCTGGGCCTCCCCGCGGCCCGCTTGGAGGACCTCAAGACGGCCGTGGGCGAGGGCACGATGAACGCCATCGAGCACGGCAACGGCAACGACCCCAGCAAGCCCGTCCACGTGCGGGTCAGCACGGACGGCTCGCAGCTGACCGTGGAGATCGCCGACGTGGGCGGCGATCGGCCCGTCCCCGATCCCGACGCCCTGCCCGTGCCGGACCTGGCGGCCAAGCTCGAGGGCCGCCAGACGCCACGTGGCTGGGGCCTCTTCCTCATCCGCAGCATGGTCGACGAGATGGCCATCCGGGCGGTCCCCGGCGGCCATGCCGTGGTCATGACCATGCGCCTCGACGGGAGGTCGTCCGATGCCCAGTGACGCTGTACGGATCGCCGTTCGCCAGGATGCCGGCACGGCCGTAGTGGCCATCGCCGGACGGATCGACGCCAGCGCCGATGAGCCGCTCCGCGCGGCCGTCGATGGCGCCCTAGCCACCACTCCGCAGCGCTTGATCCTCGACTTCTCGGCCATGGACTACATGAACAGCACCGGCATCGCCCTCGTGGTGGGCCTGCTCGGCCGAGCCCGGGCTACCCAGACGCCGGTGGGGGCCTACGGCCTCAGCCCGCACTACCAGGAGATCTTCCGCATCACCCGACTGAGCGACTTCCTGCCGCTCTTCGACGACGAGGCCGGCGCGCGGGCCGGCCTGGCCGCTGCCTAGCCGCGCGCAGAGCCAAGGAGGCACACGAACGATGGACGGAACGGCTGCCGCCCTGCCCGTGCGGCGGCCCGACCCGGCCGTCGCTGTCATCAGCATGGCCGGCGACATCACCGGCGCTTCGGAGGGCCCGCTCATGGCGGCCTACACCCAGGCCGACGGACCGGGCACCCGGGCCGTGCTCCTGGACTTCGGGCCGCTGGGCTATATGAACAGCTCCGGCATCGGCCTGCTGGTCACCATGCTCGTGCGGGCCAACCGCCAGCATCAGCGGCTGCTGGCCTTCGGGCTCAACGACCACTACCGCCAGATCCTCAGCTTGACCCGCCTCGACGAGGCCATCCAGGTCCATCCTGACGAGACCTCGGCGCTGGCCGCCGCGAGCGGCAGAGGCACGGGCCGATGACCGCCCCCCAGACACCCCCGCTGCCGAAGCCGTCGCTGGCGTCCGAGACGGCCGAGACGCCCGAGACGCCCGAACCAGGAGCCGCCCGGCCCACCACAGCCCCCGCCCGCCAGGAAGGCACCTGGGCCGCACCGGTCGAGCGGCTCGACGGCAGCCGCCTCCCGGCCGGGGCCATCAACCTCGCCGGTCGGCGGCCCACGAGCCCCATCCAGGGTTTCGGCCAGCTGTGGCAGAAGACCTTCCGCGTCCAGTTGCCGGGAGCGGCGACCACGCCGGCCCAGGTCATCGCCGCCTGGAAGGAGCACTACGGCGAGTTCTGGCCGGCCGGCAACCGCTTCTCTGCCCCCCTGACCGGCCTCGCCCCCGGGGAGGTGGGGGTCATCCGCTCGGCCCAGGGCCCCATGCAGCTGTCCACCGGCGTCCTGGTCCTCTATGCCGACGACGAGAGCTTCACCTTCATGACCCCCGAGGGCCACCCCTTCGCCGGCTGGATCACCTTCAGCGCCAGCGCCGAAGGCGATGCTCCTGTGGCGGCCCAGGTCCAGGCCCTCATCCGGGCCAGCGACCCCATCTACGAGGTCATGTTCAAGCTCGGCTTCGGCAAGGTGGAGGACCAGATGTGGGTCCACACCCTGACCCAACTGGCGGCCTACTTCGGCGTCCACGGGCAGTCCGTGGAGACGAGCATCACCTGCGTCGATCGGCGGCGCCAGTGGGCCCACGCCGGCAACGTCTGGCAGAACGCCGGCATCCGCAGCTCGATCCATACCGTGGGCGCGCCGGTCCGCTTCCTGGCCCGGCCGTTCCGCCGTCACGCGTGATGGAGGCCGGCACGTCCATCGTTCGTGGCTGAGCGCTTCGTCGCCGAGCTCAGCGTGGTTGAGCGCCTCCGTGGCTGAGCGGCTCCGTGGCTGAGCGCCTCGACGCGGTCGTCGTGGGGGCCGGGCCCAACGGCCTGGCAGCGGCCCTGACCCTGGCCCGGGCCGGCCGCTCGGTCGAGGTCCTCGAGGCGGCGGAGGTCGTCGGTGGTGGCGCCCGGACCGAGGAGCTGACCCTCCCCGGTTTCCGCCACGATGTCTGCTCGGCCGTCCACCCCACGGCCGTCGCGTCGCCCTTCCTGCGCCAGGTCGAGGCCGACCTGGCGGCGCACGGCCTGCGCTGGATCCAGCCCGAGGCGCCCCTGGCCCATCCCTTCGACGACCGCCCTGCGGCCGTCCTCGAAGGCTCGGTGACGGCCACGGCAGACGGCCTCGACGCGACAGGCTGGGGCGGCGGGGCCTCGTGGCGGCGCCTCTACGGGCCGCTGGCCACCCGGGCCGACGATCTGGCCGCAGTGGTCCTGGCCCCCTTCCGCTTCCCCCGCCATCCCCTGCTCATGGCCCGCTTCGGGCTGGTCGGCCTGCCGCCCGCGCGGCTGACGGCCCGGCTCCTGGGCAGCGATGGCGCGCGGGCCTTGCTGCTGGGCGCCGCTTCGCATGCCGCGGTGCCCCTCGACCGGCCGCCCACGGCGGCCTTCGGGCTCTTCCTCACGGCCCTCGGCCAGGGTCGCGGCTGGCCCATCGCCGCGGGCGGCTCGGGGGCCATCAGCGCTGCCCTGGCGGCCGCGGTCGAGGCCCGTGGGGGGCGCATCTCGGTCGGTCGGCCGGTGGCCAGCGCTGCCGACCTGCCGCCGGCCCGGACCGTCCTCTTCGACCTCACCCCCCGCCAGCTCGTGGCCATCGGCGGGGAACGGCTGCCGGCCGGCTACCGGCGCCGCCTCGAGGGCTTCCGCTACGGCCCGGGCGTGTTCAAGCTCGACTGGGCCCTGGCCGAGCCCATCCCCTGGCGCGATCCGGCCGTGGCCCGAGCCGGGACGGCCCATCTGGCCGGCTCGCTGGACGACCTCCATGCCGCCCTCGACGCCGAGCGTCACGGCCGACCCGCCGAGCGACCCTTCGTCATCCTCAGCCAGCCCAGCCGCTGGGACCCCTCGCGGGCGCCCGAGGGCCGCCACACGGCCTGGGCCTACTGCCACGTCCCGCAGGACTCGACGGTCGACATGACGGCCGCCATGGAGGCCCAGGTCGAGCGCTTCGCGCCCGGCTTCGGCGACCTCATCCTCGGTCGTTCGGCCCTGGGCCCAGCGGCCATGGAGGCCCACGACGCCAACCACGTCGGCGGCTCCATCGACGGTGGGCTGCAGGACTGGCGCCAGCTATTCACCCGTCCCGTCCTGGCTCGGGTCCCCTATCGCCTGCCGGCCCACGGCCCCGACGGGGCGGGCTGGTATTGCTGTTCGTCCTCGACACCGCCGGGCTCGGGCGTCCACGGCATGTCCGGCTGGTGGGCGGCCCAAGCGGCGCTCCGCCGTGAGCTGGCCTAGATCGCCGCCTCGCCCCGGGCGGCGAGGCGGCCCACGGTCGCGGGACGCACGGCGATCCCGCTGACGATCCGCTCATAGGCCAGGCCTGCTCGCGCCGCCGCCTGATCCACGAGATCCGCGGAAGCGGCCACGAACAGTGCGCAGTCGGTCTCCTCGCTGGGCAGGCCGACCGAGCCCAGCCAGCGGATGGGGCCGCCTTCGGACCGCAGTTCGGCCGCCGCTCTGGCCAAGGCCGCCGCGGCCCGTCCGGCTGCCGCCTCGTCCAGGCCGGGCACGTACCGCTCGACGATGAAGACGCGTTCCATGCCCCGACCCTGCACCTGTGGCCCGGTCCGCCGCGTCCGGGGAACCCCGAATGTTCGGGGTTTTCCCGGACGCGATCCGGGTCTCCGCGGCCCACAGTGCTCCATCGACGACTAGACACGCCCCGATACGGGAGGAACCCCATGCGCTTCGGTAGATCCCGCGCGCTCCTCGCCACCGCCACCTTCACGGCCCTCGCCCTGGCCGGCTGCTCCGGCAGCGGGACCAGCCCCAGCCCGACCACGCCCACCTCGAGCTCGAGCGCCTCCGTCCCGGCGTCGGCCGCGGCATCGAGCCCCGCCGGCAGCCCCAGCGCCACGGCCGCAGCCGCGCTGCCGCCGACCTTCGAGATCGACGCCACGATGAGCGCCTCGGGGACCATGGGCTACACCTTCCCCCAGTCGACCGCGCCGGCCGGCTGGGCCACCATCGAGCTCGTCAACCAGGACCACCAGCTGCCCCATCAGGCCCAGCTGTTCCGGCTCCATGACGGCACGACGGTGGACGCCTTCACCACGGCCCTCATGACCCCCGCCGGCGAAGGCGCCGTCATGTCCCTGGCCGACCCCATGGGCGGCCCCAATGCCATCTCCGGCTCGTCGCCCGTGACGGCCTACGTCAAGCTCGACCCCGGAGCGACCTACATGGTCATCTGCGCCATCCCGGCTCCAGACGGCCAGCCCCACTATGCCCACGGCATGATCGGCCACTTCAGCGTGGGCCAGACGGCCGGCTCGGCCACGCCGCCCGCGGCGGCCAGCACGATCACCCTCACCGACTTCGCCTTCGGCGTGCCCGACGGGGTCGACTGGTCGAAGCCCATCGACGTCGCCAACAAGGGCACCGAGCCGCACGAGCTGGTCATCGTCGGCGCCGCGCCGGGCAAGACGCTCGACGACGTGAAGGCCGCCCTCCAGGCCCCGCCAGGCTCCGCTCCCGCCGGCCCGCCCCCGTATGTATTCTTCGGTGGGGTGGGGGCCATCGCCCCCGGCAGCGACGAGGTCTTCCAGCCCCAGGTGGCGGCCGGTGACTACCTGCTGGTCTGCTACATCACCGACCCCGCGACCGGCAAGCCCCACTTCGCCCTCGGCATGTTGCTGCCGATCACCGTCCAGTGACCCGCGGTCACCGGTCCATCCGCGGCCCACGCGCGCCGATCCCCGACGCAGGCCTGTCCATCCGCGACGCAAGGAGGAATCACATGCGCCTCGCCACCCATCCACTCCTCGCCGCCGGCATCTCGGCCGCCTTCGCGGCGACCATGGCCGCCGGCGGGCTGGTCCTGCCGGCCACGACCCTCGCCGACAGCCCGGCCGCCAGTTGCGTGCCCGCCGGCGACACCGGCCTGACAGCCGCGGTCAGCGTCCCCAGCGGGGCCCACGTCCACGGCCTCCAGGTCGACGCCGCCGGCTGCGACATCGGCATCTTCGTGGGCCCAGGCTCGAGCGGCACGATGGTCACCGGCTCCACGGTCCGCGGTGCCAACGACCATGGCATCTTCGTGGAGAACGCCTCGCACGTGACGATCGCCGGCAACCTCGTGACCGGCAACGGCGTCGCGCCGACGGCCGGGATCAACGAGGACAAGGCGCTCCAGCTGACCGGCACCCGCGACTCCATGGTCCGCGACAACCGCGTCGTCGGCAACGTGGCCGACGGCGGGATCGGCGTCTCGGACAACGGTCCGCTCGACCCGGGCGCCCCCCAGGGCAGCACACTCCACGCCGGCCGCGGCAACTCCGTCGTCCACAACGTCGTGGAGGACAACCTCACCGGCTGTGGCATCGTCGTCGCCGCCTACGACCCCGGCGCGGGCGTCTGGGACAACATGATCGTCGGCAACCTGGTGGTCAACAGCGACTCCACGATCGGCGTCTTCCCGCCCGCGGTCGGTGGCATCGTCGTGGCTACGGACCCGCCCGGAACGTCCGCCGGCGGCAACAAGGTCGTGGCCAACACGATCACGAACAGCTTCATCCCCGGGATCATCGTCCACAGCAATGCGCCCGGGAACGCCGTCAGCGACACGCTCGTCTCGGCCAACCGCCTGGCCAACGACGGCTGGGGCATGGCCGACGGGCCTGCCGCCAAGGTCGCCATCATCGTCTCGGGCCCCACGCTACCGCCGTTCCTGCCGGCGGCCACGCTGAGCGGGATCAAGGTGGTCGGCAACCAGATCGCCGCCAGTGAGGACATCGGGATCTGCTTCTCGCTGACCGCGACCAGCTCGCTCGCCGGCGGTCTCGGTGCCAACCACGCCGGGACACCGGTCCTGCACTCCGCCACCTGCTTCGGGTCGGAGTGACCCATCGAAGGGGGCCGGCCTCCGGGTCGGCCCCCTTCCCCGCTTCTGCCGGCGCCGTCAGCCCTCCAGCCGGGCGTCGCCCTCTGCTGCTGCCCGGGTCAGTTCCGTCCGTGAGCGCAGGCCCAGCTTGCCGTAGATGCGGGTCAGGTGGGTCTCCACGGTAGCTACCGTGACCACGAGCTGGGCGGCCACCTCGCGGTTGGTGTGGCCGGCCGCGACGAGGGCCGCCACCCGCCGCTCGGTCTCGGTCAGGCTGTCGTCATGGCGCGGCCGCGGCCGCGCCCGGTGCACCTCGTTCTGCGCCCGACCGGCCCACGGCGTGGCCCCCAGCGCCTCGAAGGCGCCGGCGGCCGCCTCCAGGGCCTCGGCCGCCTGGCCCCGGCGGCCGGCACGGCGCAGGGCGATGCCGCGGGCCAGCCGGGCGCGGGCCGCGGGGAAGGCGCTGGGCAGGGCCGCGTAACGCCGTTCTGCCTCCTCCAGGCGCGCGATGCCGGCCTCGAGGTCGCCGTCGGCCACGAGGAGCAGCCCTTCGGCGTGGGCCCCGGCGGCGGCCGACCAGCGATGGCCGGGCCGCGGCGGGAGGAGGAGGGCCGTCAACCGCTCCCCCAGGGGGCGATCGCCGGCCGCCAGGGCGGCCTCCACGGCATCGGGCAGGACCGGCACCATGCCCGGCTCGCCGACACTCGCCGCCGCCAGCCGCTCGGGCAGCATGGCCAGCCGGGCGGCCGCGGCCCGGGCATCACCCCGGCCCAGGTCGAGCAGGCCCAGGGCATGCTCGGCGGTCGCCGCCAGGACCGCGTCATGGGCCCCGGCCGGGGAAGCGAGCGCTTCCTCGGCATCGGTCCGAGCCCCGTCCTCCTCGCCACGCACCGCGCGGACCACGGCGCGCTGGGAGAGCGTGCGCCAGCGCCAGTAGTCCGTCGCCCGCAGGAGCACGTCGTCGCACAGGGCTTCGGAACGATCGAAGTCGCCCCGGCGCAGCTCGACCTCGGCCTCGAACATGCGCATCCGCAGGCTGGTGTTCTCGAGGCCCAGGGCGTCGACCCGGGCCAGCTCGGCGGCGAAGAGTCCGGCCGCCTCGTCGAGCTCGCCACGCCACATGACGACGTGGCCCAGGGCCTCCTTGGGCGGTCGGGCGTTCGTCACGCCGGGCGGGAAGCGCTCGGTCAGGGGGATGACCTCGCGCAGGATCGTCGCGGCCCGGTCGGATCCGCGGAAGCCCTCCATGATGCCGGTCGCCACCAGCGCGTCGGCCAGGAGGACCGGATCGCCGTGGGCTCGGGCCAGCCCGACCGCCTCCTCGGCCTGGGGCACGGCCCCGGTCAGGTCGCCCAGCCACATGCCCCGCTGCCAGGCCAGCTCGGTGAGCGTGCCGACCCGCAGGGCGGGCTCGTCCTGGGCCTCGCATACCGCCTCCTCGAGGCGAGCCACGGCCGAGACGGGTTCGTCCGAAAGCACCGCCCGGAGGCGCAGCGCCCGCGCCCGGACCGGGCCCCGGATGGGTCCGCCCAGGATCTCGTCGAGCAGGCGCCGGGCCTCGCTGGCGTCACCGGCCCGGTCGTGGTACTCGGCCATCAGGACGCCCCGCCGGGCAGCATCCTCAGGTGCCTCGGCGGGGGTCAGGCGGCGGGCCGAGGCGGCCAGACCTGCGGCTGACTCGGGGGCCCCGCGGGCGTCGGCCCGGGCGGCGGCCTCCTCGACCAGCGCTGCGGCTCCGGCGTCCGGTTCCACGTGGGCCTGGGCCAGGTGTCCGGCCCGGGCTTCGAGGTCCTCGACCAAAGTCGCCGCGAGTCGATGGAGGCGCTGGCGTCGGGCCAGGGGGATCGACTCGTAGGCCCCCGCTGCCAGGAGGGGGTGGGCGAAGCGCACCTCGCCGGCCTCGAGCACCAGCAGCCCGACCGCGGCGGCTTCTTCGATGGCCCGCCCGGCGTGCACGCCCAGGGCGCGAACGAAGAGCTCCGGTGGTGCCCGTCCGACGATCGCTGCCAGCTCGACCGCGGAACGGCAGTCGGCCGGGGCGTTGCGCAGGGGCCGCTCGACCATCGACCGAAGGGCCGCCGGCAGCTCTACGCCCGGCTCGGCTCGGGCCAGCTCCAGGGCGGCGAAAGGATTGCCGCCCGACCGTTCGGCGGCGGCGACGAGCCGGCGGCGGGGCACATCCGGCCCCAGCCGGCGACGCAGGAGGTGGATCAGGGGGCCCAGGCCCAGCGGCCCCAGGGGCAGCTCCTCGACCCGCTCCCCCCAGGCCGCTCGGAGGCCCAGCGGGTCGCCGGCGGCATCCGGCGTCCCGCGGCGGGCCACGAGGAAGCCGACAGCGGCGGGAACGATGCGCCGGACGGCGAAGGCCAGCGCCCGCCGGGTCGGGGCGTCCAGCCAGGGCTCGTCGTCGATAGCCACGACGAGCGGCCCGTCGACGGCCAGGGCGGTCAGGGCCTCGGCCACGGCCCGGCCGGCGGCCTGAGGATCGACCGGGCCCACCGAGCCGGCCGAGCCGGCCGACCCGGCCACGCCAGCCGCGCCGACCGTCGGGGCGGACAGTCCGACCACCGCGGCGAAACTCGCGCGCAACGGCTTGGGCAGCTGGTCCATGACGTCCGGCTCCACGCCAGCGAAGAGGTCGCGGAGGGCCACGAAGGGCAGGGGCAACTCGGCCCGCACTGGTCGCGCCCGGAGGACACGCGCGCCGGCGGTTGAGGCCAGGCTCACGCCCTCCGCCCACAGCGTCGACTTGCCGATGCCCGCCTCGCCGATGATGACGAGGGCGCTGGGGCCCGCGCCAAGGCCCTCCGCCCAGCGCCGCATGACGGCCACCTCGGGCGTGCGGGCCACGAAGCCTGCCATGCCACCTATTGTGTGCCGCTGGAACACGATCGGCCGGCCCGA
>DASUKL010000031.1:0-21731 GCA_036278755.1 Candidatus Limnocylindrales bacterium | reverse complement strand
TCGGCTGGTACGGACAGCTTCGTTCAGCCGGGGCCACGATACAGCCTCGGCCGGGCTCGGGTGGCCGGCGCGGGCCGGTTGCCGAACGCCGCCTGGTGACGACCCTGCGCGTGACCGCCCAGCACCGACATCGCGGTCCCTGGGATCAGGGGAAGGTGGAGCGGGAGACGGGGATCGAACCCGCGACATTCAGCTTGGAAGGCTGACGCTCTGCCGACTGAGCTACTCCCGCCGGTCCGCCTATCGTAGCCGAGGCCCAGCCCCGTCCGATCCGGGCCCTGCCCCCCGACCACGCTGCCCGCCTCTACCACGCTCCGTCGCCGGTGGGCCGGGTTCGATGGTATACAGTAACATCCCTTCGTATGGACATCTGGGACGTGGCGGTGCTGGGGGGCGGCAATGCCGCCCTCTGCGCGGCGCTCGCCGCGGCCGACGGTGGGGCCCGGGTCATCCTCATCGAACGGGCTTCGCGGGCCTTCCGGGGCGGCAACTCCCGCCACGTGCGCAACCTGCGCCATGCCCACGAGGCGGGCGACGCCTTCGTCAGCGGCCCCTATCGGGCCGACGAGTTCCGGGCCGATCTCCAGGCGGTCACCGGCGGGGAGGGCGATGCGGTCCTCACGACCCTGCTCATCGAGGCCTCGCACGACATCGCCGCCTGGGCCTACGACCACGGCGCCCGCTGGCAGCCGGCCCTTCGCGGCACGCTGAGCCTGGGGCGGACCAACCGCTTCTTCCTGGGCGGCGGCAAGTCGCTCTTGAACGCCTACTACCTCACTGCCGCGGCCCGGGGTATCGAGGTCCGCTACGACACCCTCGCCACCGGCTTCGTCCTCGACGGCCCGCGCTGCACGGGCGTCACGCTCGAGGGCCCCGGGAAGGGCCCGGACGGCCGGCGGACGATCGAGGCGCGGGCCGTCGTCGTGGCCGCGGGCGGCTTCGAGAGCAACCGCGAGTGGATGCGCCGCTACTGGGGCGCGGCGGCCGACAACTTCGCCGTGCGGGGCACCGAGCTCAACGACGGGCGCCTCACCCAGTGGCTCTTCGACCATGGCGCGCGGCCGGTGGCCGATCCGACCCGCTTCCACGCCATCGCCATCGATGCCCGAGCGCCACGCTACGATGCGGGCATCCTCTCGCGCCTCGACGCGGTGCCCTACGGCATCGTCCTCAACCGCGACGGCCAGCGCTTCTACGACGAGGGCGAGGACATCTGGCCCAAGCGCTACGCCATCTGGGGCCGCCTCATCGCCGAGCAGCCGGGCCAGGTGGCCCACGTCGTGCTCGACGCGCCGGCCATCGACTCCTTCATGCCCTCGCTCTACCCGCCCCTCGCGGCGCCCACGATCGAAGAGCTGGCCGGGCACATCGGCCTCGACCCCGCGACCCTCGCGGCGACCGTCGCGGCCTACAACCGCAGCGTCGTGGCGGGCACGTTCCGGGACGGCCAGCTCGACGACTGCCGGACCGCGGGCCTCGCGCCGCCCAAGAGCCACTGGGCCCGGCGCATCGAGCAGCCGCCCTTCTACGCCTTCCCCCTGCGGCCCGGGATCACCTTCACCTACCACGGCCTGACGGTCGACGCGACGGCCCGCGTCCTGGCCGCCGACGGCCCCTTCGAGAACGTCTTCGCCGCGGGCGAGGTCATGGCCGGCAACATCCTGACCCGCGGCTACCTGGCCGGCATCGGCATGACCATCGGCAGCGTCTTCGGTCGCCTGGCCGGCACCGAGGCGGCCAAGGCGGCCGCCGCGCAGGCGGCCACCACCAGCCCGACCGTCGCGGCCGGCGCGTCGAGCAGCCCGGCGGCCGCGGCATGATCGACGTCCGCCTCCTGGCCGAGGCCGATCGGACCCTCACGGCCTGCAACGCCTGCCGCTACTGCGAGGGCGTCTGCCCGGTCTTCACCTCGATGGAGCGGCGCCGGACGTTCGCCGAGGCGGACATCATCCACCTCGCCAACCTCTGCCACGACTGTCGGGTCTGCTACGAGGTCTGCCCCTTCTCCCCGCCCCACGAGATCGGCATCAACGTGCCCAAGGTCCTCGCCGAGGTCCGAGAGGCCACCTACCGCGGCTACAGCGCCCCGCAGCTCGTGGCCACGGCCTTCGAGCACGGCACCCCGGCCGCGGCCTTCGCCACGACGCTCGCCATCCTGACCATCCTGGCCGCCGTCCTCCTCTTCCGCGGCGACCGGCTCATCGCCACCTTCACCGGCCCGGGCGCCTTCTACGAGGTCATCCCCTGGCTGGGCATGGTCATCCCGGCCATGGTCGTCTCGATCTACGGCCTGGCGGTCATCTTCCTGGGGCTAGTCCGCTTCTGGCGCATGACCGACGGCCCGCTCCTGGCCAAGCTCGATCTGCGGGCTCTCGTCGAGGCCAGCCTCGATGTCCTCGGCCTGCGGGAGATGGACGGCGGCGGCCCGGGTTGCACCTATCCCGACGAGCGCCCCAACCACCGCCGGCGGATCAGCCACCAGCTCGTCTTCTACGGCTTCATCCTGACCTTCATCTCGACCGGCCTGGCGGCCGTCACCCAGGACATCCTGGGCGTCCTGCCGCCCTATCCCTTCCTCCACCCGGTGGTCCTCACCGGGACTGTGGGCGGCATCTTCCAGATCGTCGGTTGCCTGGCCCTCATCCGCCTCAAGCTCGCCGCCGGCACCGTGCCGGTGGCGCGGGTCATGCGCAGCCTCGACTTCGCCTTCCTGCTCATGCTGATCCTCGTCAACGCCGACGGGCTGGCCCTCCTCGTCCTGCGCGAGACGCCCTGGCTGGGGGCCCTCCTCGTCATCCACCTCGGCTCGGTCGGCGGTCTCTACCTGACGATGCCCTACGGCAAGTTCGTCCACTTCATCTATCGCTACGCGGCCCTGCTGCGCAACCGCCAGGAGGAGATCCGAGAGGAACGCCTCGACCAGCTATCGGCCGGCGCCTGAGGACGGAGCCGCCGGAGGGGGCGCCGACGACCCGACCCGGGGCCCAGCCCCGCCCAGCGCCCTAGGAGAGGACCAAGAGCATGCCCAGGCTTCAGCTCGCGAACGGTTTGTACCTCGGCTACCAGATCATCGACTTCGTCGATCCCTGGCAGCCCCATGAGACGGTCCTGCTGCACCATGGCCTGGCCAAGTTCGGCACCTACTGGATGCCCTGGTACCGCATCCTGGCCCGTCACTTCCGGGTCGTGACCCTGGACATGCTGGGCAACGGTGCCTCGTCCAAGCCGCGCGGCCACACCTGGGGCCTGGAGGGCTACGCCGCGGACGCCCAGGAGCTGCTGGCCGCCCTCGACATCGACCGCGTCCACTTCGTGGGCGAAGGCCTGGGTGGCTGCGTGGGCATCCAGTGGGCCGCCACGAAGCCGGACCGGATCGCCACCCTGACCCTGGCCAGCACCCCCTACCGCCCCGCCCGCGGCAACGTCTCCCTGGCCGACACGAGCAAGGAGGTCGCCCGCCAGGGCCTCGACTACTGGATCGACAAGTCGGTGGCCAACCGGATGCGCTGGTCCGAGCGCCCGCCAGAGGAGTACGCCTGGTATCGGGCCCAGCGGGCCAAGACCTCGCCCCGCATCCTGGCCGAGCAGATGGCGGCCCAGGCCACGGTCGACCTCGAGCCGCTCCTGCCGCGCGTCCAGGCCCCGACCCTGCTCATCGTGCCCGGCCAGAGCCACGTCGATGCCCACGACCAGATGATCCGCATGGGCGAGGCCATCCCCCGCTCGACGGTCGTGGAATTCCCAGACGAGGGCCAGTGGGTGACCTTCGCCCGACCTGACGAATGCGTCGCGGCCTTCCTCGACTTCGTGGCCGCCGCCCAGCAGGCATGATGGCCGGTCAGCTCGAAGGCCGGGTGGCCCTGGTGACCGGGGCCAGCGGCGGTATCGGCCAGCAGATCGCCCGCGTCCTGGCCGCGGACGGAGCGACCGTAGCCCTCGTCGCGCGGGCCGCCACGGATGCGGCCGCCGCCCGGCTGGAAGCCGCCGCGACCGCCATCCGGCATGGGGGAGGGGCTGCCCGGGCCGTGCCCTGCGACGTGACCGACGAGGCCGCCGTGCGGGCCATGGTGCAGCGCCTCGTGGGCGACCACGGCCGGATCGACGTCCTCGTCAACAACGCGGCGATGCGCCTGGACACGACCATCCTGGACACGAGCGCGGAGGCCTTCGAGCGGATCTTCCGAGTCAACGTCTTCGGGCCCTTCCACCTCTGGCGCCACGTTGTGCCGATCATGGTCCGCCAGGGCCGCGGCAACGTCATCGATGTCGTGTCCACCAATGCCGAACGCGAGCCCTTCGTGGGCATGGCTCCGTACCGGGCGACCAAGGTGGCCCTGACCTATCTCAGCAGCGACCTGGCCTTCGAGGTCGAGGCCCTCGGCGTGGCGGTCAACGCCTTCGACCCGGGGCCCATCCGGACCGCTGGGACGGCCAGCATCAGGGCCAGCCGCGAACAGCGGTATGGTTCGGGCATCCCCTACCACGCCCAGGACGACGTGACGGCCATCGATGCCGCGATCTCCTGGCTGGCGGCGCGATCGGCGGCCGACTTCAGCGGGCAGGTGGTCCGACGGACCGAGTTCGGGCGGACCTGGGGACCGGGAGCCGAGATCGCCGCGAAGGCCTCCCAAGCTTCCGGATCAGCTACCGAGGCCGACGGGGCAGCCGCTGCGTCCGCCGAGGCCATCGCCGCACCAGCCAGGCGGGCCTGACCGCCCCTTCCGCCGCTCATCACGGGCAGATCCGTGGAGTTCCACCTTGACAGCGACCCCATCGCCGGGCGAGTATTCGGTACGCACATGCACATCTCAGCACACAAAGGTGCACCGTGCCGCCGGGTCGGATGGTCCCTCAGCCCACTCCCGCCTCGGTCAGACCGATCGCCGGAGTCCCGGCCAATAGATCCTGGCGCAGCGCGATAGGAGCGTGATCGACATGGACCACAAGCGCGCCCCCCGTTCTTTGACGGCCATCCTCCTCCTGGCCGTGCTCGCCTTGGTGGCGGCGGCCTGTTCCGGCGGTGCGTCGCCGTCGGCCTCGTCGCCTGCCGCCTCGGCGAGCACACCGAGTTCGTCGGCCTCGGCCTCCGAGTCCGCCTCGGCATCGGCCAGCCAGGCCTCGCCCTCCCTGGCCGATTGGCCCACCTCGCAGATCACCATCGTCGTGGGCGCGGCCCCCGGCACGGCCAATGACCTGACGGCGCGGGCCGTGGCCGACTACATCTCGAAGAAGTCGGGCCAGTCGTTCGTGGTCCAGAACCAGTCCGGCGGCAGCGGCGCCGACTCCATGGCCACCCTGGCCACCCAGCCCGCCGACGGCAAGACCATCGGCCTGTGGAGCGCCTCCCTCGTCAACATCCTGGCCAGCAAGGTCCTGCCCTACGGCGTCGACGACTACACCTACGTCACCCGCGCGGTCACCTACCCCACCAAGTTCTGCGTCAAGGAAGACAGCCCCATCACGTCCCTGACCGACTTCGTCGACAAGGTCAAGGCCGGCCAGAAGCTGACCATCGGCGGCCCCTACACCGGCAGCTTCGTCCACCTCGTCGTGGAGCGCTTCGCCAAGGCTGCCGGCATCGATGTCACCTACGTCCCCTTCGATGGCGGCCCCGCCACCGATGCGGCGGTCCTGGGCGGCCACGTGGACATGAGCCTCTCGGCCTGCCGCACGGAAGGCCTGCGCCACCTGGCCGTGTCGACCGATGAGCGGACCAAGTACGATCCCGACACCCCCACCCTCAAGGAGCTGGGCTACGACGTCTCCGCCGCCCAGTGGCTGGGCTTCGTCATGAAGGCCGGCACCGATCCGGGCATCGTCGCAGCGGTGGACTCACTCGTAACCGAGGCGACCCAGGATCCGTCCTTCACGGCCGTGGCGGAGAAGCTCAAGGTGGACGTGAACGTCCAGCACACGGCTGACTTCACCCAGCAGGTGCAGCAGGACGAGAAGACCGCCGAGGATATCCTGGCCGAGCTCGGCCTCAATAAGTGATCGCGGTCCGAACCTAGATCAGATGGACCTTGACCGACGCGCCCCGCGGCCAGACGCGGGGCGCCTGGTCAGCCTGGGCCTTTACGCCGGCTGGATCCTCCTGGGCTTGGCCGTGGTGCTCGCCTCCCAGCCCCTCCGGCCACCCGCCGGCAACTTCCCCACCGCCCTTGGCCTGGTCATGGCCGCCGCGGCGGCCATCGGCCTCGTCCGTGAGCTGCGTCGGGCGTCGCCGGCCCTCGACCTCGACCGCGAGCGCGTGGTCAGGGCCGGCATCTTCTTCGCCGCCCTGTGGGCCCTCTGGCTAGCCGTGCTGTGGCTCGGCCTGGCCGTCGGCGGGATCCTCTGGTCGGTCGTGATGCTGCGCTTCGTCTACGGCTGGACCATCCCCCGCTCGTTCGTCGCCGCGCTGATCCTGGTGGTCGTCCTGGTCGTCCTGTTCTCGGCGCTCGGGCTGGAGATCCCGCCCGGCCAGGTGGCCAAGCTCCTGGGCTTGGCTCGGTGAGCCGGTCCACCCTAGCCCGGCGGGCCGACCGGGCCGATGCCTCAGGATCGATCTAGATGGATGCCGTCTCGGGCCTCCTGTACGGCCTGTCCGTCGCCCTCCAGCCCCAGAACCTGGTGGCTGCCGGCGTGGGCGTCACCCTGGGCAGCGTGGTCGGGGTGCTGCCCGGCATCGGGCCCCTGACCTCGCTGGCCATCCTCCTGCCCGTCTCTTTCTACCTCGACCCCACGTCCGGCCTGATCCTCATGGCCGGCGTCTATTACGGAGCCATGTACGGCGGCTCGACGACGGCCATCCTGCTCGGCCTGCCGGGCGAGTCGTCGTCGGTGATGACCGTCCTCGACGGCTATAAGCTGCGGCTCATGGGGCGGGCCGGGCCGGCCATGACGATGGCCGCCCTGGCCTCGTTCGTGGCCGGCATCCTGGCCACCTTCGGACTGGCCTTCCTGGGCGTCCCGCTGGCCAGCTATGCCCTTGCCTTCGGCCCCATCGAGGTCCTGGCCCTGGCCCTCGTGGGCGTCTCCCTCGTGGTCGTGCTCAGCGCCAACAGCCTCGTCAAGGGCACGATCAGCGCCTGTCTCGGCTTCCTCCTGGCGACCGTGGGCACGGACATCATCAGCGGCGTCCCACGCTTCACGTTCGGCCTGCCTGACGCCCTGGGCGGCATCAATCTCGTCGACGTGGTGCTGGGCCTCTTCGCCGTCGGCGAGGTCCTCCATGCCCTGGTCAAGCCGGAGGGCGACCAGGGCCTGCCCAAGGGCAACTGGCTCGACTTCCGGGCCCTCATCCCCAGCCTCGACGACCTGCGCGTCTCGTGGCTGCCCACGCTCCGCCAGAGCGTCCTCGGATTCCTCCTCGGGGTCATGCCCGGGACGGGCGCCGTGGCGGCCTCGTTCATCGCCTACGGCACCGAGCAGCGCCTGGCCAAGCCGGATCGAGCCAAACTCTTCGGCGAAGGGGCTATGGAGGGCGTCTGC
Organism: Candidatus Limnocylindrales bacterium; assembly: GCA_036278755.1. Taxonomy (GTDB): domain Bacteria; phylum Chloroflexota; class Limnocylindria; order Limnocylindrales; family CSP1-4; genus DASUKL01. The sequence goes on along the minus strand of DASUKL010000031.1, from coordinate 14,258 downwards.
GCCCCCGAGGCCGCCAACAACGCCGCGGCCCAGGGCGCTTTCGTGCCCATGCTGACCCTGGGCATCCCCGGCTCGCCGGCCGCGGCGGTGCTCATGGGGGCCCTCATCATCCATGGCCTCGAGCCCGGGCCGCAGCTCTTCCAGACCAACCCCGATGTCGTGTGGGGCCTCATCGCCAGCATGCTCATCGGCAACCTGATGCTGATCGTGCTCAACGTGCCGCTGGTGGGCCTCTTCATCCAGATGCTCCGCATCCCCTTCCCGGCTCTTTCGGTGCTGACGATCCTGCTCTCGGTCGTGGGCGCCTTCGCCGTCCAGAACTCGCTCTTCGACGTCCTGCTGGTCTTCCTCTTCGGCGGGGTCGGGCTCCTCATGCGCCTCCACGGCTACCCCCTGGCGCCGCTGGTCCTGGCCATGGTCCTGGGGCCCATCGTCGAACGCAGCCTCTATCAGGGCCTGCTCATCGCCCACGGCGACCCGATCCAGCTCGTGGCCTCGCCGATCCCGGCCGTCATCTACGGCATCCTGGGCCTGATGCTCGTCCTCAAGCTGGTCCAGACGGTCCTCCGCCGGGGGCCCCGGCTGGCGGTCGAGGAGGACGAGGGCATGTGACCGCGAGCTGCGCCTGCCCCGCGCCCGGCTCGCCGGCCTCGCCGGCGACGCCGACCTGAAGCCGCAGCCCAGCTCGAGTCATGGACATCGATCCGCTCGTTCGCCTCCTCTCCATCACCCTCATCAACGTCGCTCTCAGCGGCGACAACGTGGTCGTCATCGGCATGGCCGCGGCCTCGCTGCCGGCCCATCAGCGGCGGCTGGCCATCCTGTGCGGTGGCTTGCTGGCCATCGTCCTGCGCATCGGCCTGACCGCCGTGGCCGAGCTCCTCCTCGCCGTACCCCTGCTCCCGGTGGTCGGCGGGGCGGCCCTCGTCTTCATCAGCTGGCGTCTCCTCGACGCGAACGGCCCGGGTGAGGGCGTCGCCTCCTCCGGAGCCGACGGCCTGGGCCGGGCCATCATGCTGATCGTGGCGGCAGACCTGACCATGAGCGTCGAGAATGTCATCGCCGTAGCCGGCGCGGCCGGGGACGACGTGGGCTTGGCCGTCTTCGGCCTGTTGACGAGCATGCCCCTCCTGCTCGTGGCCGGCGGCGTGGTGGCCTCGATCATCGATCGGGCCCGCTGGCTCATCTACCTGGGCGCCGCGGTGATCTGCTTCGCCGGCCTGCGGATGATCCTCGACGACGAGCATGTCGTGGCCCTCACCGAGCTGAGCGCCACGGCCCGCTTGCTCGGCGGCCTGGCCGCCGCGGCCGTCCTCACCATCGTCTTCGCCTGGCTCCGGGGCCGGACCCCCGCTGACCACCAGCCGCAGGAAAGGACCTCCCATGCCTGAGCCCGAGCCGACCCTGCCCGAGACCATCGACGTCCACGCCCACCTCGTCGACGCCGCCAGCGCCGACGCCATGCACGAGCTGCTGCCGGAGCATGTGGCCACCTTCCGACGCCTCGACGACGGGACCTGGCGCTGCACGTTCCCCTCCGGCAAGCAGCGGCCGGTGCCGAGCGGCCTGGTCGATCCGGAGGTCCGTCTGGCCGACATGGACGCCCAGGGCATCGGCCTGCAGGCCGTCAGCTGCTCGACCTGGCTCTACCTCTACGCCGCGCCGGCGGAGCGGGCAGCGGCCGCCCTGCGCCTCCAGAACGATGCCTTCTGCGCCCTGGCCCGGGACCATCCGGGTCGCTTCGCGGCTCTCGCCTGCCTGCCGCTCCAGGACCCGGTCCGGGCCGTGGCCGAGATCGCGCGGCTGGCCGAGCGGCCGGAGGTCGCCGGGGTGGGCATCGCCACCAACGTGGCCGGCACGGACCTCGACGCGCCCGGCTTCGCTCCCGTCTGGGGCGCCCTCCAGGAGGCCGACCTGCCGGTCCTCGTCCACCCCTATCCCGAGTCGATCGCCGGACGCGAGCGGCTGGGCGACTACCACCTGGCCAACCTCATCGGCAATCCCCTGGAGACGACCATCGCCGTGGCCCGGCTGGCCTGCTCCGGCATCCTCGACCGCTTCCCCCGCCTGCGCTTCGGGTTCGTCCATGGCGGCGGCTTCGTGCCCTATCAGCTGGGCCGCTGGGACCACGGCTGGGAGGTCCGGCCCGAGACGCGTCAGGCCATCAGCAGCCCGCCCAGCGAGCACATCGGGCGGTTCACCTTCGATGCCCTGACCCATGACCCGCGCTCGACGGCCTTCCTCCGCACGCGGCTGGGCCTCGATCGGATGGTCGTGGGCACGGACTACCCCTGGGACATGTCCGTTGGCCAGCCGCTCGAGGCTCTTGCGGCGGCGGGCCTCAGCCCGGCCGAGGTGGCCCGCATCGCCGGCCCCAACGCGCGGGCCTTCCTCCGCCTGCCGGCGGCCTGAGCGCTGGCCCGGGGGTCGGGCCGGGCCAGGCTTCGGGGAGGCTAGGCCTGCCGGTCGGGCCTAGCGTCGAGCGTCGATGGCCTTGGGCGGGACGACGTTGCCGATCTCGTCCAGGCGGCCCAGGTCGGCCATGATCTGGACGAAGATGCCGCGCACCGTGATGTAGATCGGGAAGCCGAAATGGAGGCCGGCCAGGTAGAGGACCTCGAGCACCTCCTGGGGCGAGTTGCCGAAGTGCAGCGCCTCGCGGATGTGCTCCTTGGCCGGGACCATGCCGCTGGCCCCGAGGGCCACGCAGTCGCCGACCGTGCACAGCAGGCGGGTCTTGTCGTCCAGCACGCCGCGGCTGTACATGCCCTCGTAGGCCATGCTCTCCCACAGCTTGCCCCAGCTGAGGTCCAGCTTCTCGAGGTACTCCAGGGCGTCGAGGTGGTAGACGCCCCGATAGCGGTACCCGGTGGCCACGCCCTGCCAGCCGTACTCGTCGATGAGCCGTGACAGGCGGGGGTCGTTGGCGAACTCCTCGGACCACGTGGCCCGCTCGGCCGCCAGGTCACGGTCGCCGCGATCGATGGGCAGCCGGTCGGCCCGCAGGTCGTCGAGGACCCCGTGTCGGGCGGCGACCTCGGCGAAGACCGGCAGGGCCAGGTCCACGACCAGGTCGCCGGCGTAGATGTGGGCCAGGAAGATCGTCTCGAGCAGGTCGCGCGCCGGCACACCGGCGCTGAAGGCCCCGTCGAGGCTGTCGGCCAGGTGGCCCGGGCTGCGTCCCACGGTCAGCATGCCGATCTCGATGAGGTAGCGCAGGCGCCGGTCGAGACCCGAGCGACGCTGCACTCCGGAGGCGAACTCCATCGACATCCGGGCGTAGTGCGGGTCGAGCTGGTGCCGCAGCCCCAGTTTCTCGGCGAAGCGGGCCTGACTGATGAGCGGCGGATGGTCCAGCAGGTCGGCGCCGTAGACCCCCTTCAGGTCGTCTACGCTGGTCGGCTGCGGTGGTCGGGCATCGGTCGACATGGCGATCACCTCTCCGTGGCATGAGAACCTGGTCCCAGTCGGCGGGCGCTCCGCCCATGCGACCGCGCGGCGTCTTCGTACGCCATTGTACACTGATGGACGCCGAGCCCGGCACCACGGGCTGCCGGGAGGAGGAAGCTGCGTGGGACCCCGTCTCGGCTTCAACGTCGATCGCAGCCTCGCGGCCGACGTGGGCGCCCTCGTCGAGCTGGGCCGGCAGGCCGTCGAGCGCGGCTACGACAGCGTCTGGGTCGCCGCCCGCAGCTACGACCCCTTCCAGATCAGCCTCGCCATCGAGGCCCTGGCCCGGCGGGCCGGTCGACCCGTCGAGCTGGGCATCCCCGTCGTGCCGGCCACTGCCTGGGCTTCACCGGTCGACCTCGCCCGGGCCGCGGCGACCACGGCCGAGCTGACCGGCGGTCGCTTCCTGCTGGGGGTGGGCGTGGGCCACCCGAACAGTCCGGCCTCGGACCAGGACGAGCGCGAGCGCCGGCCCATCGCCTTCGCCCGTCGCTATCTCACGGCCATCCGCGGCTTGCTCCGGGGCGAGCGGGTGGACGAGCCCCTGCTCGGCCTGGCCGGCGCCACGATCGGCTGGACGCCGCCGCCGGTGCCCCTCCTCCTGGGGGCCCTGGGGCCCCGGATGCTGCGCCTCAGCGGTGAAGCGGCCGACGGGGTCGTGCTCAACTGGGCGTCCCCGGCCTACGTGGCCCAGGCCGCGGACCTCGTCAGGGGCGGCGCCCGGAAGGCTGGCCGGGATCCCGAAGCGGTCCTCATCGTCGACCAGATCCGGGTCTGTATCGACGACGACGTGGAGGCAGCCCGGCAGGCCGTGGCCCGGCAGTTCGTGTCGATGACCGTCCGCCAGCCCGTCGAGCCGCCCGATCGCGGCTACCGGGCCCATGCTGGCCGGTTGGGCCTCAGCGCGCTGGTCGACGAGCTGGTCGAGCGGCGGGGGAGGGGCGAGTCCGTGGCCCAGGCGGCCGAGGCCGTGCCGGCCGAGGTGGTCGACCAGCTGGCCTACGCCGGGCCGGCGGCCGGTGCCCCGGCCGCCATCCGCCGCCTGGCCGCCGGGGCGGACGTCATCCTCGTGCGGGCCGTGCCCCTGGGCCCGGTCGAGCCCTCCGTGCTGGCGACGCTGGAGGCCTGCGGGCCCGAGCCCGGCCGCCGAGCGGGCTAGCGGACCATGATGGCGGCTAGAAGACCGCGATCGGGTTGACCGGGGTGGCCGTTCCGCCCCGCAGGTAGAGCGGGGCCACGACGAGCAGGAAATCGCGCCGCCCGAGCCGGTCGGCGGTGCGCACGAGCTGGCCCAGCTCGCTGCTGTCGATGAGGGCCACGCCGTAGGCGTAGATCGCGGCATGGACGCCGTAGGCCAGGCCGAAGGCGATGGGCCGGCTGTCGGTCATGTCCCAGGCCAGGAGCGAGACGTCGTGCTCGTGGAGGAACTTGAGGCAGGACACGTCGAGCCCGGGCCGGGTCGACTCGTCGGCCTTGGCCGAGTCGGACCCGTAGGGCGGCTGGTCCTCGTCCCAGCGGTCCCGGCCCGAGTAGACCGCGATGGCGTCGCCGGGCTGCAGCTGAAGGCCCGTCTCGGCCAGGGTCGCCTCGAGCTCAGCGGCCACGACCGGCCGATCGACCGTCACGTAGGGGGCTTGCCGGTGGGCCGTCACGTCGAGCAGCACGGTCCGGGTGAAGAAGCCCGTGCGCCAGTGCTCGATGGAGCCCCAGCGTGCGCCGTCGAACTGGATGGCCTCGTCCGGGTCCGCGCCGCCCCACAGGCCGTCGCCGTCCCAGACGTGGCTCAGGGCATCGAGGTGGGTGGTCGTCGTGCCGTGCGAGCCGAGGGTCAGGTAGTCACGGGCCACGCCGGCACCGGCCTTGCGCCGGCCCTTCTCCATGAAGTGGCCCACGGGCCGCGGGTTGCCCGGTCCGGGCTCGGTCGCCAGGGGACGGCTGAGGGAGACCGCCACGCCCTCGCGGACGAGCGCCGCGGCCCGCACCCGAGCGGCATCGTCGATGAGGTTGAAGGCGCCCCGCTGGTCGTCGGCGCCCCAGCGTCCCCAGGTGCGGGTGGCGCGCAGGTAGGCCTGCACCTCTTCGGCGCTGGTGAACGGCGCGAGGTCGATCGGAGCGCGGGCCGGGCCTTCGTTGCTCATCGGTCATCCATCCTTGCTGCGGGTCGACGACATCAAGTGCATACAATAGTCTGACGCGGTACACGATGCGCTCGGCCGGTGGCCGGGTTTCCGGTCGGCCTCAGCGTCGGCCCACCTTCGAGAGCCCAGGGAGGCGCGCCCATCGTCGGCCCAGAGACCGTCCAGCGCCATCGGCTCGGCATCATCATCGTCCTCGCTTTCATGGAGGCCACGGCCGTCTACGGCGCCCGGCCGACGGTCTCCTACCGAGCCCTGGCCCTGGGCGCTTCGGCCCCCGAGATCGGCATCCTGGCCTCGTCGTTCGGCGCCCTGGCCTTCCTCTGCGCCATCCCCGCCGGCCGCCTGGCCGATCGGGCCGGGGGGCGGGTCCTGTTCCTGGCCGGGACCTGTGGGACCGGCCTGACCCTGATCTTCCTGGCCCTGGCCCAGACGGTGCCCGAGCTCATCCTCGGCCAGGCCCTGCTGGGGCTGTGCCAGCTGACCACGATCATCGGGCTCCAGACGACCCTCACCATCCTGGCCCCCGAGGCGGACCGCGACCGCCTCGTCTCGACCTACTCGGTGGCCACCTCGCTGGGCAACGCCACGGGCCCCATCGTGGCTGGCATCGTGGCCGGGCAGGGCGGGATCAACGCCGAGCCGACCTTCATCGGCCTGGCCGTGGTGGCTCTCCTGGCCACGCTCCTTGTGGTGCGCTTCCCCAGCCTCGGCCGGCGGCGGCGGGAGGCGGATGCCGGCTCGCCCACCAGCGCCATCCGCCTGCTGCGCGATCCGGGCATGGCCCAGGCCGTCCTGGCCAGCGTCGTCCTCCTGGCCACGACCGACATCATGGTCGCCTACCTGCCCGTCTACGGCCAGATCCGGGGCCTCTCCTCGCAGACCATCGGGGCCGCGGTGGGGGCCATGTTCCTCGGCCAGATCCTCTCGCGGCTGATCCTCTCGCGCCTCGTCACCCGGTTCGGCGGGCGGCGGGTCCTGTTGGCCAGCATGGTCCTGCCGGCCGTCCTCCTTCCCTGCCTCATCCTGCCCATCGACGGGACCATGGTGCTCCTGGCCATGGTGCTCATCGGCGTCAACCTGGGCCTCGGCCAGCCGATGACGATCATCCTCGTCTCCCTGGCCTCCGCGATCCGCGATCGGGGTCTGGCCATGAGCCTGCGCATGGTGGGCAACCGCCTCGGACAGGCCACGGTCCCGGCCCTCATCGGGGCCACGGCCGGCCAGGCCGGCATCGTGGGCCTCATCGGAGCCGTGGCCTTGCTGCTGGCCGGTGGTGCGGTGGCCGTGGCCTCGGGCGGCTCGGCGGGCATGCCCGATGCCGCGCCCCGGGCCGCCGATCCCCGCTGAGGGGGACCGCCCCGCGCGATCCGAGAGACCCCCGCGGTCGAGCAGGATCGGGCGGGACAGGGCCCGAAGGGCCGGACGATCAGACCGCCAGCAGGTCGAGCAGCGAGCCCAGGTCGTCGGCCGTATCGAGGGCCCAGATGGCCTCGGCGGAACGGCTGGCCCGTTCGGCCGGCAGGGCTCGGGCGCTGGTGCTTAGGTACTTGGCTCGCACCTCGTCGTCGCTGAGCTTGGCGGCGAAGCTGCCCCGGAAGGCCGGCACGGACGCCGCACGGACCGTGCCGTCGGCCAGCTCCACGGTGACCGGGGTCTCGTAGCGGCGGGCCAGCGGCCACTCGGGGTGCTCCCGCAGCTCGACCCGCTCGAGCATGGCCCGGAAGGCCGGCCGGGTCGCTGCCTCGTCGCTGAAGGTCTCGATCGTCAGCCCCCGGTCGAGGGCCGCCGCGGCGACGGTGTAGTCGAGGCTGAACTTGCCGTTGAAGCCCAGGCTGGGCCGGCGGAAGCGGAGGGTGTGGAGGAGGTCGGGGTGGACGTCGACCACGATGCGCTCCACGGCGGCCGGGTCGTAGCCCTCGGCCGTGGCGAGCTGGAGCATCGCGTCGACCGCGCGCAGGGTGCTGGTGCAGGCCGGGAAGCGCTTGATGCCCAGGCCCGGCTCGACCACCGACCAGCGCTGGCCCAGGTCGCGGGCCACGCCCGACAGGTCGCATCGTCCGAGGCCCACGACGGCCGTGAAGAGGCCGTACCGGCCACTGATGGCGTCCGGCGCACCGCGCAGGCCCTCGGCCGCCAGGATCGCCGCCTGGACCCCGCCGCGAGCGGCATTGCCGGCGTTGATGCCCTTGCCCCACGAGCCGAATTGCTGGGTCAGCCCGGCGGCGCCGGTCGCGGCGATGCCGAGAGCGACCGTGACCTGCTCGACGTCCAGGCCCAGGAGCCTGCCCGTGGCGGCCGCCGCGGCCGGGGCGCCCCAGATCGATGTCGGGTGGATGCCCCGTTCGCGGAGCTCGGGTTCCACCGGCCGAGCGCTGGCGGCCAGCCGCTCGAAGACCTCGTAGCCCAGGATGATGGCCTCGAGGACATCGCTGCCGCGGGCGCCCAGCCACTCCCCCACGGCCACGGCCGCGGGCATGATGCAGGCCGTGGGATGGGAGAAGCCCGTGTCGTCGAAATCGATGAGGTGGCACAGCGAGCCGTTGGTCCAGGCCGCGTCGAGGACCGAGCAGCGGAGGGCCGTGCCCAGGACACGCGCCTGGTCGCCGCTCCCCGTGCGACGGGTCGCCGCCAGGACGGCCTGGCCCGCCGGCTCGCGGGTCGCCGCCAGCGTGACGCCGATGGCGTCGAGCACCTGCCGCGTGGCGGCCCGCCGGGCATCGGCCCCCATGGCCGAGCCCGGCGTGTCGACGATCAGGTGGGCCAGCAGCGACTCGACCGAGCGCGGGGCGAGCCCGGGCTCGGTCGGGCTCGGCTCGGGCTCAGATGCGGTCGGTGAAGGCACGGGTGTGAACGTTCACGTCCAACTTCTTGAGCTCCTCGCACAGGTCGGCGGTGTAGCTGACGAAGCGCTCGAGGATGCGCTCGCCCTTCTCGGCGCTGGCCCGCTCCGGGTTGCCGACCGTGCTGGTCGTGCTGTAGTCGGCGTTCTCCTGGGCCATGAAGACCTGGTAGGCACCGAAGCGGATGGCCTTGGAAAAGCCGGCGTCCTGGTTGAACTCGGGGGCGTCCTTGACGATGGCCGGGGTGTGGGGGTACTCGGCCTTGGCCAGCGGCCAGGTGACGAGCCCGGGGTCGATGGCCAGCATGAGCGAGGTCTCGATCTCGCTGGCGTGCCAGTTCGGCAGCTCCTCGGGCGGATTATCGATGAGGTCGTCGACGGCCGTCTTCATGAGCACGCCGATGTCGAGCCCGATGGCCAGCGCGCCGGTCTCGTACTTGATGCGCCGCAGGAGGTTCCACAGGGCGGGCTGGTTGCCCTCGTGGCCGTTGACCAGGACGATCTTGCTCCAGCCGTTGGCGATGAGGCTGCGGCAGACGTCGTGGAGGTACTCGATCATGATCTGCTCGCGCACGGTGAGCGTGCCCGGCCGCCCGTCGAGATGCTGGGGCGAGACGCCGGCCGGGATGAGCGGCGTGAAGGGCACTCCGGTCCGCTCCGCGGCGCGTTCGGTGGTCGCCTGGGCCATCCAGGAGTCCGTGCCCAGCGGGCAATGGTGGCCGTGGCCCTCGATGGAGGCGAAGGGCACCAGCACGACGCCGTTGGTCGCATCGCGCAGGCGCTGGGCTTCGACCCACGAGATGTCCTGCAGGCTGAGCTTGTTCATGGGGCTCCTTCTTGCGCTACCTGAGCGTTGGGCGCCCGACGGGTCGGGCCCGGGCCGTTCGGCACCCCATAGGGTGCAGCTTTGGACGAGAGTATACAATAGGGTACAGTGGTCGCAGAGGTAGCCCGAGGAGGAATGGTGATGAGCGTGATGTCCCTCCTGACCGTGACCAGCCGGCCCGGTCAGGGCGACGAGCTGGAGGCCCGCCTGCAGCGTGGCCTGCAGGTCCATGCCGAGGATCCGGAGTGCCTGGCCATCTACCTGCGGCGGAGCATCGAACGGCCCGACGAGTTCCTCATCCAGACGTTCTGGAGCTCCATCGCCGCCCACCATGCCTGGCGCGACGCGAACCGGAGCCGCTGGCACGACGCGGTGGGCTGGGAGATCGTCGAGCAGGGGCCGTCCGGCACGCTGGCCTACGGTCACTACCTCCCCGCCGCCACGGTCAAGGGCGACGACCCCTCGCTGAACGGCTGAGCGCCGGCCGGTGAGTACGGGGAGCACAGGAAACGTCGCGAGCGCGGGAGCCGCGGCAGCGGTGGGTCCCATCGTCGCCTACAGCGAGCGCCTGGGCCAGGTGACCGACATCGAGGAGGCCCTCGTCACCGAGTTCGGGGCCACCATCCGGCGGGTGCCCCTGTGGTCGCCGGCCGAGGTCCGGGAGCACGCGGCCGACGCCCGCATCGTCCTCGTGGGGGCCGTCGAGCCGATGGACGCGGCGGCCCTCGCCGAGCTGCGGGCCTGCGAGCTCCTGGTCCGCCGTGGGGTGGGCATCGACAACGTGGACGTCCCGGCCGCGACGGCCCTGGGCTTGCCCGTGGCCTTCGTCCCCGATGCCACGGTGGAGGAGGTCTCGGACCACGCCCTGGCCCTCCTGCTGGCCCTCGAGCGGCGGATCGTGGCCCTCGACCGGGCGGTCTCGCGGGGCGACTGGTCGCGTGACGCGACGGTCATCGCCGCGTCCCGGCGGGGGATGCGGCGGCTGGAGGGGCTGACCCTGGGCATCGTCGGCTTCGGCCGCATCGGCCAGGCCTTGGCCCGCAAGGCCGGGTCCATCTTCGGGGCCATCGTGGCCTTCGACCCCTACGCCACCATCTCGGCCGAGGTCTGGCCCGGGGTGGAGCAGGTCGACTTCGAAGGCCTCCTCGAGCGGGCCGACCTGATCAGCCTCCATGCCCCTCGGACGCCCGAGAACGACCATCTCTTCTCGAGCGACGCCTTCGCCCGCATGCGGCCGGGGGCCTACATCGTGAACACGTCGCGGGGGGGCCTCATCGACGAGGCGGCGCTCCTCGAGGCCGTGGCCGCGGGCCGCCTGGCCGGGGCCGGGCTCGACGTCACCGAGCGCGAGCCGCTACCGGCGGACAGCCCGCTCCTGGGCGAGGAGCGCATCCTCGTCACGGGCCACTCGGCGGCTTCCAGCGCCTCGGCGGATCGGGAGCTGCGGGCGCGGGCCGTGGACGCCGCCCGGCGGGCCCTGCGCGGGGAGCGGCCGGCGGCCATCGCCGACCCGTCGGTCTTCGAGCGGCCGGACTGCCGGCTGCGGCTCGGCTGAGGCCGGACTCAGACCGGCTGGGGACCCTTGATGGTGGCCACGTGGCGGTAGTGCTTGAGGCCCATCGCCCCGCCGTCGACGATCTCCCAGCCGACGCCCTCCTGCCACGCCTGGCGACCCGTCTGCTGCCAGGCCGTGTGGGCCTCCACGGACTCCCAGTCGAGGAGCAGGAGGTATTCGTCGGGCCGTTCGACGCTGCGCCGCGTGCTGACCGCCAGGCAACCCTCGGACGACGCCTGGGAGGCCAGGCCGTTCGCCAGCCGGGGGCCGAACGCATCCCCGCGCCCATCACGGGCCACGATCCTGACGACCTCCAGAACGCTCACGGCTTCTCCTCGATCCGGGACTGCACGAACGGCCCATGAACCGTATCAGAACGCGCTAACGTATGCAATCGCGTGCCGCCAGATCGGCCGGGCAGGATGCGACATCCGGGCTGATACGAAGAGGTGACCAGATCATGGGGGTCCGAACCGAACGACCACCGACCTCGCGAGGATCGACGCCGCTGGCGCGGCAGGCGTATACGCGGATCCGCGATGCCATCGAGCGCCATCAATACCAGCCCGGCGAACGGATGCGCGAAGCCGACCTGGCCAAGAGCCTGGGCATCAGCCGAACGCCCACCCGTGATGCGCTCAAGCAGCTCGAGGTCGAAGGCCTCCTGGAGGCCGCTCCGCGCCGGGGCCTGGTCGTGGCCACGCTCGATCAGCAGCATCTGACCGAGATCTACGCCCTGCGCGACGTGCTCGAGGCGCTCGCCGCGCGATTGGCCGCGCGACAGGCCTCGGAGGCCGAGATCTCCACCCTGCGCGCCAATCTGGAGCGCCAAGCCGAGACCTCCAGCGACGACATCGACGCCCTCATCCGGTTGAATTCCCAATTCCACAACACGGTCTACCGAGCCTCACGGAATCGGTACCTCGTGGATGCGCTGCATGCCCTCCAGACGCCCCTGGCCCTGGTGCCCGGGACGACATATTCCGATCCCGGCCGACCGGCCCAGGCCTTGCGCCAGCATCAGCGGCTCGTGGACGCTATCGAGCAACGTGATCAGGATCAGGCCGAAGCGGTGGCCCGGGAGCACATGCGCGACGGCGAACGGATCCGGCTCCAGCGCCTGGCCGACCTGGCCGACGAACTGGACCGCTAGCCGCTCCTCGCGCCGACACTCGGGCTCCCGGGTGGCCCCTGCCCGCGTCGACGGCCACAGCAGGGCCTGGCCACCGGACCGTCTACCAGGGGCGCTGGGCCACCCGTAGCCGGAGACGCCCGATGAGCGGCGCGTCGGCCTCGATCTCGTCGCCCACGTGGACCTGGCCTACGCCGGCCGGGCTGCCCGTGGTGTAGACGTCGCCGGGCTGCAGCTCGAGGACCGCGCTGGCCCGCGCCAGCAGGTTCGGGATGTCGACGATGAGGTCGCGCAGCGAGGCGTCCTGGCGCAGCTCGCCGTTGCGCCAGACCTTCAGCCCGAGGCGGGACGGGTCGGGGATCTCGTCGCGGGTCACGATCCAGGGGCCGAGCGGCGAGAAGGTGGCGAACGACTTGCGCATCGTCCGTTCCTCGCGGGCCGTCTCGGTCATGCGCATGGTCATGTCGAAGAGGATCGTGTAGCCCAGGACATGGTCCAGGACCCGCTCGGCCGGCACGGCCCGCGCGGCACGGCCCACGACCACGGCGATCTCGCCTTCGAAGTCGAAGCGGCGATCGGGCAGGTCGGGTAGCAGGACATCATCGGATGGACCGGCGATGGAGCCCGCGGCCTTGACGAAGAAGCCGAGCTCAGCGGCCGTGCCCGCCCCGGCGGTCAGGGGCCCCTTCATCTCGTCGCGATGAGCCTGGAAGTTGAGCGGGGCGGCCAGCAATTGGGTGGGCCGTGGGACCGGAGCCTCGAGGCGGACCTCCTCGAGGGCCTGCGGGGCGACCGAGGCGGCGTAGGTCGCGATGGTCGGCCGCAGCTCATCGAAGTGGGCGATGAAGTCGTTCATGTAGGCAGCGTCCGGACGCCAGCCGACGAGGACCGGGCTGATGTCCCGGATGGCCCCCTCCTCGATCAGGCCGATACGGCCGCCGTCGAAGCGCGCGATCCTCATCGTCGGAGCTCGGCGGGCTCAAGCCTGGTCATCGGCTGCCTCCGGGTCCGCTCCAGGTGCCGGGGCGGGCAGGCCGGCCGGCGTGGTCGCGGCGCCGATCGTGCGGACCGTGGCCTGGCCGAAGGGCGCGGTCGTCACCAGCAGGCCCGACGATGTCGGCAGGCCGGTCTGGAGGGCCGGCATGGCCGGCGAGGCGTTGACCACGAGCTGGAAGATGTCGAAGCGGTTGTAGTTGCCGGCGTAGTCGTGGGACAGCTTGCGCGGCACGATCTGACCCAGGTCGGCGTCGGCATACAGGATCCCCTCGCCGCCGGGCAACGGGCCTTCGAGGACCCGGCCGCCGGGGGCGTAGATCGTCGTCCCGCCCCGCTCCGCGGCGCGGCGCAGGTAGGCCGCATCCTCCTCGGTGGCCGGCAGGCGCTCGATCATCGTCTCCGAGACGGCGCCCAGGACGTTGACCACGAAGCAGGAATTCTGATAGGCCACGGCCCGGCCGGCCACGTCGGCGATGGCCTGCAGGTCGGCGGCCTGGTGGGGGAAGCTGGGCCAGCTCGCCACGTGGACCTGGGCTCCTAGGGCCTGCATCGTGTAGGTCAGGAGGGGGTTCGAGTTCTCGCCGCACATGAGGCCGGCCACGACCCCGAACTCGGTGGGGAAGACCTGGATGCTGTCACCGGCCCCCGGGGTGTGGACGATGCGCTCGCCGTTGGTGGGCACGATCTTGCGTCGGCAGCCGAGGATGCGCCCGTCGCGGCCGATGATCAGCAGCGAGTTGTACAGTGCGGCAGCCGAGCCGGCGGCCTTCTCGCAGATGCCGATGACCACCGAGCAGTTCGCGCTGCGGGCCACCTCGCAGAGGGCATCGGTGGCCGGGCTGGGCACGACCACGGCGTTGTTGGCCAATGCCACGGACATGGCCCGCGCCGCGCGGCTGGTGGCCGGATGGAAGTGGAACCAGAGGGGGTGGGCCGGCACGTAACCTTCGGGGAAGGCCACGAGATCCGCGCCCTTGGCCCCGGCCTCGCTGATGACCTCGCAGGCCCGGACGATCGTGGCCTCGCGGTCGAGGAAGACCGGGGCGACCTGCGCGGCGGCGAGTCGGATGGTCTGATAGGCGTCGCTCATGGGACCTCGGTCAGTCGCGCCAGCCAGATGGTTAGCATACGATAGCACTCATCGGCATGCGAGAGACGGGGCCGCGACCGCCGAGCGCCGCGACGTCGCGCCTGTCCGCGCGGCGGGTCGCCCGAGCGGTGTGTCGCCGCTAGACCGGGGCGAACTTCTGGATGCTGCGGTTGCCCCGGTCGAGGCCGATCCAGGTCTCGGCCGTGTCGGCCACGTAGAAGCTGCCCTGCGA
>DASUKL010000030.1:0-22015 GCA_036278755.1 Candidatus Limnocylindrales bacterium | reverse complement strand
ATACCGGCCGCCCGGGTGGCTTCGGGGCATGGATCCGTCGCCGGATGTGAACGGATGTTCTATCTTGACCTCGATGACCGCCGAACTCCACTGCCACTCCCACTTCTCCTTCCTCGACGGGGCCTCGAGCGTCGAGCAGCTAGCCGAACGGGCGGTGGAGTTGGGCCTCGAAGCCCTGGCCCTGACCGACCACCAGGGCCTCTATGGAGCGGTGCGCTTCGTGACCGCCGCCCAGGAGGTGGGCCTGCGGCCGATCGTCGGCCTGGAGGTGGAGCTCGAGGACAGTGCCGTCCCCGACCGCGACAGCCTGGTCCTCCCATCTCCACGGGCCAGCCCTCCGGTCGTCGCCCAGGGCGGGCAGCCGGCCCCGCCCACCATCTCCCGACCCCACCTGCCCGGCCACCGCCGGCCACGACGCGAGGACCTGCGAGGCATCCGCGACCGTGAGCGGGGGCCTCACCTGACGCTCCTGGCCCGTGACGCGGCCGGCTATCGGAGCCTCTGCCGGCTGGTGAGCGCGGCCCAGCTGGCGGGCACCAAGGGCCTGCCCCGCTTCAGCCAGGCCCTCCTCGAGGAGCATGCCGAAGGGCTCCTGGGGCTGTCGGGCTGCCGCCACTCGGAGATCGCGCGGCGCCTGCTGGCAGGCGATCGCCAGGGCGCCGCCGCGGCCGCCCGCCGCTACGCCGCTCGCTTCGCCCCCCTCGAGGGCCTGGGCAGCGGCTTCTTCATCGAGCTGCAGCACCATCTCCTGCCCGCCGACGACGTCCTCGTGGCCGAGCTCGCCGCTCTGGCCGCGGAGCTGGGCCTGCCCTGCGTCGTGACCAACGACGCCCACTACGCCCGGCCGGAGGACCGCGAGCTGCAGGACGTGCTGGTCTGCATCCGCCATGGCCGGAGCCTGGACGGCGCCGCGGACCTGCGCCGGCCGAACGGGGAGTACGCCCTCCGCTCGGCGGCCGAGTCGGCGGCCCTGCCGCCCGGCCAGCCCGGCTCGGCCCTGGCCGGGACGTGGGCCGCGGCCATCGCCACGGCCTCCGAGATCGGCGCTCGCTGCCGGGTCGACCTGGGCTTCGAGCGGTACCGCTTCCCGGGTTTCGAGGTGCCCCGCGGCGAGACGCCGTTCAGCCATCTCGAACGCCTCTGCCACGACGGTGCCCGGCGCCGCTACCAGCCCCTCACCCCGGCCGTGGTCAAGCAGCTGGCCCACGAGCTGG
Source organism: Candidatus Limnocylindrales bacterium (assembly GCA_036278755.1). GTDB lineage: Bacteria > Chloroflexota > Limnocylindria > Limnocylindrales > CSP1-4 > DASUKL01. Next base: position 20,801 of record DASUKL010000030.1, on the reverse strand, counting down.
AGGTCATCGAGCGGACCGGCCTGGCCGAGTTCTTCCTCATCTGCTGGGACCTCATGCGCTTCGCCCGCGACCGGGGCATCCCGGCCCAGGGCCGAGGCAGTGCCGGCGACTCGATCGTGGCCTACGTCCTGGGCATCACCCGGGTCGACCCCATCCGCCACGGACTGCTCTTCGAGCGGTTCATCAACGAGGGCCGGACGGTCTACCCCGACGTCGACATCGACTTCGCCTCGTCCCGCCGCGAGGAGGTCATCCAGTACTGCTACGAACGCTACGGGCAGGCCCACACCGGGATGGTCTGCAACCTCGTCACCTACCGTGCCCGCTCGGCCGTGCGCGAGGTGGGCTACGCCCTGGGCTTCCCTCGAGCCCTGGTGGATCGTGTGGCCAAGGCCCTCGAGACCTACGACTCGGTCATGGTCCGGCGGGACCTCGAGGCGGACGGCGGCTTCGCCGAGTTCTTCCGCCGGCCGGGGGAGGGGAGCGGCGAGGCGCAGGCGGCGGAGGCGGGGGCCGCGGCAGCGCAGGATCGGGCCTTCGTCGATCGGATGGGTCGGCTGGAGACGGTCGGCGGGAGCTCGGGCGCTCGGGCTTCGGGCGGTCCTCGCGGTCGGATCAGCTCGGACGACGAAGGTGGGCCCGGCGACACGCCGGTCAGCGTGGCCTGGCTCCAGGGGCCGCCGCAGGCCTCGAGGCTGGGCCGGCAGCCGGAGGGCCCTGAGCCGGCGGAGCGGCCGGGCACGATCGCGGGCCGGGCCATCGACCCGGAGAGCGGCGTCCTCCTGCCGCTCGAACGCCATCCCGAGAGGCGGGGCGGGACGACGGTCGGCCTCTCGCCCTGGGAGCGCTGGCTGGAGCTGTGCGCCCGCATCGACGGCTTCCCCCGCCACCTCTCCATCCACACCGGGGGGATGCTCATCACCCGGGCCCCCCTGGTGGACATCGCGCCCCTCGAGCGGGCCACCATGCCCGGCCGTGTCGTCGTCCAATACGACAAACGCGACATCGAGACACTCAAGCTCATCAAGCTCGACCTGCTGGGCTTGCGGATGCTCTCGGCCATCGACGACGCCGTGCGCGACATCCGCGTCGACTGCGGCGTCTGCCTCGACCTCGACCGCCTGCCGGAGGACCTGCCCGAGGTCTTCGCCATGATCCAGGCCGCCGACACGGTGGGCGTCTTCCAGATCGAGAGTCGGGCCCAGATGCAGACCCTGCCCCGCTCCCGGCCCACGACGCTCGACGATCTCGTCGTGGAGGTGGCCATCATCCGGCCCGGGCCTATCCAGGGCAACGCCGTCCATCCCTACCTGCGACGGCGCGAGGGCCGCGAGCCCGTGCGCTACCTCCATCCCAGCCTGGAGCCGGTCCTGGGCGAGACGCTGGGCGTGATCCTCTACCAGGAGCAGGTCATGCGCATCGCCATCGAGGTGGCCGGCTTCAGCCCCGGCGACTCGGACGGCTTCCGGCGGGCCATGGGCACCTGGCGCTCCAGCCGCGAGATGGAGAAGCTCCACGTCCGTTTCGTGGAGGGTTGCCGCCGGACCAGCGGCATCCCCCTGGAGGATGCCGAGGAGCTCTACCGCCAGGTGGCGGCCTTCGCTAGCTTCGGCTTCAACAAGTCGCATGCGGCGGCCTTCGCCCGGACGGCCTACGAATCGGCCTTCCTCAAGCTCTACTATCCGGCCCAGTTCGTGGCCGGGCTCATCAATGCCCAGCCGATGGGCTTCTACCCCGTGGAGGTCCTGATCAACGACGCTCGGCGCCACGGCGTGACGGTCCTGCCGGTGGACTTGGCGCGCAGCCGCTACCGCACCGCCACGGAGTGGATCGGCCTCCCGGACACGCCCTTGCCGGAGGGCTGCGGGGTGGACCGGCGGGCCCTACCGGTCCGCTCACCGGCCTGCGTGGTGCCCGATCCCGAGCGCCGCGAGTCCCTGGCCGCGCCGTCCGCGGCGGGCTACGCCATCCGTCTCGGCCTGCATCTCGTCAAGGGCATCGGCGAGGAGCTGGGGGAGCACCTCGAGGCCGAGCAGGCCCGTGGCCCGTACCGTTCCCTGGCCGATGTCGTGGCCCGCACCGGCCTGCCCGAGGAGCTCCTCGAGCGGCTCGTCCGGGCCGGTGCCCTCGACGGACTGGGCCGGCCACGGCGCGAGCTCCTATGGCAGCTGCCCGAGGTGGCCGGCGCCACCCGGCCCGATCCTCGCCAGGGCAAGGTGGCCGGCCGTTCCCTGGGCCTCCGCCTGCCGCCGACCCCGGCGCCCGAGCTGCCGCCACCGTCCGAGCTCGAGCGCCTGGGCGACAGCTACGCCATCCTCTCCCTCGACGCCCGACGTCAGGTGGTGGAGCTCTTCCGCCCCACCCTGGAAGACCTGGGAGCGGTCCCCGTCTCGGCCCTCGCCGAGCGCCGGCCGGGCCCGGTCGCAGTGGGCGGCCTGGTCGTCACCCGGCAGCATCCGATGACCGCCCGAGGCACGGTCTTCCTGGCCCTCGAGGACGAGACGGGGATGGTCAACGTCACGCTCTGGCCGCAGACCTGGGAGCGCCTCCGGGGCGTGGTCCGGCGCCACGCCCTGCTCTACGTTCGCGGCACGCTCCAGCGCCAGGGCGCGGTGACGAACCTGGTGGCCCGGACCGTCGAATCACTACCGGCCCTCGCCCGTGCCGCCGGCGGCCCCGGCCATCCCTCCGGTGTGCGCCAGCTCGGCTACGCCGGCCTACGGCGTCGCGGCTGAGTGGAGGGTCGGGGCCTGATCGCGGGGGCTGATCGCGGGATCGCGGCTCTCGATCCTCTTGAGGTCCCAGTCCTGGCCAAACACGTCGCCGGCGGCGCCTTTGGCCAGGCCGGACGGCCACGCGCCCCCGGTCGTGGCCAAACACGCTGCCCACGGCGCCTTATCCGAGGCGCGCCTGGGGTGGAGGGTCCGGAAGGGCCCGACCGTGGCCAAATACTCCGCCGGCGACGAGTTATATCCGAACGGGTCCGGGCCGTCGCTGCCTGAGCCTCTGGAGACGTCCTGCTCGCGGCCCTACGCACGCTGGGCGGATGGTGTGGCCACGAATCTGGCCTGATACGGCCTCGAGGAGGGCTCCAGCATGGCCAAGACCTGGTGGTCGTCGAGGGGCTCAGGCATAAGGGTGCCGAAACCGCACTGTTTGGCCAGAGAGCGGCACGGCTGGCCAAGGATCGGCACGGCTCAGGGGCGGCCTCGGGGCTGCGTGGGGGTCGGACCGCGGCTGAGAGGGCCGGGTCGAGCCTGCCGGGCCCGGGCTCGGGACGCTAGTGGGCCTGAGCCTTGGCCTTGGCCTCCTGACGCTTGCGCCGCTCGCGGTCCTCGCGGGACTTGCGGGCGTTGTCGTTGTTCTTCCGCAGCCACGTCCGGTACCAGGACGCCAGCACCCCGAAGAGGGCCCCGAAGAGGACCCACTGCACGATCAGCGAAGCGGCCGTGATGAGGATCGAGGAGGGCGTCGCGGCGACGGAGGTCGCGGTACTGAACTTCTCGAGGGCCAGGAAGTTGACCAGCAGGAAGCCGATCAGCGAGAGGATGCCCAGGAGGAAGCCCTCCAGCCAGGCGGCGCGCGGGGCGAAGTAGCCGGCCAGCAGGAGCGGGATCGAGGGCACGAACAGCAACAGCTGAAGGATGATCGTGGTGATCCCCAACTCGCCCGTGCTGAGCGGTAGCCCGATGCAGACGATGGTCCCGAAGACGATCGCCCCGATGGCCAGCCACAGCGAGCGCTGCGTCCGCAGCAGATCCGGGAAGGCGGCGATGTCCCCCCGCCAGTCGAAGTGCCGGCCGGCGAAGAGGCTGCGCAGGCCGCCCGGCGGTCGCAGGCCGGATGTGCCGTGGTCGGCCCCCGCAGCCTGCGGGTCCGCCTCGTCGGCGGCAGCCTCGGCCGCCTGCTGGACAGCGCGATAACGACGCCGCGCCTCGGCGCGAGCGGTGCTCTTGGAGCGGGCCACGGGACCTCCTGGGGACGGGCTGAGCAGGAATCGTAGCGCACGGCACACCGCCAGCGTCGGCTGCGGTCGCCGGGGAGCCTCGCTAACGGGCAGCTAAGCGGACCGTGGTACGAATCCGGGGAGCCCGCCAGGCCGCCGAACGCCCGCCGTCCCGACCCGCCGGCCGTGACCCGCCGTGCACCTGGAGGTCTGGCATGGCTCGTCCTTTCGGCACCCCGGCGGTGGCCGCCCTGGTCCTGCTCGTCTTCGTGGCCATCGGCTTGCCTCCGGCGAGCGGTGTCCGCGCGGCCGAGGTGACCTGGCCGCCCTCGAGCGGTCTCCTCATCAGCGAGCTCCAGACCGGCGGGGCCAGCGCCTCGGACGAATTCGTCGAGCTCTACTCAGCCGCCTCCGAGCCGATCGACCTGGTCGGCCTGGAGCTGGCCTATGCCAGCGCCAGCGGCGCGACGGTCACCCGCAAGGCGAGCTGGGACACGTCGCTCCTCGTCGAACCCGGTGCCCACCTCCTCATCGCCAACGAGGGCGGGGCCTACGCCGGCATCGCCGACCAGACCTACAGCGGCGGGTTCGCCGCGACCGGCGGCGCCGTCGTGTTGCGCGACAGCAGCGGAACCACGATCGATGCCCTGGCCTGGGGCACCGCGGCCAACGATCTCGTGGAGGGTGCGCCGGCCCCGGCGCCGGATGCCGGTCAGAGCCTCGAACGCCTGCCCGGTGGCCTCGCCGGCAGCGGCATCGACACGAACGACGATGCGTCCGACTTCGCCTTGCGCGACGCGCCGGATCCGCAGGGCCTGACCTCCCAGCCGACGCCCTGGCAGGGATCGGGCGCGAGTCCCAGCCCGAGCCCGACCGCTACGCCGAGCTCACCGATGGATGCGCCCAGCCCGACGCCGCTGACCGAACCGAGCCCGACCGAACCTCCGACCGCCAGTCCCACAGCTGCGCCTTCTACGCCCACGGCCAGCCCGAGCCCGACCACGAGCCCCACGCCCGCCCCCACCGGAAGCCCGACGACCGAGCCGACGCTCAGCCCCACCATCAGCCCGAGCCCCAGCGTGGACCCGAGCCCGACCCCCGACCTCACCCCGATCGCCACCGCTCGCTCCTTGTCCGACGGCGCCGTGGTCACCATCCGTGGGGTCCTGACGACGCCGCTCGGGTCGGTGGAGTCGGGCCACGCGGCCTTCGTCCAGGAAGATGATGCGGGCATCGGCCTCTACCTCGCCGCGGCCGACTGGCCGCCTCTCCCGGCCGGCACGGACGTGACCGTCCACGGCACGCTGGCCACCCGCTACGGGCAGCTGACGCTGCGACTCGACGCGGCCGGTGACCTCACCGCGGCCGGCACTGCGGCCTTGCCGGAGCCGCTGACGACGGCCACCGGGGCCGCCACCGAACTCCTGGAGGGCCGTCTCCTGGCCGTCAGGGGCACGGTGACCGCCGGCCCTGACGCCCTGAGCGATGGCTTCGCCGTGACCGTGGACGACGGCAGCGGACCGCTGCGCGTGGTGGTCGCTGCGGCGACCGGGATCGGCGAGTCGGCCCTGGCGCGCGGTCAGGCCTACGCCCTCGTCGGCGTCCTGGGCCAGCGCGACTCGAGCGGCACCGGCATGGCCGGCTACCGCCTCTACCTTCGCAGTCAGGTAGACATCGTCGCCGTGACCCCGTCGGCCTCGCCGACGCCCACGCCCGGGGGCACGGCCGGCCCCAGCCCGACGCCGTCGTCGTCGGCCACGCCGACAGGGTCGCCCGGGCTCCTCACCATCGCCGCCGCGCGAGCCGCCGCCCTGGGGACCCAGGTGACGGTCCGCGGCGTCGTCACGGCCCAGGTGGGCCGCGTCTCGGACGAGCGGAGCCTGGCCATCCAGGACGCCACCGCGGGGCTCGTCGTGCGGCTCGACGGCCAGGCCAGGACGGTCGGCATCGAGCGGGGCGACTGGATCGAGGTCAGCGGCACGCTGGCCCAACGGCACGACGACCTCGAGCTTCGGGCGCCCGATGGGACGAAGCCGACCGTGCTTGGCGCGGCCCCCCTGCCGGACCCGCTCATCGTCGACGCCGCCGGCCTGGGCGAATCGACAGAGGGCCGTCTCGTCAGCCTGAGCGGCATGGTCAGCGAGCGGACCCGTTCCCAGAGCGGCACCCTGACGGTCATCGTGGAGGACGCCTCGGGCAGCGCCCGGGTCGTCTTCCTGCCGGCCGTCGGGGCTGGCCTCATGGACGTCGCCCGCGGCGCCCGGGTGCGGGTGACCGGCGTGGCCGGCCAGTATTCGAGCGCCCACGGACGCGCCGACGGCTACCGCATCTGGGCCCGTGACCTGGCCGACCTCGTGGTCCTCGCCGCCCCACCCTCTGGCTCCGACAGCGGGAGCGGCTCTTCGGCCTCCCGCGGACGCGGCCAGCCCGGGGTCATCGCCGATGGGACGGCGAGGCCCATCGACAGCGCGGTGGACGGGCCGGTCGTCGTCCAGCTGGCCCAGCTGGAGCGCTGGATCGGCCGTCTCGTGCGGGTCGCCGGCCGCGTCGAGGCCCTGCGCAGCGACGCCCTGACCCTCGAGGACGACGCGGCCCGGGCGGACGTGCTCCTGGGCCCGACCCTCGCCCCGGTGCTGACCACGCTGCGGCTGGGTGACCTCGTCAGCGTCGTGGGCTACATCCGCCGGAGCCCCGATGACCAGCCGCTGGTCGTGCCCCGCGGGCCGGCCGACATCAGCCTGGCTTCGAGCCTCGTCGCGCCCTCGAGGCCCGGGGACGAGGTCGCCGGCACCGTCTCGTCGAAGCCCGTGGCGACACCCTCGGCAGCCCCCGTCGGCGGGCCACGACCGAGCGGTCCGGACCGGTTGGGCCTGCTGGCCATCTGCCTTTCTATCCTCCTCGCGGGCGGGGCGGGGGTGGCCTTCGTGGTCCGGCGCTGGTAAATGGAACGCCTGTTCCGCCGTTGGCCACGCTGGACCACGCTTGACGCTCACGCGAGGCCCCTCTATCCTCCGCCGTAGCTCCGAGCGGAGCGTGATCATCGAGCACGAGGAACGGCCTTGCCGAACGCGGACATCCGCGTCGCGCTCCCCCAGGGCGAACGGCAGTACCACATCGCACTCGGCCCGGGCGAACTGGCCGAGTACATCCTCCTCCCCGGTGATCCTGACCGCACGGAGCGGATCGCCGCGCGCTTCGAGCACGTGGAGTCCCAACGCCGGCATCGGGAGTTCGCCTCCGCTACCGGCACGTATCACGGCCGCCGTATCTCCGTGGTCTCGACCGGGATCGGGACGGACAACATGGAGATCGTCGTGGCCGAGATCCTCGCCATCACGGATCGGCCCACGTTCCTGCGGGTCGGCTCGTGCGGCGTGCTCCAGGAGGGCATCGAGCTCGGGGACCTGGTCATCTCCAGCGGCGCTGTGCGGCTGGAGGCGACGACGGGGTACTACGTCCACGAGGGATATCCGGCCGTCGCGGATCACGTGATGGTCGGCGCGCTCGTGGAAGCAGCACACCGCCTCGGGCGCGCAGCCCACGTGGGGATCACCGCCACCGCACCCGGGTTCTTCGGAGCCCAGGGCCGGCCGGTCCCCCGGTTGCCGATCCGCTATCCGGATCTGGCCGCCGAGATGGCCCGGCAGGGGGTGGTGAACTTCGAGATGGAGGCTTCGGCGCTCCTCGTCCTGGCCGGCCTGGCCGGCTGTCGGGCGGGGGTGGTGTGCACCGCGTTCGCGCAGCGCACCAGCGGCCGGTTCGTCGAAGGGGACGAGCAGGCCGCGGCGGAGGCCGCTGTCATCGAGGTCGGCCTCGAGGCCCTGGGCGTCGTGGCCGAGATGGACGACGCCATGCGCGCGGCCGGAGCCGTGCAGTGGCGGCCGTCACTCTGGACGTCGGTGGCGACGTCCTGATCTAGCGGAACATCCGGCGGGGTCGGGGCCAACGTCCTCGACACGTCACCATCCCGGCCGATCGGGCCGGAAGGAGGATCGGAGAGATGGCCGAGGCCTATTGCGTCAAGGACAAGCGCAAGGTCGAGATCAAGGACCCGCAGCAGGTCACGATGAAGAACGGCAAGCCGGCGATCAAGGGCACCTGCCCCATCTGCGGCGGCTCTGTCTTCCGCATCGGCGGCTGAGCGCACCTCTCGCATCAGTCACGAGGCCCCGGCCGACGGCCGGGGCCTCGTCATGTCTCGCGCCCTGGGCGCACGAGGTCGCGGACGAGGGCGGGTGGAGGAGGCCACCGAGGGGGCGCTGGGGGCCGGTTGGTACAATCCGCTGACGATGACGGTCGAGGCGGCGCAGCCGCGGCGGACTCCTGCGCGCCGGACCCCCGTGCGCCGGGCTTCCGTGCCCCGGATGGGTCCTCGCCCGCTCGTGCTGGCCCTCGACCTGGGTGCCTCGCGCATCCGGACCGCGGCCGTGGGCCCCGGGGGCGCGCTGCGCGCCCGGGGCGAACGCGAGACCGGAGCGGTCGACGGCCCCGAAGCCGTCGTGAGCCGCTGTCTGGCCGCCCTCGAAGAGGTTCGTGGCCTGCTGGATCCGGCCGACCGGACCGCCCTGGGGGCGCTCGGCATCTCGGCCCCGGGGCCTCTCGACAACCGGGCCGGCGTGCTGCTCGACCCGCCCAACCTGGGGCCAGCTCTGCACGACCTGCCGCTCGGGCCGCGGCTCGGCGCGGCCCTCGGGCTGCCGGTGGCCATGGATCGCGACACCCACATCGCGGCCCTGGCGGAGCAGGCCTTCGGGGCGGCCCGCGGGGTGGACGACTTCGTCTACCTCACCGTCTCGACCGGCCTCGGCGGGGCCATCGTGGCCGGCGGCCGGCTATTCGGCGGCCCCGATGGCCTGGCCGGCGAGCTGGGCCACCTGCCGGTGGCCGTAGATGGGCCGCCCTGTGCCTGTGGCGGCCGCGGCCACCTCGAGGCTGTGGCCTCAGGGAGCGCCATCGCCCGAGCCGCCCGCGAGACGATGGGCCGCGACCTCGATGCCCGCGCCGTGGCTGAGGCGGAGGAGGCCGGCGATCCGGCCGCGGCAGCCATCATGGAGCGGGCCCGGCAAGCCTTCGCGGCGGCCCTCGTGGGCATCGTCGACGCTCTGACCCCGCGGCTCATCATCGTCGGCGGCAGCCTGGCTCGCGGCCAGGGCGAGCGCTGGCTCGGGCCGGCTCGCGAACGCGTCGCCCGGGAGGCCTTCCGGCGCCCTGCGGCGCGAGTCGCCATCGTGCCTGCCGCCCTGGGCGACGACGTCGGCCTGGCCGGGGCCATCCCCTTCCTCGAAGCGCGCGGTCTGCTGCCCGCCGGCCGCCCTCGGACCACCGCCGTTCGGGCCTGACCGGGCGCTGGAGCAGCAGCAAGGAGGTCGTTCGCGCATGACAATCCGCGTCGGTATCAACGGCTTCGGCCGCATCGGACGCCAGTCGCTGAAGGCGATGCTGGAGCGCCATCCGGAGCTCGAGGTCGTGGCCGTCAACGACCTCGTCGACACGGCCATGAACGCCCTCCTCTTCAAGCACGACTCCACCTACGGCGCCTATCCCGGCGAGGTCAGCCACACGGGCGACGCGCTCGTCATCGACGGCCGGCGCATCGCCGTCCTCCAGGAGCGCGACCCGGGGGCCCTGCCCTGGGGCGACCTGGGCGTGGACATCGTCCTCGAGTCGACCGGCCTCTTCACCGACGCCGAGAAGGCCGCCGGACATCGCGCCGCCGGAGCCAAGAAGGTGATCATCAGCGCCCCGGCCAAGAAGGAGGACGTGACCATCGTCCTCGGCGTCAACGAGTCGACCTACGACCCCGCTCGGCACCACATCATCAGCAACGCCAGCTGCACCACGAACTGCTTGGCCCCGGCGGCCAAGGTGGTCCACGACGCGTTCACCATCGAGCGCGGCCTGATGAACACGATCCACTCCTACACGAACGACCAGCGCATCCTCGACGTGGCCCACAAGGATCCCCGCCGGGCCCGCGCGGCCGGCCAGAACATCATCCCCACGACGACCGGCGCAGCCAAGGCCCTGGCCCTCGTGATCCCCGACCTCAAGGGCAAGTTCGACGGCTTCAGCCTGCGCGTCCCCACGCCCACCGTGAGCGTCGTCGACTTCACCGCCCAGCTGGCCCGACCGGCCAGCGTCGAAGCCCTCAACGACGCCTTTCGGACCGCCGAGGCCGGGCCGCTCCAGGGCATCCTGGGGGTCAGCGACGAGCCGCTCGTGTCGACCGACTTCCGCGGCGACAGCCGTTCCTCGATCATCGATAGCGCCTCCACCATGGTCCTCGGCGGGGACTTCGTGAAGGTCGTCGCCTGGTACGACAACGAGTGGGGCTATAGCTGCCGGGTAGCCGATCTCGTGGCCTACGTCGGCGAGCGCCTGTGAGGCCGGTACGGCTCGGGCGGCAGGTGGCCGCATGAGCAAGCTCACCGTACGTGACTTCGACCCCCGCGACCAGCGGGTCTTCCTGCGGGTCGACTTCAACGTCCCCCTGGAGGACGGCAAGGTCGTCGACGACACCCGCATCCGGGCCTCGCTGCCGACCATCCGCTACCTCCTCGAGCGCGGCGCCCGGCTGGTCATCGCCAGCCACCTCGGGCGGCCCAAGGGCAAGGTCGTCGATACGTACCGGCTGCGGCCCGTAGCGGAGCGGCTGAGCCAGCTCCTGGGGCGCTCGGTGCCGGTCACCGGCGACGCCGTCGGGTTGGGCACGAGCGACGCCATCGGCCGGCTCAAGCCGGGCCAGGCCCTCATGCTTGAGAACCTCCGCTTCCACGCCGAGGAGGAGGCTGACGACCCGAAGTTCGCGGCCACCCTGGCCTCCTACGCCGACGTCTACGTCGACGACGCGTTCGGGGCGGCCCATCGCGCCCATGCCTCGACGGTCGGCGTGGCCAAGCTGCTGCCGGCCTACGCCGGGCTGTTGATGGAGCGCGAGATCGCCGTCCTCTCGCGCCTCCTCGAGGCGCCCGACCAGCCCTTCGCGGCGGTCATCGGGGGGGCCAAGGTGTCGGACAAGATCAAGGTCCTCGACAACCTCATGACCCACGTCTCGACCTTCGTCGTGGGCGGCGGGATGGCCAACACCTTCCTCCTGGCCCAGGGCCATTCCGTGGGCAAGAGCCTGGCCGAACGTGACCAGGTGGACGAGGCGGCCCGCCTCCTGGCCGCCGCCGAGGAGCGCGGCGTGGCCTTCCTGACCCCCACCGACGTGGTCGTAGCCAAGGAGGTGACCCGGGGTGCGGAGCACAAGGTCCTGCCGGTCACGAAGATCCCCAACAGCTGGTCCGTGGTGGATGTCGGTCCGGCCAGCAGCGAGGCCTTCGCTGCGGCCCTGGCCGAGGCGCGGACCGTGTTCTGGAACGGACCGCTGGGCGTCTTCGAGGTGCCCACCTTCGGTGACGGCACGCGGGCCCTGGCCCGTTTCCTGGCCGAACGGGCCGACGCCGGGGCGACGGTCGTCGTCGGCGGCGGCGACTCGATCGCGGCCATCGACCAGCTGGGCTTGGCCGGCCGGATGACGCACCTGTCCACGGGTGGCGGGGCCTCGCTCGAGTTCCTCGAGGGCCGCGAGCTGCCGGGCATCACCTGCCTGCAGGATGGACCGCCGGCATGAGCACCGCCATCGAGCTCATCGACGCCCGCGAGATCCTCGACTCGCGGGGCAACCCTACGGTCGAGGTGGACGTGGTCCTCTCGGGTGGCGCGGCCGGCCGGGCCGCGGTCCCCTCGGGGGCCTCCACGGGGGCCCGCGAGGCCGTCGAGCTGCGCGACGGCGAGGCCGGCCGCTACGGTGGCAAGGGCGTCCGCCAGGCCGTGGCCAACGTGGTCGAGACCATCGCCCCGGCCCTCCTAGGCGCCGACGCTGCCGACCAGGCCGACATCGACCAGACCCTCATCGACCTCGACGGCACGACCGACAAGCACGCCTTGGGGGCCAACGCCGTCCTCGGGGTGTCCTTGGCCTGCGCCCACGCCGCGGCCCAGGCCCAGGGCGTGCCCTTCTACCGCTACCTGGGCGGCGCGCGGGCGCGCACCCTGCCCCTGCCCATGTTCAACATCCTCAACGGCGGCAAGCACGCCCTCGACTCGACCGACTTCCAGGAGTTCATGGTCGCGCCCGTGGGGGCGCCCTCGTTCGCCGAGGCGCTGCGGGCCGGCGCGGAGGTCTTCCATGCCCTGCGCGACGTGCTCCACGAGGACGGCCAGGCCACGGGCCAGGGCGACGAGGGCGGCTTCGCCCCGTCGCTGCCCTCGAACCAGGCCGCCGTGGAGGTCATCCTGCGGGCCATCGAGCGGGCCGGCTACCGGCCTGGCGAGGACGTGGCCCTGGCCCTCGATCCGGCCGCCAGCGAGCTGGTCGACGCGGACGCCGGACCGGATGCCGACGGCCAGCTGACCTACCGCCTGGCCAAGGAGGGCCGGACCCTGCGTTCGGCCGAGCTGATCGACTTCTGGGCCGACTGGGCCGCCCGCTACCCCATCGTCTCCCTGGAGGATGGGCTGGCCGAGGACGACTGGGCCGGCTGGCATCTCCTGACCGAGCGGCTGGGCGGCCAGCTCCAGCTCGTGGGCGATGACATCTTCGTCACCAACCCCGAGTTCCTGGGCCGCGGCATCGCCGAGGCGAGCGCCAACGCCATCCTCATCAAGCTCAACCAGATCGGCACCCTGAGCGAGACCCTGCGGGTCATCGAGCAGGCCCAGGACGCAGGCTGGGGGACCGTGGTCAGCCATCGCTCGGGTGAGACCGAGGACACCTCGCTGGCCGACCTGGCCGTGGGTGTGGGGGCCGGTCAGCTGAAGTCCGGCGCGCCGTCGCGCACCGAGCGGGTGGCCAAATACAACCGCCTGCTGCGCATCGAGGAGGAGCTGGGCCCCGCCGCCCGCTTCCCGGGCCTGGCCGCCCTGGTCACCAGCTGAACGCCTCCGCCGGCCGGGCCCGGCTGCTGGACCCGGGGGCGATCTTCGCCGGCTGGGTGGGCCTGGGCATGGCCCTCATCGTGGTCATCGCCCTCGAGCTCATCGTCGCCGTCCAGCCGCTCGTCTTCATCGTGGCCTTGCCCACGGGCTTCCTCATCGGCTGGTATGCCGGGGTCCGCTCCGAGCGGCGCCGGCCCTGGTGGCGGGTCCTCCTCAACGGCCTCTATGCCGGGCTCGTCACGGCCCTCGGCCTGGCCGTCCTCTACGTGGCCCTGCGGCTGCTCTTCGTGTACGCCGATTCTGGCTATCGCGACGGGAGCCAGGGTGGTCCGCTGCAGTGCAGCTCCGGCCCCGACTGCTCCTACCATCGCTACCTGGCGGCCGGCCAGGGCCCCATCTTGGTCACGGCGGGCGTGCATGATGCTGCCTCGTTCGAGGCCTGGTTCCTCCAGGGGCAGGTCCAGGGCGGCCTGGGGCTGGTGGCCATCACCCTGGGCGGCGCGCTCATCGGCGCGATCTACTGGGGCATCCGTCCGGAGCGCCCGGCCGCCGGCGACGACGCGTCAGCCCAGCCGGGGTCGAGGTCAGGGAGCTAGGCCGAGCCCTTCGGCGTGCCCGTCTTACGGGCGGCCGGCTTGGACGCCGCGGACTTCGCTGCGGTCGCCTTCGTGCCGGCGGCCTTGGCCGCCGTCGTCTTCGTGGCGGAGGCGCGCTTGGCGGCAGGCTTGGCCTTCGTCCCCGCGGCGGTGCGAGCGGCAGCGCCGGTCCGGCGCCCGGCCGTCGTCTGGGCGCCGGTCGTGGCTTTCGTCGGGTTGGCTTCGGCGCCGGCCGCGGCGCTCGCGGCGGTCTCGCGGGTCGACCGGGAGAGGGCCGCGCGGGCCTTGCCTGCGGCCGTCTGCTCGCCCTTGGCCTTGGCCGCCTTCGAGGCCGCGATGCGGGCTTTGGCTTCCTTGGCCGCCTGGGCCTTGCTCGCCTGGCGGACCGGCTTGGCGGCGCTGGCCACGGCGCCACCTTCGAGCGCGGCGTTGACTCGCAGCATCAGGCGGCTCTTGCGGCGAGCCACGGTGTTGGGGTGGAGGGCGCCGGTCTTGGCGGCCTTGTCGAGGGCCGAGACGGCCGCCTCGACCGCGGCGTGCGCGGCATCGGCCTCACCGCGGGCCGCGAGGTCGCCGGCCTTGGTGACGAGCGTCTTCGTCTCCGAGACGCGGGGGCCGTTGATCTGCCGTCGTCGGGCGGACTGGCGGACGCGCTTGAGGGCGGAAGGGGTGCGGGCGCCGCGCCAGGAGCGCGAAGAATGGGCCAAGGCTGCGAGGACCTCAGTGCGGATGTCGGACAGGGCGGCGCCGAAGGGCGCGAGCGGAGATGGTACCAGACCGGCTGCTCGGTCAGACCGGCCGGGGTCGTCCGGCGCCCGGGTACACTCCGGCGTCGTGAGTATCCCCCAAGACCGGCTTCGCGACTTCTCCATCATCGCCCACGTCGACCACGGCAAGTCCACCCTGGCCGACCGGCTCCTGGAGCTGACCCACACCATCGAACCGCGCCAGATGAGCAGCCAGGTCCTGGACTCGATGGACCTCGAGCGTGAGCACGGCATCACCATCAAGGCCCGTGCCGTGCGCCTGGAGTACACGGCCCGGGACGGCCTGACCTACGAGCTCAACCTCATCGACACGCCCGGACACGTCGACTTCACCTACGAGGTCAGCCGCAGCCTGCAGGCCTGCGAGGGCGCCATCCTGGTCATCGACGCGGCCCAGGGCATCGAGGCCCAGACCCTGGCCAATGTCCACCTGGCCCTGGCCCAGGGCCTCGTCATCGTGCCCGTCATCAACAAGATCGACCTGCCTTCGGCCCAGCCCGAGGCGGTCATGGACGAGCTGGAGAACGTCTTGGCCATCCCCCGCGAGGAGGTCCTCCTGGTCTCGGCCAAGGACGGCACGGGCGTGCCCGAGGTCCTGGAGGCCGTCGTGGCCCGCATCCCCGCCCCGCGGGGTGACCCGGCCGCGCCGCTGCGGGCCCTCATCTTCGACTCCCACTACGACCCCTACAAGGGCGTGGTGGCCTATGTCCGCCTGGCCGAGGGCACGCTGGTCGCCGGCGAACGGGTCCGGCTCATGGCCTCGGGGGCCGAGGCCGAGCTGCTCGAGCTGGGCGTCTTCCGGCCCGGACAGACACCCCTCGAACGGCTGGCCGCGGGCGAGGTGGGTTATGCCGCCACCGGCCTGAAGAGCGTGCGCGACTGCCAGGTCGGCGACACCCTGACCAGTGCCGATCGCCCGGCCGAGGGGCCGCTGCCTGGGTACCAGCAGGCCCGCTCGCTCGTCTTCGCCGGCCTCTATCCGGTCGAGGGGCCGGACTACCCGGCCCTCCGCGACGCGCTGGAGAAGCTCCACCTCAACGACGCCTCGATCACCTACGCCCCGGAGACCTCGGCCGCCCTGGGCTTCGGCTTCCGCTGCGGGTTCCTCGGCCTGCTGCACATGGAGATCGTCCAGGAGCGCCTGGAGCGGGAGTTCGGGCTCGATCTCATCTGTTCGGCGCCCTCGGTCGAATATGAGGTCCGGCTGACCCACGAGCTGGGCGTGGTCCGAGTCCATAACCCGGCCCAGATGCCGCCGCCGGGCGAGATCGAGGCCATCGCCGAACCCTGGGTCCGGGTCCGGGTCATCACCCCCAGCGACTACATCGGCACACTCATCGAGCTGGCCACCGACCGCCGGGGCACGTTCGAGACGATGGAGTACCTCGATCCGCAACGGGTCATGCTCGTCTTCGAGCTGCCCCTGGCCGAAGTCATCGTCGACTTCTTCGACCAGCTCAAGAGCCGCAGCCAGGGCTACGCCAGCATGGACTACGAGGAGATCGGCTATCGCGAGGCGCGCCTCGTCAAGCTCGACGTGCTGGTCAACGGCGAGCCGGTCGACGCCCTCAGCCTCATCGTCCACCGTGACGACGCCCAGGCCACTGGGCGGACGCTCGTCGGGCGGCTGCGGACGCTGATCCCGCGGCAGCTCTTCGAGGTGCCCATCCAGGCCGCCACGGGCTCCACGGTCGTGGCCCGCGAGACGATCCCGGCCATGCGCAAGAACGTCCTGGCCAAGTGTTACGGTGGCGACATCACCCGTAAGCGCAAGCTCCTCGAGAAGCAGAAGGAGGGCAAGGCGCGGATGAAGCGGGTGGGATCGGTCGAGATCCCGCAGGCGGCCTTCCTGGCCGTGCTGCGGACCAGGGACGCAGGCTAGGGCAAGGGAGGCCGAGGGCGGTGGAGGAGACGATCCGCGCGCTCGTCGTCGTCGGCTTCACCTGCCTGCTCGTCCTCCTCCGGCTGGACGCCCACGCCTTCGGAGCGGCCGAATACGACGACGAGAGCGCCCCTGGCGGTTGGCGGGCGGGCGGGCTGCGGCTGGCCTGGTACGTCGTGGGCCTGGCCATCGCGGCAGCCATGCTCTTCGTCGCGCCGCCCTCCCTCGGCGCCTTGGGGCTGACCGTGGGCAGCGATCGCCTGGGCGCCTTGCTGCTGGGCATCCTGGCCGGCGGCCTGGGCACGGCCGTGGCGGCCGGGTTCGCCTGGTACCGCTATCGCCGGCTGCGCCTGCCGCCCGTGACCCTCTACCCGGGGGCCATCGCCAACAGCATCGGCACGGCCCTCATCGACGAGATCTGCTTCCGCGGGGCGGTCATGGGCCTCCTCCTCGCCGCAGGCGCGGATCCGCGACTGGCCCTGCTGGCCCAGGCCCTGCTCTACGGGCTGGCCACCCGCCTGGGGGCACCGGGCCGCAGCCACGCCATGCTGCTCATCTTCCTGGGCCTGGGGCTCGTGGCCGGCGCGCTCACGCTATGGACGGGCGGCGTGGGGGCAGCCATCGTGGGCCACGCCCTGACCCGATTCGCCATCTTCGTCTGCACCGGCCACCCTGGCCAGGTCCAGCCGCCGGGCCTGGAGCCCGAGGAGGCGGCCGCGGAACGGCTGCCTCCGGAGGGCTGGGAGGTCGTGACCGAACGACGGTCGTGACCGCCTCGGTCGTGCCGCGCGTGGCCGCTGTAGCCGTGACCGACTCGACCGCGCCGCGGGTGGCCGCTGGGGCCGTGACCGGGCCGGCGACGGCCGTCGTGGCCGCTCCCCGGGCGCTCTACATCCACGTCCCGTTCTGCGTCTCGGTCTGCCCCTACTGCGACTTCGTCGTCTTCCCCGGCGCCGCCGCCCGAGGCCCGCGGGCCCGCCTGGACTCCTACGTCGAGGCAGTCACGACCGAGCTCGAGCTGCGAGCGGATGCAGCCGACGCTCGGTTCGGTGCTCCTGTCGGGTCCGGCGCCATCGGCGATGCGGGCGCCATCGGCGGCGAGCTGCGGGCCATCGGCGGCGAGCTGCGGGCCATCGACGGTGGGCGCCCGCCGCTGCGTTCGGTCTACCTCGGTGGCGGCACCCCCTCGCTCCTGCCAGCAGGGGATGTGGCGAGGCTCCTCGCGACGATCGAGCGGCGGTTCGGCCTGGCCCCTGGCGCCGAGGTCACGATCGAGGTCAATCCCGGACCTGACGATCGGGGCGACCTCGCGGGCTTCCGGGCCGCCGGCGTCACGCGCGTCTCGATCGGGGCCCAGAGCCTCGATGCGGCGGAGCTGCGACGGCTGGGCCGGCGTCACGGGCCCGAGGACGTTGCGGCGACCGTGACGGCCGCTCGCCGAGCAGGCTTCGCCTCGATCACCCTGGACCTCCTCTACGACCTGCCCGAGCAGACGCTCGATGGCTGGCAGCGAACGCTCGATGCGGCGCTCCGGCTGCGGATCGACCACCTGTCCGCCTACGCCCTGACCCTCGACGACCCCGACGCCGAAGGCCTGGCCGGCCCGCTGGGTGATCACGTGCCCCTTCGCCGCGGCGCCCGGCGCTGGCGCATCGGCGCTCGGGCGGGACAGGACGAAGCTCGGGCCGCCGAGATGTACGCCCTGGCCGACGAGCGGCTGCACGCGGCCGGCTTCCGCTGGTACGAGCTCTCCAACTGGGCCCGGCCCGGGCACGAAAGCCGCCACAACCTGGCCTACTGGTGGCGCGAGCCGTACGAGGCCGTGGGCGTCGGCGCGCACGCCTTCGATGGCGCCGTGCGACGCTGGAACGCCGCCCGCCTCGATGGGTACCTGGGCGCCCTGGGGGAGGGCCACTTGCCGCCCGGTTGCAGCGAGCGCCTGGGCTCTGAGGCCATCAGGACCGAGCGGCTCCTGCTGGGCCTTCGGCTGGCCGAGGGCATCGCCTGGACCGAGGGCGCCGCGGGCTGTGGCAGGGCGACGGACGGGGCGCTCGCCTGGGCTCGGGAGAATGGACTGCTCGAGCCCGGCCGCGAGGGCCGCGTCCGCCTCACGCTCCGCGGCCGCCTCCTCCTCGACGAGATCCTCGCCCGCGCCTCCTGAGCGCGATGGAGTCCGTCCGAGCCTCTGGGCCCGCGACGCCCGGGGCGGCTGCGGCTTCGCCCGAGCCTCTGGGCCCGAGACGCCCGGGGCGGCTGCGGCTTCGCCCGAGCCGACCGGCCTCCATCATTCGCTCCCAGCAAATGGACAGGCTCGAAGGCGGGCGTTGGGGCCTCCTGGCGCCGTCTGCACCCCTGATCAGTCGCCCACAGCGAACGAACGGGGTCGTTGGCCGGCGCTGGAGCGCCCCGATGCTGCTATCGCCCGCACGCATTCGCCCACAGCAAACACTCCCGGTTGAAGCGGCCACGTCGCGGGCCCGTAGCCGTTCTCACGAGCGCCCTGCTCCACGACGCTGTATACTGCGCGGTATGACGCAGACGAGGACGCAGGTCTACCTCACCCAGACCCAGCGCCGCCGCCTTGACGAGCTGGCGGCCGCCCGGGACACGACCATGGCCTCGCTCGTACGTGAGGCCGTCGACGCCTATCTCGAGCGGAGCCCCGCGGCTGGGACGGCGCTCGACGCGACGTTCGGCGCCCTGCCGGATCTCGAGGTCCCGTCGCGCGACGAGTGGGACGACGCAGCCACCTCCGCACGCCGCCGGCCTCGTGGCGGCTGACGTCGTGGTCGACACGGACGTCCTCGTCGACCACCTTCGGGGCGCCCGCCGCTTCGAGCCTGGGACGCAGGCCGTGGCCTATTCCGTGATCACCCGCTGTGAGCTCTTCGCGGGTCGGTCGGCCGACGAGGAGCGCCTCGACCTGCTCCTCGCCCCGTTCCTCGAGCTGGCCGTCGACCGAGAGGTCGCGGAGCGAGCCGGACGCCTGCGGAGGGCCGGCGGCATCCGCACCCCCGACGCCCTCATCGCCGCGACGGCCCTGGTCCATGGACTGGCCCTCCTGACGCGCAACCGACGCGACTTCGCCGGGATCCCGGGCCTCGCGCTGGCGGACTGACCCCCCATCCGAGGTCAGGGGGCCGCCGCCACGGCGACCACGACCGTGGAGGTCATGATCGGATCGACATAGGTGAAGGCCCAGCAGCCGGCCGTCGGGATGGCGATGCCGGCTGAGATCGCGCCCCCGCCCGGTACCGGCGTCACCATGACCGGCTTGCTCGTCACGAATGCGGGCGGCCGGTTGACCGTGCCGACCGGTGTGGCCACGATACGTTCATAGGGTTGAGGCGCGGTGGGCGGCTCGAGGACCAACTTGTCCGGCTTGCCGATCACCCACTGCGGGGGATGGGTGTACCAGCGAACGCCGTTCGGGTCGAGCGAGTCCGCGTCGGCCGGCGGCGGCCCCGGGCCCCACACGCCGGTAGCTTCCTGGGCGGTGGGGCTGGTCGGGCAGGTCGTTAGCGGGTCGAGGGGCAGGGTCTCGGTCGGGACCTGCTGGTCGGAACCCGCAGGCGGCGGGGCGGAGGGTTCGGGGCCAGCCTGGACGACGATGCTGCTGGCGACGTCGGGCCCGACGAGGGTCAGCAGCCAGCAGCCGGGCGCCGGCAACGTCACGCCGTAGACGGCAGGGTTGCCGATAGGCATGTAACGCACGCCGAGGCGAGAAGTCTCGGAGGAGTCGTTCAGTGGTAGCTGGACGGCAGCGATGAACGTCGTGGCTGGAATGGGCGTCCGTGACGCGTTGAACAGGACGAGCTTCTCGGCCCGCCGCGCGTACCAGCCGTCGTTCTTGACCGGCCAGCCGGGGCCGGCGGCCACGACCGGCCACGAAACGCCGCTGGCCACGATCTCTGGCGTGACACCACCGAAGAGGTCCGTGGTCGGCGTGACCGGACAGGTGCCGCTCGTGTAGGGCGGCGGGGTGAGGCGGACGTTCGTCGGCGAGGGCAGGCCCGCGAAGGGGGACGGCGTGGCGCTGGACGTCGATGTGCCAGCGCCGACCCCGCCGCCGTGGCCGCTGAAGGCCGGGCCCAAGGCGCCGCTCGCGACGGCCACCAGCACGATCGCGACGACCACCGCGGCCGCGGCCAGGAGTGCAGACAGGGACGGGCGTCGTCGGAGGACGCGGGGTGCACCGGACGGATCGCTTCGCCCAGGGGCCAGCGAGGTGCGGATCCCGCGGAGCGGATGGACCTGGGGCTCGCTGCGGGCTGCCGCCAGAGCCGCCTCACGCAGGCCCTGGGCGTCGGCTCGGGCCGCGCGGGCCTCGAGCATGGCCCGCAGCTCCGCATCGCTGATGCTCATGCCTCGGCTCCCAGGGCCTGGTCGAGGACCCGCCGCGCAGCGAAGAGGCGGGACTTGACCGTCCCTTCGGGCACCGCCATCCGGGCCGCGATATCGGCCACGGACAGCCCGTCGAGGTGGTGGAGGACGAGCAGCGTCCGGGCCTCCACATCGAGTGCTTCGAAGGCCGACTCCAGGGCCCGCCGGCGTACGACCGCCTCCTCGGGCGCGGGATCTGCGGCCAGGCCGCTCCGGGGCTCGACTTCGGGCATCGGGATCTCGCGGACCTCGCGTCGCCGTCGCCGCCGCAGGCCCAGCCGACAGCGGTTGACGAGGATCCGTCC
>DASUKL010000029.1:0-6406 GCA_036278755.1 Candidatus Limnocylindrales bacterium | reverse complement strand
CCATCGCTTCAACAAGGGCCAGCAGGACGCCCTCCTCCCTCATGTCGAAGAAGGGACCATCACCCTGATCGGGGCGACCACCGAGAATCCGTACTACGAGGTCAACGCCGCCCTGCTCTCGCGGGCCCGGGTCTTCCGCCTCGAGCCGCTCTCGGAGGAGGACCTCACGACCGTCGTCCGGCGGGCGCTGGCCGACGAGCGCGGCTTCGGCGGGCGGCTGGAGCTCAGCGACGAGGCCCTGGTCCACCTCGTGGCCGTCAGCGGCGGCGACGCCCGGGTCGCGCTCTCCGTGCTCGAGGCCGCGGCCGCCCTGGCCGAGGCCGGCTCAGGATCCGCGTCGGAGCCCAGGCCGGTGACCCTGGCCCAGGTGGAGGCCGCCGCCCAGCAGCGCGTCCTGGCCTACGATCGAGCGGGCGACGGCCACTACGACACCGTCTCCGCCTTCATCAAGAGCCTCCGCGGCAACGACCCCGACGCGGCCCTCTACTGGCTGGCCGCGATGGTGGCGGCCGGGGAGGACCCCCGCTTCATCTGCCGGCGGTTGATCATCTCGGCCTCCGAGGACGTCGGTAACGCCGACCCCCGCGCTCTCCAGGTGGCCGTGGCGGCGGCCCAGGCGGTCGACTACGTCGGGCTGCCCGAAGCGCAGTACGCCCTGGCCCAGGCGACGGCCTTCATCGCCTCGGCCCCCAAGTCGAACCGGGCCGGGAAGGCCTACTGGGCCGCCCTGGCCGACGTCGAACGCCTCGGCTCCCAGCCCATCCCGGCCCACCTGCGCAGCGCGACGTGGCGCGAGCGGCGCGACTTCGGGCACGGGGCCGGCTATCGCTATCCGCAGGACTTCCCGGGGGCCGACGTGGATCAGCAGTACCTGCCCGACGCGCTCGTCGGGCGGCGCTATTACGAACCCTCCGAGCAGGGCCTGGAGATCCGCATCGGCGAGCGGTTGGCGGCCCTGCGGGCAGCCCGCCAGGCCCACGGAGCGGGCTCAGGTCCGGGCCGCGGCGGACACCGTGGCCCTACCTCGAAGGCGACTGATCCTCAGTAGCGGATGACGTGGGCGACCTCGATGAGGACCCACAGGACCACGAAGATCACGAAGACCAGGCCGAGGACCATGGCGATGTGGCGGATGTCCTGGGCCACGTAGACGTACTCGTCCTCGGCCCGCTTGGCCAGCAGGCCGCTGGGCCGGGCATGGCTGCGGTCACGGGCCTGGCGCTGGACATCGCCGTCGGGCTGTTCGGCCGTGCTCGCGAGCGCGTCCCCCGACTCGATCGTGGCGGCCTCGAGGGCAGCCGAGGTCGTGCGCGTGGGGGCGGGACCCAACGGTCGGTCGCCCGGCCGTCCTGGTCGGCCGGGGCGGGCAATGGGGCGGCTCGACGGACGCCGGCTGGTGCGGTTGCGCTTGCTCACACAGGCTCCCTGGGGAGGACGGGCCTCCGCGACTGGTACGGGACCGACCGAGGATACCGCAAGCGAACGGCCGCCCGGGCATCACGCCGGGCGGGCCCATGACAGACAGCTGGCACGGGGCAGGCGGAGGCTTCGATGGTGATCGAACGACCCAGCCCCCTCGGACCCCTGACCCCACCCCAAGCACCCGCCCGCGCCCCGGTCTCGCTGCAGACGGTGGCGGGTCTCCTGCGCGGCTTGGACGGCCGTCAGCGGCGTGCCGTCACGCACGGCGACGGGCCGCTCCTCGTGCTGGCCGGTCCGGGCACCGGCAAGACCCACGTCCTCACCCGCCGGATCGCCTGGCTCATCGCGACGCGACGCGCCCGGCCGTCGCAGATCCTGGCCCTCACCTTCACCGCCCGCGCGGCCGACGAGATGCAGGGCCGGATCGACGAGCTGGTGCCCTATGGCTACGCCGACACGGCTATCGAGACGTTCCATGCCTTCGGTGACCACCTGGTCCGCGAACATGCCCTCCGCCTCGGCCTGCCCCTCGAGCCGCGCCTGTTGACCCGGGCGGAGATCGTCTGCCTCCTGCGCGAGCACCTCTTCGAGCTGGGACTCGAGCGCTACCGCCCGCTGGGTGACCCGACCCGCTTCCTTGCCGCCCTCGTCGGGCTCTTCGAGCGGGCGCGGCAGGAAGACATCGCCCCCGGCGACTGGGCCGCCTTCGCCGCTGGTCTGGGCCCGGGATCAGGGTCGGCGGAGGTGGATCCGGACCGTGAGGCGCTCGAGGCCGCCGCGGCGGCCCAGGGCGAGCTGGCCGGGGCCTACGCTGCCTATGAGCGCTTGCTCGGCCAGGCGGGAGCCATCGACTTCGGGGATCAGGTGGCGCTCGCCGTGCGGCTCCTCCGAGAGCAGCCCGACGTGCGGGCGGACGTCGGGCGGCGCTATCGCTACGTGCTGGTGGATGAGTCACAGGACACCGACCCCACCCAACTGGCGCTGCTGGCCCTGGTGGCCGGACCGGCGGCGAACGTGACCGCCGTCGGCGACGACGACCAGGCCATCTACGGCTTCCGTGGGGCTCGGGCAGGCCTGGGCGGCTTGCGGCGGACGTTCCCCGGGGCCCGGCTGGTCGCCCTGCGCCGCAACCACCGCTCGCGGGGGCCCATCCTCGAAGCCGCAGGGCGACTCATCAGCCACCTCGACGATGTCCCGGCCGGACTCGCGTCACGTCCACGGGAGGTCCAGGCGCTGGTGCGTCGGGCCCGACCCATCCCCCTCGTGGCCCGCGCCTTCCCCACGACCGATGCGGAAGCGGCCTGGATCGCCACGACGATCGCCGAGCGGGTGCGGCAGGGGGCCTCGGCCGGTCGGCACGCCGTCCTCGTCCGGGCCAACGCGGACGCGATCCCCATCCTGCGAGCCCTGGACGGCGAGGGCCTGCCCTCGTGGTTCAGCGGCGCCTCCGGGCTCTACCAGCGGCCGATCGTGCGTGAGCTGCTGTCCTTTCTGCGGGTGGCAGCGGATCTCGAACGCTCGATCGACCTGTGGTCGCTGGCCAGCGGGGAGGCTTACGGCCTGGGCGGGCCCACCCTCACCCTCCTGCTTCAGGAGGCCCGACGACGGCGGACCAGCCTCTGGGCGGTGATGGAGGGGGCCGCCGCGGACTCGGGCGCGGTCCGTCTCGTGGGCAGCCAGGGGCGGGCCTTCCGGCGGCTCCTGGCCGACCTGCGGGTGGCCAGCGACCTGGCCCATCGACGTCCGGCTACCGAGGTCCTGTTCGACCATCTCAAGCGTTCCGGCCGCTTGGCCCGGCTGGCCGCGGCGGGACCGGCCGCAGAGGCGACCTTGGCCGATGTCGGCGCCTTCTTCGATGCCATCCGTCGCCTGTCGGAGCTCCTGCCCGATCCTCGCCTCCCGGTCGTGGTGCCGCACCTGGCCGGGCTCGTCGCGGCCGGGGACGCCCCGGCCGCCGACGACGAGGGCCCCGGCGATGCCGTGGCCGTGCTGACGGTGCACAAGGCCAAGGGCCTCGAGTTCCCCGTCGTCTTCGTGGCCGGCCTGGCCGACGGCCGCTTCCCCGCTCGCGGCCGGCCTCCGGCGATCCCCTTCCCGGAGGGGCTGCAGCGTCCCTTGGACGCGACGGCCGGGCCAGGGGAGATGGTGGCGGAGGACCCGCTGGCCGAGGAGCGGCGCCTGGCCTACGTGGCCTTCACCCGAGCCCGTGACGAACTGGTCCTCAGCTGGGCGGTGCGCGGCGGGGGTCGCCGGGCCCGCCGACCGTCGCCCTTCCTGGCCGAAGCCCTCGATGCGCCTGCGCCGCTGCCCGAGATGTCGTCCTCGACGGCCGCCTCCCTCGTCGAGGGTCTGGCTCCGCCGCCCGAAGCGCCAGCCCCGCCGCCCCCTCGGGCTCGCGGCCGTCTGGACCTGAGCTTCTCCCAGCTCGACACGTACGGCACCTGCCCGCTCCAGTACCGCTACCGCTACGTCCTCGGCCTGCCGACGCCGGATCACCACCTGCTCTCATTCGGGAGTGCCATGCACGCCGCCGTGGCGGCCTATCACCGGGCCGAGACGCAGGGCCTGGTCCTCGACGAAGCCAGCCTTGAGGCGGCGCTCCGGGAGGCCTGGCGGCCGGAGGGGTTCCTCTCCGCCGAGCACGAGGCGGCCCGCTTCGCCAGCGGTCTGGCTGCGCTCCGCCGGTTCCGGGCCCAGCGGCTCTCCGCCGGCGCCACGGCCCCCGCAGCGGTCGAGGCGCCCTTCGCCGTGCTCCTCGGCCGGGATCGCGTCCGCGGCCGCTACGATCGGGTCGACGAGACCTCCGAGGGCCCCGTCATCACCGACTACAAGACGAGCGATGTGCGCGACGTCCGGACCGCCCAGCGACGGGCCGGCGAGTCCCTTCAGCTGGCCGTGTATGCCCTGGCCTACGAGGCCGCCGAGGGCCGGGCGCCGGCGGCGGTGCAACTCCACTTCCTCGATTCGGGGGTCGTCGGTCGGGTGAGCCCCACGGAGGAGCGTCTGGAACGGGCGCGGCAGACGATCGCCGCGACCGGGGCCGGCATCCGCGCCGGCGCCTTCGAAGCCACGCCCGGGCCATTCGCTTGTGGCCATTGCCCCTTCCGGCAGATCTGCCCCCAGAGCGTCGCGCCATGAGGCGCCGGCCGTCTAGACTGCGGGCCGATGTACGCCCGCGATCGGATGGCCAGCCTGGGCCTCTTCGGGCTGGCCGCGGTGGTCTGGGCCTCCGTCGCGCTGCTGCTGACCACCCGCTTCCCCGAAGGGCTGCCGACGCAGGCCACGGGCGCCGTCCTCCTCGGGCTGGCCTTCGCCCTGACCACGGTGCCGCTCTTCTGGCTGGCCGCCTTCGGTCGCCATCGGCGGATCGCCTACCGGGGCGACTGGCTGAAGGCGGCCCGGCGAGGCACCTGGATCGGCATCCTGGTGGCCGCCTTCGTCCTGCTCCGCTCCCAGGGCGCCTTCAGTCCGCCGATCGGCCTGTTCATGGCCGCCATGGTCGTCTTCGTCGAGATCAGCCTCTCAGTCGAGCCCTAGGGGCCCGCGCCGGGTGCACAGCCAGGGCCGCAGGCCGTAGCATGCGCCGTGGCACCCCGCTGGACCGCGGCCCGGAACCGGCGGTGCCATGCAGGGCAAGGGGACCCCGTGACCGAACCGGCCACTCCGGAACGGCGCTCGTTCGCGTCCCGCAACGGTTGGGACCGCGCGTGGCCCACGTTCTCCGAGACCGAGCTCCCGACGTACGTCGGCTCGACGACCTACTGCAAGCGCGATCTGGTCCGCGAAGCGTCTGCCCTGGCCGAGCGGGGCCCTGATGCGGCCATCGTCGGCGCGCCGTTCGACGACGGGGTCAGTTACCGGCCCGGTGCCCGCTTCGGGCCGCGGGCCATCCGGCAGGCCACCTATACCGACGGTGACCACTCGCTGGCCCTCGACGTGGTCCTCTGGGACGAACTCGACGTGGTGGACGCTGGCGACGCCGAGATCGTGCCCGCCTGGCTCGATCGCGGCCACGCCATGGTCTATCGCAAGGTCGCCGAGGTCGTTAGCAGCGGGGCCGTGCCCTTCGTCCTTGGCGGCGACCACTCGATCACCTGGCCGAGCGTCAGTGCCGTGGCCGATGCGCTCTACCCGCGGACCATCGGGGTGGTCCACTTCGACGCGCATGCCGACACGGCCGATCGCGACTTCGGCGTCCTGGCTGGCCATGGGACGCCCATGCGGCGGCTCATCGAGTCCGGCGCCGTGGCCGGACGCAACTTCGTCCAGGTGGGCCTGCGCGGCTACTGGCCCGACCAGGAGGTCTTCGCCTGGATGCAGGCCCAGGGCATGCGCTGGCACCTCATGCGCGAGATCGAGGAACAGGGCGCCGAGGCCGTCGTCGATGCGGCCATCAGGGAGGCCCTCGATGGGCCGGACCTCGTGTATCTCTCCCTCGACATCGACGTCGTCGATCCGGGCATGGCCCCGGGGACCGGCACGCCCGAGCCGGGGGGTCTCCTTGCCCGCGAGATCCTCCGCTCCGTGCGCCGGGTCGTGGGTCAGGTCGACCTCGCGGCGATGGACGTCGTCGAGGTCTCGCCGCCCTACGATCAGAGCGAGGTGACGGCCATGCTGGCTCATCGGGCGGTGCTGGAGGCGCTGAGCGCCATGGCCCTCAAGAAGCGAGCGGGGCAGATCGTCCGCCACGAGGTGGGCCGATGACGGCCGCGCCGCCGCCCCAGCCCGGGCCGAGCCGCGAGCCGAGCCTGGACCTCGATCCGGACCCGAACCCGCGGTCGGGCTCCGGATCGGACCTCGACCTGACCGCGCCGCCGGCCGAACCGCACGCCGGGCTCAAGGCCCGCCTGGCCGCCGCCGTCGCCGCCGCGGGCCCGCAGCTCATCGACCTCTCCCACGCTCTCCATGCCGACCCGGAGCCGGCCTTCGAGGAGCACCGCGCCGCGCAACGCGTGGCCGCCGCCGTGGCCGCGGCGGGCTACCA
>DASUKL010000028.1:0-29728 GCA_036278755.1 Candidatus Limnocylindrales bacterium | reverse complement strand
TCCTCGAGCTGGCCGACCGTGGGCCTCGCCCCGCTGCGGAGCGGCGCGCGGCGGGCGCGGCGGTCGGCCGCCACGAGACGGAGGAGGAAGATCGTCGTCAGGCTGACGAAGAGGACGACCACCAGGGCCACGATCAGGAGGGCCGCGGTGACCTGGGTGGGCCAGGCATTGATCACGCCGTAGGGGATCACCACCAGGAGAAGCACGGCCAGGATCACGACCTGGGTCCAGAAGCAGCCCAGCCCCGGGCCCTTGTCGGCCTCCAGCGGCGCTCCTTTGTAGAGCGGATGGGCCAGGTCGGGCTTGGCTGCCGGAGGTCTCGGTGACGCAGTGGACTTCGGAGTCGGACTCGGCTCCGGGGACGTCGGCTCGACGGCCGCAGTCGGGCCCGGCGGTGGGGTCGGATCCGGCGACGCAGTCGGCCCCAGCGACGCAGTCGGCTCCGGTGGGGCGGTCGGCCCCAGCGACGGATCCGGCTCCGGCGCGGCGGTCGGCTCGCCGTTCGCGCTGGGGTCCGGCGGCAACTCGCTCATCGGCTGGTGGGGGTCGGCATCTGGGCCATGGTACCGACGACGGCCTTCCGGGGCCGCAGGACCCCTATCCTGGACGGCGGATGTACCACGGCAGGACGACGGCGGGCAGGGGCAACGTATGGATCAGACGCGCGGCGGAGTCTGACGCCGCCCGCGATGACGACCTGGCCGCTGGCAGTACGGAACTGTACGCGATCTACGTGGATCCGGAGGCGCTCGGCACCGGCGTTGGCGCTGGGCTCATGGCGCGTCAGCTCGAGGCGCTCGGCCCAGCCGGTGCCGGCCAACGCTGTCTTTGGGTCTTCGCCGACAATGAGCGGGCGATCCGCTTCTACGAACGCTGGGGCTGGGCTGCCGACGGGCGGCGCCGAACCCTCACGATCGGCGGCGCCGAGATCGACGAGGTCCGCTACCGCTTCCGACGTCCGGCCAAGCCTGGCGGGAGCCCGATCGAGCCCACGATACGATGACGCCCGTTCGCGATCAGGTGCGGTCAGCGAGCCGATCCGCACGGCTGCGCTCAGCGAAGTCCGCCATCGACGGACAGGAGGGCCGTCGCGCAGGCTGGCGCTGACAGTCTTCCGCGATCAGCGAACGTCGGGACGCGCTGCGAGCCAGAGAGCGAACGTGATCGCGTAAACGTGACAGCGGACGGTGGCCTCCACGCGGCCAGGGACGTTAGCCCTGACCCACCTCCGCATCGGGGTCGAGGTAGGCCAGGCGGCCCGCGGCCACGGTCAGCAGGACACGGCCCATCAGTGCTCGGCCCAGGAGCGGCGTGTTGTGGCCCTTCGAGCGGAGGCTGCCAGCATCGACCGTCCAGCCCGAAGCCCGATCGACGACGACCAGATCCGCCGCCTCACCGACTGCGAGAGGGGCGCCGAGCTTCAGGCCCGACCCCGAACCCGACCCCGAGCTCGAGCCCGACCCCGACGTCGACCCCGAGCCTGAGCCCGACGCCGGGCCGGCGAGGACCCGCTGCGGGCCCATGGTCAAGGCTCGGGCCACCGTCAGCAGGGGCGCCAGGCCCACCTCGACCCCGGCCAGGATCAGGCTGAGGGCCGTCTCGAGGCCGCTGATGCCCGGCGCCGCGGTCCCGTACTCGACCCGCTTGTCGACCTCCCGATGGGGAGCGTGGTCGGTGGCGATGGCGTCCACCGTCCCGTCGGCCAGCGCCGCCCAGAGGGCCAGCGCATCCTCCGCCGAGCGCAGCGGCGGGTTGACCCGCGTGGCCGGGTCGAAGGGTGCCGCGTCGACCCTCCCGCCCTGCCAGGGCGCCGCCACGGCATCCCAGGCGAAGCGTCGATCGCCGGCCACCCAGCCGTCGTAGAGGGCCAGGTGATGCGGCGTCACGTCGCAGGTGACCGGCAGGTGGGCGGCCTTGGCGGCCCGGACGAGGGCCACCGAGCCGGCCGTGGATAGGTGGGTCAGGTGGAGCCGCGGGGCCGCACCTGGGGGAGCGCCGCGGGCCACGTCGGCGAGGACCGCCAGGGCCCGAGCGACAGCGCCCTCCTCCCCTGCCGCCGGCCAGCCACGCAGCCCGAGCAAGGTCGCGGTCAGGCCCTCGGACATCTCGGCACCCTCGGTGAGCGCCGAGTCCTCGGCATGCTCGACGACGGGCAGGCCCAGCCCGCCGGCGTAGGCCAGGGCGTGGCCCAGGAGGGCCGGGTCGGCCACCGGCGCGCCGTCGTCACTGAAGCCAGCCGCGCCGGCATCAGCCAGCTCGCCGAGAGGGGCCAGGGTCAGGCCGGCCCGGCCGGCCGAGATGGTCCCGTAGGGCAGGAGGCGGACCGGACTGCCACTCTGTCGGGCTGCGGCCAGGACCCGCCCCAGGACGGCCGGATCGTCGCCCGGCGGCGTCGTGTTGGCCATGGCGCAGACGGTCGTGAAGCCACCATGGGCCGCCGCGGCGAGGCCGCTGGCCACGCTCTCGGCGTCCTCGCCACCGGGCTCGCGGAGGTGGACGTGGAGATCGGTCAAGCCGGGCAGGACGACCAGCGCGGGCTCGCTCCGTGCGCCACTCCCAGCGCGCGCCCAGTCGACCTCCGCCAGGCGCCCGCCCTCGACCCGCAGACGCGCCACGCCCTCGCGGCCGCTGGAGGGATCCACCAGCCAGATCGGGCCGAGCTCGAGATGCTGGCAGCGCTGTCCCGGGCGCACCTCAGGCCTCCCCCGTCAGGGCATCGGACTTACTGCCGGCCCCTCCCCCCACGATGAGGAAGAGGAGGGCCATGCGGACGGCCACACCGTTGGCCACCTGCTGGGTGATGACCGAGGCCGGCGAGGTGGCCACGTCTGGGGCGATCTCCACGCCCTCGTTCATGGGCCCGGGATGGAGGACCAGCACGCCGGGCTGGCAGACACGGAGCCGGGCCGCCGTGATCCCGTAACGCATGGCGTACTCCCGCAGCGACGGGAGCAGGCCGGCCGCCATACGCTCCTGCTGGAGGCGCAGCGGCATGACCGCGTCCGCGTCGCGCAGGGCGGCCTCGAGGTCGGTCGTCACGGTCAGGCGCCGGTCCGGTGGCAGGGCCCGGGCCCAGGCCTCGAACCCCGCCACCAGGGTCGGGGGCCCGCACAGGCAGACGTCGGCCCCGGCCGCGGTCAGGGTCCAGACGTTCGAGCGGGCCACCCGGGAGTGGAGGATGTCGCCCACGATGACGATCTTGCCCCCGGCCACGCGGCCGCCGGGCAGCCGATCGCGAAGGGTGTAGAGATCCAGGAGGGCCTGGCTGGGGTGAGCGTGCCAGCCGTCCCCGGCGTTGACGACGTGGCCGCCGAAGACGTCCGCGGCGAGATAGGGGGCCCCGCTGCGAGCGTGGCGCATGACCAGCACGTCGGCTCCCAAGGCCTCCAGGGTGCGGACCGTGTCGACCAGGGACTCGCCCTTGACCACCGAGCTCGAGGCGGCCACCACGTTGACCACGTCGGCCGAGAGGTTCTTGGCCGCGACCTCGAAGCTCACCCGGGTGCGGGTCGACGGCTCGTAGAAGAGGATCGTCAGGTTGGTCCCGCGGAGGGCCGGGATGCGCGGGATGGGCCGGCCGATGACCGTGCGCATCTCGTCGGCGGTGCGCAGGAGCAGATCGAGCTCGTCGAGGCTCAGGTCGGCGACGTCGAGGAGATGGCGATGGCGCCACGTCGAGGGCGCCATCATGCCGCGCCCGCCGAGCGGGCGATCGCGGGCCGGATCGAGACCATGATCATGCCGGCTCGGCCGAAGGCCGGTCGATCCATACGTCGTCCTGGCCGTCGACCTCGACGAGGTGGACCTTGATCACCTCCTCGCGCGAGGTGGGCACGTTCTTGCCGACGTGGTCGGCCCGGATGGGCAGCTCGCGGTGGCCACGGTCGACCAGCGCGGCCAGGCGGATGGCGGTGGGCCGACCGAAGTCCATCAGGGCGTCCATCGCAGCCCGCACGGTGCGCCCGGTGTACAGGACGTCATCCACGATGACCACCGTCAGGCCGGTCGGGTCGAACGGTAGGTCCGTGCCCTTGACCACGGGCTGGTGGGCGACGAGCGTCAGGTCGTCACGATAGAAGGTGATGTCGAGGGCGCCCACCGGGAGCTCGACGCCCTCGTGTGAAGTCACCGCCTCGGCCACTCGGTGGGCCAGCGGCACCCCCCGCCGCTGGATGCCGACGAGGGCCAGCCGCTCCGTGCCGCCGTGCTTCTCGACGATCTCGTGGCTGATGCGGACGAGCGCTCGGCGCACCTCGTCGGCGGTCATGATCTGGCGGCCCGACACGCGATCAATCCTCCTCGCCGGCCTCGCCGGACCAGGCCCCTGAAGGTCGAGGACCCAGGATAGCGCGCTGGGGCGACCGAGCTTAGAAGGCCGGCACCCCCAGGCCGTCGAGCTGGCGCAGCCTCACGCCGCCGGACCCCAGGGGACCCCAGGTCGCGACCCGCAACTCGCCGGCCGCGGTGCCGAGCGGGACGACCCAGGCCACGCGGTCGAGGCCCATGGCGAAGGCGCCCTCACCGGCCGGGGTGGGGGCCAGGAGCACGCTGGCCTCCTGGGTGCGCGGATCGGGCGGGGTGAGGACCGTGAGCTGGCCGACCCGAGCGTCGGGGCTGGCGGCCAGCCAGAGGCCTACGGCCAGGCCGTCGTCGGCCCAGCGGATGCGCCAGTCCACGACCGTGCCGGCAGCAGGGTCGAGGGGCCAGCGCACGGCCGTCGCGGGGGCCGCGGTCTGCGACGGGCGCGGCGTGGGCGAGGGGCGACCACGGTCGCCATCGGGAGTCGGGGTCGGGATCGGTTGGGCCCTGGGCTCGATGGCCGGCCAGGAGCCGATCCAGAGTCTGCCGCTGACCGGGGCGACCGTCTGCCCATCCCAGGCCAGGACACCCTGCCAGTAGGCCACATACCGCCCCACCGGATCGACCGTCGGCAGCCAGGCTCCCTCGAGGGCCGGGATCGACACCTCCCGACGCGTCAGGGGGTCGAGCAGCACGGTCACGACCTGGGCGGCGGTCCCCGTCCTGCCCACTCCGACGGAGGCGTGGGGGGTCGGAGCGGCGTCCCCGGAGGGCCGATCGGTCGGGCTGGCCCTCCCGTCGGCGGGGGCCCGGTCGTTCGGGCTGGCCTTCGGGCTGGGGCTGGCCTTGTCCTTCGGGCTGGCGGTCGCCTCGTCCGTCGCCCCGCCGCCGCGCCTGGCCGAGGGCCTGGGCGTCGGGCTGATCTTCGGGCTGGCCGTGGGGTGATCGCCGGGTTCGGGGCTGGCGTCCGGATCGGGACTGACGTCGGCCTCGGGGCTGGCGTCCGGGTCGGGACTGACGTCGGCGCCCGTGCGATGGCCGCTGCCCGGGCTGGCCCCGTCCTCGCCGTCCGCGGGCTCGACCCGGCTGATGAGGATCTCGTCGTCGACCCAGCTGGCGAACGAGGAGCGGTGATCGTCGGTCAGGGCCACGGCCACGTCGTCCCCCGGCGACCAGACGTAGACATCCGGGCCGTGGCTGCCGTCGGCCGGCATGGCGCTAAAGGCGAGGCTGGAGCCGTCCGGGGACCAAGCCGCCGGAGAGCCGGTCTGGATGACGTCGCTGAGGATCGGCCGCACCTCTGGCAGGTCCCCCACGTCGGGCAGGGACGTGGCCGAGGCGGTGGCCCGGGGCTCGTCCGGCGAGCGGCCCGCGCCCGACCCGCCAGCCGTCGCCGAGGCCCTGGACGACCCGCCGCCGAACGGCGTCGCGCTGCGCGTGGCGCCCGCCGTCGCTCGGGTGCCGGAGGGGGTCGCGGAGGCATCCGTGGCCGTCGCGCCGCTGCCCGGGGAGCGGCCGTCGCTCGAGGGCTCGGCCAGCGACTCGTCGAGCCGGACGATGCCGAAGACCGCGTGGCCCTCTTCGTCCCGACCGGTGATCAGCACCCGGCCGTCCGCGCCTACGGCCAGGCCGCTGGGATCGATGTCGGCGCCCACACGGACGACCGACTCGGACGTGGAGCTGCTCTGAGGGCAGTCCAGGAGGGGCGGTGGGCAGACCTCGTTGATCTGCGTTCGGAAGAGGGCCAGCTCGTTGCCATCCCGGGTCAGGAAGGCCAGCGACTGGGGGGTGATGGCGAAGGGCGTGGCCCCCGGTGCGGCCGACGGCGTGCTGCCGCCCGAGCCGACTTGCGAGCCGATCAGGGCCAGCACCGCGGCCAGCCCGGCCAGGGTGCCGAGGCTCACGGCCGCCGGCCGATGGTCGCCCTTCAGGACCTCCCTATCGAGAGCCGTCTCGGTGCGGGCCCACAAGTCGCGCGGCGGATCGGCCCGGCGTAGCCCGCGCAGGCGGGCGCGGTCCTCCCGGTAGCCGGCGGCGACGGTCCGGCACACGGGGCAGGCCGCCAGGTGGGCCGCCAGGCGGGCCGACTCGCGGGCCTCCAGGCGCTCGTCCAGGCTGCGTACGAGGAGAGCCTGGAAGCGAGCGTGGGTGCCGTCGCCGGGCCGGCCCGGACGCATCAGCGGCGCCCTCCCGATCGTCCGCTCGAGCGCTCGCGACCGCCCGCGGCCGCATCCTGGTCCGCTCGGGCAGCCCGCTCCACGGCCAGGGCCTGGCGGAGCGACTCGCGGGCCCGGGTCAGCAGGGCCCGGGCCGCGGCGTGGGAAACGTCCAGGGCGGCGGCCAACTCCAGTCCGGAGAGGTCATGGATCTCGGCCAGGATGATGGCCTGGCGCTGCCGGTCAGGGATGCGCGCCAGGGCCCGTTCCAGCTCGGCCGAGAGGCGCTCGTGGAGGACGGTGTCCTCGGCCGAGGCGGCCGAGCCGCGGGCCTGCCCGGTCCAGGGGATGAAGCGCAGCAGCCGGCGGTGGCGCAGCTCGTCCAGGGCCGTCCGGCCGGCGATCTGATAGAGCCAGCCGCGGGCGCGGGAAGGATCGGCCAGCGTGTCGTAGGCCCGGAAGGCCTTCACGAAGGTCTCCTGGGTGAGGTCGGCGGCCAACTCGGGATCGCGCACCATGCGCACGAGGTAGGCGTAGATCTCGCCGGAATGGGCCCGGAAGAGCTGCTCGAGGAAGGCGCGGGCGGTGGCCCGATCGCGGGTCACGCTGGTCCAACCTTGCAGCGCAAGGGCGGCGACGGACACGGACTGTCGGCTCTCCAGCGCTCGGTGGCCCACCCGGGGCAGGGGGCCATGGGTTGCCAGGTCCTGGGGACGTGGTCCGACCACCTGAGACGCGGCCGGAGGGCCGGATGTGACGTTCGGCCGTCCATCAGCGTTCGCGGGCCCGCTCGGCCCAGTCGGGCGCGGTCCACTCGCGACGCTCCGGCGCCTCGATCCCGGGCGCCGGGAGCAGGTCGGCCACGGCCTCCTCGGGGCTGATGGGGTTGACGGGCAGGCCCGTGCCGAGTTCGAGGCCGGCGATCTCCCGCAGCCGGGGATGGATCTCCCAGTGCCAGTGGTACGTCTCGTCGACCCGCTCGCGCAAGGGGGCCGTGTGCAGGACGAGGTTGTAGGGCGGACCGTCGAGGACGTCGAGGAGGGCCAGCACCTTGCGCAGGGTCTCGGCCGCGCTGGTCAGGTCGGCGTCCGTGGCCCGCCCGAAGTCCGCCTCGTGCCGTCGGGGCACGACCCACAGCTCGAACGGGGAGCGCGAGGCATAGGGGGCGAAAGCCACGGCGGCCGCGTCCTCGAAGACGAGCCGCTCCCGGGAGGCCGTCTCGTCGCGGACCAGCCGGCAATAGGGGCAGACCCCCTCACGGATGAGGTAGCGGGCCGCACCGCCCAGCTCCTCGCCCACGCGATGCGGGATCTGGGGCAGGTCGTAGGTGTCGAGGCAGAGGTGGTTGGTCAGGGCGCCGGCCTGGCGGCCCCAGTTCTGGACGACCTGGACGTATTCGGTCTGGTCCGCCTGGCGCGCCTTGGCGATCGTCTCCCGGGCCCGGGCCAGCAGTTCCCCGACGATGGCCGGATCCTCGTGGGCCAGGGCCTGATGGTGCTCGGGCGGGGCGACGATGGTGGCCCAGGAGCCGATGTCGGCGACCAGGCCCAGCCGGCCCTGACGCGGCTCCCGTTGCACCTCCGGTCGCGCTTCGCCGCGGCCCTCCGCCCCACCGTCCGCCCGCGCCGGGGCCCGCTCATCCGCCTCCTCGCCCTCGTCGCCGGCCACGCTGAAGGCATGGGCCTTGAGCATGCGGACCCGGACCCCACCGCCCGGCGGCTCGAAGCAGTTGGCGCAGCGCGGGGCGGCTACGGGCTCCGCCCGACGCGCGAAGCGGCGGCGATCGTAGGCCCGCTCGACGACCACGGCTACCCACCAACCGGTGATCGCGTCCCTGCGCAACTCGAACATGCCGCCCGCCATGGCCTTCAGCCGCTGGCTGCGGCGGCTGCGGCGGCCGCGCCGACCGGCGCATCGTGGCTCGCGGCCATCTCCAGGGCGGCGGGCAGGGTCCGGGCGAAGCGCAGGCCCGCCTCGTGGACCGACGCGGTCGTCGGGGGTCCCGGAGACCAGCCGGCCTCGTGGGCGATGGAGGTGGAGTCCAGGCCAGGCAGGCCGCAGGCCTCGATCAACTCGAAGTCGGCCAGCGCCGTCGTCACGTTGAGGGCGATGCCGTGGTACGTCACGCCGTGCTCGATGCGCACACCCAGGGCCCCGATCTTGCGGGGGCCCGGGCCGTCCGGGTCACACCAGCAGCCCGGATGGCCCGCCCGCCGGCCAGCGGCGACCCCGTAGCTGGCACAGACGTCGATCATGGCCGCCTCGAGGGCCCGCACGTAGGGACGGATGAGGATGCCCCGGGCCGGCAGCTGGACGATGGGGTAGGCCACGAGCTGGCCCGGTCCGTGGTAGGTCACCTCGCCGCCGCGCTCGACACGGATGAGCTCGATGCCACGCTCGGCCAGCGTCTCGGGCGAGGCCAGGACGTGGGCCGGGTCGGCCTGCCGGCCGAGGGTCAGGACCGCCGGATGCTCGAGCAGCAGCAGCTGATCAGGGATGCGCCCGGCGGCCCGCTCCGCAACCAACTCGTGCTGGCGCTCCCAGGCGGCCCGATAGGGGATGCGGCCCAGCCAGCTGACTTCCAGCTCCATGGCAGGCACGATATCAGCACCGCCCAGGACCGCACGGCAGGCCTCCGGGGTCCGCTTGCGCCGCCACACCGTGGTCCCGGCGCGAGGCGCAGCCGAGGGGCTGCAGGAAGAGGGATGGATGTGGCCCCTGTCCCCCAGGACCAGGGGCCACTGCACCGACGGTAGCCGGCCGGCGCTTACAGACGCCGCGCCCGGCCGGTCCGTGGACCTTGCAGCCCGCTTACAGCGGCGGTCGCGACCCTAGCGATGCTCCGAGGCGCTACCCGGGCCCGAGCTCGCCAGCCTCGTTGCTGGCAGCAAATGGATACGGCCGATCGCGACGCTCCGCACCGTCGGCAGCCCGTTCCCGCGTGATCCATTTGCCGTGAGCAAACACGACGCCGCCAAGGTGACGATCGCGGCCGCGCGACGGTCCGTTCTCGGTGATCCATTTGCGGTGAGCGAACGCGACCCCGCGGTCGCGCCGACCGTGGCCGCAGCGCGGGTCGCATCCATGCGATGTGGGGCGGAGGCGGCGAGCGCGGGTCCCGCGCCGGGGCGGGGGCCGGCCGGTCCGGCGACCTTGCAGCCCGCTTACAGCCTCGCGACCTAGGCGCGTTCGAGGTAGCGCTCGCGGTCCCAGTCGTGGACCACGGCGTCGTATGCCTCCTGCTCGACCCGCGCGGCATTGAGATAGTGGTCGACCACGACGTCGCCGAAGATCTCGCGGGCCGCCGTCGACTCCTCCAGGGCCCGGATGGCCTCGTAGAGCGCCCGGGGCATGCGGTCGCAACCCGTGGCCAGGTAACCGTTGCCCTTGTATTCCGACGGGGCCTCCAGGCCGTGGTCGATGCCCCATAGGCCAGCCCCCACGAAGGCGGCGTAGGTCAGGTAGGCGTTCATGTCGCCGCCGGGGAAGCGGCACTCGATGTGCAGGCCCTGGTCGTCGCCGACGATGCGAAAGCCGGTGGTCCGGTTGTCCCGGCCCCAGACGACGTTGACCGGGGCCCAGGAGTTGACCGCGAAGCGCTTATAGGAGTTGATGTTGGGGGCGAAGAAGACGGCCAGCTCGCGCGAGAGCTGCATCATGCCGG
The DNA here is from genome assembly GCA_036278755.1 of Candidatus Limnocylindrales bacterium. Classification (GTDB taxonomy): domain Bacteria; phylum Chloroflexota; class Limnocylindria; order Limnocylindrales; family CSP1-4; genus DASUKL01. The sequence goes on along the minus strand of DASUKL010000028.1, from coordinate 19,609 downwards.
CCAGGAACGAGCGCATCGTCTTGGACATGCCGTAGGGCGCCCGGGAGCGGGCATCGGCCATCAGCGAGCGCTCGCCGTCGGCGTCCCAGACGCTCATGTGGAGGTGGCCCGAGGAGCCCGTCCAGGCGTGGTCGGGCTTGGCCATGAAGGTCAGCCCGAAGCCGTTGAGGTAGGCGATCTCCTTGGCCCCGTGCTTGAACAGCACGCTCCGGTCGGCCGACTCCAGGACCTCGGCGTACTTGATGTTGACCTCGTGCTGGCCGGGCGCGGCCTCGCCCTTGCTGAACTCGATGGGGATGCGGGCCTCGGTCATGAGGTTGCGCAGGAGACGGTGGAGGGGCTCGGCCTTGGTGGCCTGGAGGAGGTGGTAGTCCTCGTTGTACGTGCCGAACCGCTCGGGCGTGGCGAAGCCGTTGCGGGCCAGCTCGTCGACCGTCTGGCGAAGGACGAAGTACTCGAACTCGGAGCCGGCCTTGACGGTCAGGCCGTGCTCGGCGGCCCGGGCCACCTGGCCCTTGAGGATCGTGCGCGGAGAGACCGGGATCTCCTCGCCGCCGGGCCGGTCGACGGTGTCGGCCAGGACGATCGCGGTCCGCTCCAGCCAGGGCAGGACGCGGAACGTGTCCCACACCGGCTCCATGACCCAGTCGCCGTAGCCGGTCTCCCAGTTCATGAGGGCGAAGCCCTCGGGCGTGTTCATCTCCATGTCGGTGCCCAGGAGGTAGGTGCAGAAGTGGGCCCCGTGGTCGATGACGCCGTCGAGGTAGGCCTGGCCCTGGACCCGCTTGCCCATGAGCCGGCCCTGCATGTCGGTGAGGGCGACGATCAGCGTGTCGAGACGACCGTCGCCCAGCATGGCCCGCAGCTCGGCCTCCCGCGGGTGGCTCGTCGCATGCGCCGGATGTGGCATTCCGTCCTCCTCGCTGCTCGGCTTCGCACGGCCGAGGCCGGGCCCAGGAGCTCCGCGGCGGCCACGGTCGAGCGGCATCATAGGCGCTCGGCGGGCTCAGAAGATGGTCCGGGCGTCCTCCGGGACGTGGAGCACGAAGACGGCGTCGGCGATGGGTGCGTCCGGTTCCAGGGCCGTGACCTCGGCCTGGCGGGTGATCTGCCCGCCGACCCGCTCGACGAGGAGCATGACGACCCCCGTCAGCCGGTCGACCCCGACCTCGAGGCCGTGGTCTGGACGGTCGATGAGGATCTTCGTGGTCCGCGGATGGTCGGCCCGCAGGAGGTAGATCTCGCGCCCGTTGAGGCGGGCTGTGCCGAGCAGCGAGAGGTCGCTCGTGGCCAGCACGTTGCGGCACAGGCCGTGGGGGTGGACGAAGGTGTTGGGCAGCGACTCCATCGGCAGGGCCGTGCGCGGCGTGTAGACCTGGCCGAAGGTGGGCAGGCTGGGGTCCGTCGCGCCGCGGACGTGGTTGCGCACGGGCCGCCGGCTGGCCGTGCCGGAGCGCGAGTCGTAGGTCTGGATCGTCGTGCCGTCGCTGACCCAGACGCGGCTGGCGCCGTGGGCCGCGGTGGCATCGAAGCGGGTCACGACCTTGGCCCGCCCGGGGTGGCGGAGCCAGACCTCGTGGTACTCCACGCGCTCGCCCTCGGCCGCCAGGGTCCGGTCCTCGAGCCGCATGCGCAGGCTGTCGAAACGCAGCTCGGCGTCGCGCATGAAGGTGAAGAGCGCGGTCAGGGAGGGCGCGTCGGGGGCCGGGGCGACGACGAGCGCAGGCAGGCCCGCCGTGTCCGGGTCGCGCGGGACCAGGGCGCTGGTCGAGGAGATCGTCACGGACCCGATGCTAGCAGAGGCGATCGGTCGGGCGGACCTCCGGCCATCGGCCATCACTCCGGCCGGACCATGGCCTCCGGCCGGACCCAGGCGTCGAACTCGTCGGCGCTCAGGTAGCCGCTGGCCAGGGCCGCCTGACGGAGGGTCGTGCCGTCGTGGTGGGCCCGCTTGGCGATCTCGGCCGCCTTGTCGTAGCCGATGTGGGGGCTGAGGGCCGTGACGAGCATGAGCGAGCGGTCCACGAGCTCGGCGATCCGGGTCCGATCGACCTCCAGGCCCTCGACCGCGAAACGCCGGAACGCCGTGCAGGCGTCGGCCAGGATGGCGCTCGAATGGAGGACGTTGCGGATGATCAGGGGCTTGAAGACGTTGAGCTCGAAGTTGCCCTGCGAGCCGGCGACCCCCACGGCCACGTCGTTGCCCATGACCTGGACGCAGACCATGGTCAGGGCCTCGCACTGGGTCGGGTTGACCTTGCCGGGCATGATCGACGAGCCGGGCTCGTTCTCCGGCAGGCGCAGCTCGCCCAGCCCCGAACGGGGCCCCGAGCCCAGCCAGCGCAGGTCGTTGGCGATCTTCATGAGGCTCACGGCCAAGGTCCGCAGCGCCCCGTGGGCGGCCACCAGGGCATCGTGGGCGGCGAGGGCGGCGAACTTGTTGGGGGCGCTGCTGAAGGGCTGCTCGGTGAGGGCCGCGATGCGAGCGGCGCAGGCCTCGCCGAACCCGGCCGGGGCGTTGAGCCCGGTGCCCACGGCCGTCCCGCCGATGGCCAGCTCGTAGAGGCCGGGCAGGCTCGCCGAGAGCCGCTCCAGGTCCGCCTCGAGCTGGGCCACGTAGCCGCTGAACTCCTGGCCCAGGGTCAGTGGCACGGCGTCCTGGAGGTGCGTCCGGCCGATCTTGACCACGTCGTCGAAGGCCGCAGCCTTGGCCGCCAGGGCCTCGCGGAGGGCCTCTACGGCCGGGACAAGGCGCTCGGTCAGGCTCGTCGCGGCGGCGATGTGCATGGCCGTGGGGAACGTGTCGTTGGACGACTGGCTCATGTTGACGTCGTCGTTGGGGTGGACCGGCCGCTTCGAGCCGAGGACGCCCCCGGCCAGCTCGATGGCCCGGTTGGCGATGACCTCGTTGGCGTTCATGTTCGACTGGGTGCCCGAGCCCGTCTGCCAGACGTAGAGCGGGAAGTGGTCGTCGAGCCGTCCCGCCGCGACCTCGGTCGCGGCCTGCTCGATGAGGGCCGCCTTGTCGCCGTCCAGACGGCCCGCGGCGGCATTGGCCTGGGCGGCGGCCTGCTTGAGCAGGCCCAGGGCGTGGACGACCTCCAGAGGCATCCGGTCGGCCTGCGGATCGCCGATCCGGAAGTGCTCCAGGGAGCGCTGGGTCTGAGCCCCCCAGTAGCGGTCGGCCGGGACTTCGACGGCGCCCATGCTGTCGGTCTCGGTGCGCGTCACCCCCACCGGCTGGTCGCCCGTCATCGGGCCCTCGTTCGTCGTCATCAGGGCCCTAGAGTACGTTGACCGTCAGACCGAGCGCTGGTAGCTCCGGAACGCGCCGCTGGCGACCGCGATGCAGATCACGCTCAGGACAGCCAGGAGGCCCAGGCGGGACAGGATCAGCGACCAGTCGGGCTCCGCGGCGACGGCCGAGCGGGCGGCCGAGACGGCCCAGTCGACGGGGTTGTAGCGGGCCACGGTCTGCATCCAGTCGGGCATGAGGTTGGCGGCCATGAAGACGGAGGAGAGGAACATCAGCGGCAGGAGGACCATGTTGACGACGCCGATGACCGACTCCTGACGCCGCAGGACCAGCCCCGTGGCCAGCGACAGGGCGCCGATGGGCAGGGCCAGCAGGACGGCTGCGGCGACGACCGCGGCGATGCCGCCCGGGCCGCCGGCGTACGTGGCGCCGCGGACCCAGCCGATCGCTAGGACGATGAAGGTCTGGATGACGATGGTCAGGGCCGTGCCGGCCAGCGAGCCGACGATGATCGCGCTGCGGCTCACGGGCGAGGTCAGGAAGCGGTCCATGATGCCCCGTTCGATGATCGTGATGGCCCCCATGCCGGCCCAGCCGGCCCCGAAGAGCGCCGTCATGATCACCACGCCGGGGGTCAGGAAGGTGATGTACGAGGCCGCCGCGAACCCGGGGATCTCGACGACCTTGCCGAACAGCGAGCCGAAGAAGAGAAGGTAGATCACCGGCTGGGCCAGGGAGATGGCGATCCACCAGGGCTGGCGGAGCAGGTTGCGGATGCTCCGCTCGGTGAGGTACCAGGAATGGACGAGAGCGGTGGTCATCGAACGGCCTCCTGCATCTGGCGATAGCTCCGGCCCGTGTGGCGGAGGTAGACATCGTCGAGCGAGGGGCGAGCCACGGTCACCGAACGGACGGTGACCCCGGCCGCCTCGAGGGCGGCCATGACAGCCGGGAGAGCCGTCGCCCCGCTGTCGACGCGGGCCCGCAGCGAGGCGCCGTCGAGGCTGACCTCGTGGACGCTGGGCAGTCCATCGAGGGCCCACCTGGCCTGCCCGTCGGCCTCCGGCTGGCCGAGCTCGACCTGGATGGCGTCGCCGCGGAGCTCGCCCTTCAGCTCGTCCGGTGTGCCCTGGGCTACGATCCGGCCGGCATCGACGATGGCCAGCCGGCGGGCCAGACGGTCGGCTTCCTCCAGGTAGTGCGTCGTGAGCAGGATGGTCAGTCCCTCGGCCGCCGTGAGGCGCTCGATCTCGGCCCACATGTCGGCCCGGGCCTCGGGATCGAGGCCCGTCGTGGGCTCGTCGAGGAAGAGGACCTGGGGCCGGTGGACGAGGCCCATGGCCAGGTCGAGCTTGCGCTGCATGCCGCCCGAATAGGTGCCTACCAGCCGGCCGGCGGCCTCCGTCAGCCCCAGCCGCTCGAGCAGGTCGTCGACGCGGGCGCGGAGCTCACGGCCGCCCAGGCCGTAGAGGCGGCCCTCCAGCTCGACGTTCTCCCGGCCCGTGGCCTCGGGGTCGACGGCGTTGCGCTGGGCCACGCAGCCGATCACGCGCCGCACCTGGGCGGCCTGCCGTTGCACGTCCAGCCCCACGAGACGGGCCTGGCCAGCGTCGGGCAGGGTCAGCGTGGTGAGGATCTTGACCGTGGTCGACTTCCCCGCCCCATTGGGACCGAGGAGGCCGAAGATCGACCCGGCCTCGACGCTGAAGCTGAGCCCGTCGAGGGCCTTCACGCCTCCGGCGTAGGTCTTGACGAGGCCCTGGGCCTCGATCGCCAGGTTCATGGCCGGTCGCCTCCGGTGCGATCTAGACTGTCGGCCGCGACGTCTGCGCGGTCTATCTTCGCGGTGGTATAGTTGCGCGGCGCAGATACTAGCAACGGAGGGAGCGGCGTGTCAAGCCCCGAGCAGGTCGATCGAGCGGGACGTATCGCGGACCTCGCCCGCGCCGTCCGCGAGGCGGTGGGCCAGGCCACGTTGCTCGGCTACGCTGCCGGCCGCAGCCTGAGCCTCAGCCAGGTGGACCTCGAGACGCTCGACCTCCTGCGCCGCGAGGGCCGCCAGACGGCCGGCCGCCTGGCTGAGGCCACCGGCCTCACGACCAGCGCCGCGACGCGCCAGATCGATCGCCTCGAAGCCGCCGGCTACGTCCGGCGGACGACCGACCCGGCCGATCGGCGGCGGGCCGTCGTGGCCCCCGTCCCCGAGCGCATCGGCCCGCAGGACCCGCTCATCCCCGGTCTGGCCGAGAGCCTGGCCCGCCGGCTGGATGGCTACGACGCGGCCAAGCTGGACGTGGCGCAGGACGCCGTCCAGCGAGTCGTGGCGGCCCTCGGCGATGAGGCGGCCCGCTGGCGCTCCCCGGATGCGCCGCTGCCGACGGCCACGACGGAGGGCGGCGAATCGAGCGCCCCACTGGCCGGGGCGACGCACGGCCGCCTCGTCTTCCCTACCGGCTCCCCGCCCCTCACCATCAGCGCCGGCTCGCGGACGGACCTCCTCTACGAGGCCCGTTTCGTGGGCGGCACGCCGCGGGTCCGGGTCCGGGTCCGGCTGGCCCGGACGGTGCTCCTGGAGGCCGGTCACGGCAGTGGCCTGCCCCGGGTCGACGTCCGCTCGGGGGTCGTGACGTTCCGCTTCCCGGGCCTGCCGTTCCTCCGCCAGGGCGGCCGGGGCACGGTCCGCCTCAATCCCGCCATCCCCTGGTCCATCTCCGTCAGCGGCGGCCTCTCCCAGCTGGAGGCGGACCTGCGCGGCCTCGCCATCGAACGGATCCAGATCGCCGGAGGCGCCAACCGGGGGCGCCTCACCCTGGGTCCGGCCCGCGGGGCCGTCCAGATCCTCATCGCCGGCGGGGCCAACGACCTGACCATCCGCCGGCCCGCCGGCACGGGGGTCGAGGTCGAAGCCGGGGGCGGCATCACCAAGCTCACCCTCGACGGCCGCCAGGTCGAGGCCGGCCAGCATCGCCTCGTGGCCGTCGACGAAGGCGGCGGCGACCGCTACGAGATCAGCGTCTCGGGCGGCGCCAACCGCGTGGCCGTGGAGACAAGCCGGGACTGACCGCGGCGCCTCACCGCCCCCGCTGGCCGCGGCTCCGACCGCCCGCTGGCCGCGCCTCCTCGCGCCGGCTGGCTCATACGACCTCGGCCGCGCGGAGGGCGGCGATCTCGGCCGGGCCATAGCCCAACCAGGCCAGCAGCTCGTCCGTGTGCTGCCCCGGCAGGGGTGGCGCGCGGCGGACGGAGGCCGGCGTGCGGGCCAGCTTGAAGGGGATGCCCGGCAGGCGGAGGGGGCCGGCCGTCGGGTGCTCGACCGTCTCGACCATACGCCGGACCTGGGCCTGCGGCTCGGCGTAGGCGGCAGCCAGGTCGTTGATCGGCCCGCAGGGGACCCCGGCCTCCTCCAGGCGGGCCAGCCAGGCAGCGCTGGAGGCCGTGGCGAAGGCGGCCTCGAGGATGTCGCGCAGCTCGCGGCGGTGGGCCACCCGCTCGGCGTTGCTGCCGAAGCGGCCCTCGGCGGCCAGCTCCGGCCGGCCCACCGCAGCGCAGAACAGCGGCCACTGCCGCTCCGTGCCGACGGCCACGGCGATCTGCCCGTCGGCCGTGCGGAACGTCTCGTAGGGCGTGATGTTCGGGTGCTCGTTGCCCAGGCGACCGGGCACCAGGCCGCCGACGAGGTGGTTGGTGGCCTGATTGGCCAGCCACGAGAGGGTGGCTTCGAAGAGGCTGAGATCGATCCGCTGGCCTCGCCCGAAGGCCGGCGAGCCGGGCCGGCCCCGACCCTCCAGGGCGGCCACGACGGCCAGCGCGCCGAGCATGCCCGTGGTCAGGTCGCTGATGGCCACGCCGACCTTGGTGGGCTCGCCACCGGCCGCATCCGGGGCCCCGGTGATGGACATCAGCCCGCTCACGGCCTGGATGATGAAGTCGAAGCCGGCCCGCTCGGCCAGCGGCCCGTCCGGTCCGTAGCCGGTGATGGCGAGGTGGACGAGGCCGGGGCTGAGCCGCTCCAGCTCCTCCTCGCCGAAGCCCAGGCGGGCCAGGCCGCCGCTGCGCAGGTTCTCCACCAGCACGTCGGAGCGGCCCAGGAGCCGGGAGAGGACCGCTCGGCCGGCGGGCAGGTGGAGGTCGAGACGCAGGGCTCGCTTGTTGCGGTTGATCGCGAGGTAGTAGGCCGACTCGCCCCGATAGCCGAGCTGGCTGCGGGGGTCGTCGGGCGGGTAGGCCGCCCCGGGATCGGGGGCGCCGACGAAGGGCGGGCCCCAGCCGCGGGTCGCATCGAGGCCGAGGGGCTCGACCTTGATGACCTCGGCCCCCAGGTCGGCCAGGAGCATCGTGCAGTAGGGTCCGGCCAGGACGGTCGAGAGCTCACAGACGACGAGGCCGGCCAGGGGCCCGGTGGCAGCTTGCGGGGGGCGATGACTCACGGCAGGCCATGCTACCCGGGGGCCTATCATCAGGACCATGGCGCACCGTTTGACGATCATGACCGTCCATGCCCACCCCGACGACGAGACCATCACCGTGGGCGGGACCCTGGCCCACTACGCGGCCCACGGCGAGCGGGTCATCTGCGTGACCTCGACCTATGGCGAGGAGGGTGAGATCGTCGTGCCCGAGATCGATACGCCCGAGAACCACGCCCGCCTGGGCGAGATCCGGCAGGGCGAGATGGCGGCCGCCCTGCTGGCCCTCTCGCCGGAGGGCCGGATCGAGCATCGTTGGCTGGGCTATCGGGACTCGGGCATGATGGGCCGCCCCGAGAACGACGATCCGCGGGCCCTCTGGCAGTCCGACCCGGCCGAAGCGGCCGGCCGGTTGGTGCGCCTCGTGCGCGAACTGCAGCCCGACGTCATGGTCGGCGAGAACGATTTCGGCGGCTACGGCCATCCCGATCACATCCGGGCCGCGCTGGCCTGCAAGGCCGCCTTCGAGGCGGCCGGCGATCCGGCGGCCTACCCTGAACAGCTGGCCGAGGGCCTGGAGCCCTGGCGGCCGACGAAGCTCTACGAGTCGGTCTTCGACATGTCGCGCAGCGACGACCTGGCGGCCGAGCTCAAGGCCAAGGGCATCCCCTCGTGGTGGGAGCCGCCGGCCGACGAGACGCCCGAACAGAAGGCCGAGCGCGAGGCCCACTGGGCGAAGATGGCCGCCGCCGCAGGCCCGGTCACGACCCGCCTCGAGGTGAGCGGCTTCATCAGCAACAAGATCGGGTCCCTGCTGGCCCACCACACCCAGATCCGGACCGACGACATGTTCCTGGCCCTGGGCGAGGAGGCCTGGCGGCGGATCCAGCCCAGCGAGGCCTTCACCTTGAAGGTCTCACGCCAGGGTGAGGTGCGCATCCCCGAGACGGACCTCTTCGCCGGCCTGCGCTAGACAGACGAAGGCCCGCCGCCCACAAGGGGGCGGCGGGCCTGAGGGGCCGGGTCGGCCGGCGCTAGGAGCCGGTGACCGTGAAGGCCACGTGCATACCCGAGGCGTAGTGGGCCGGCACGTTGCACAGGAGCACGTACTTGCCCGGTTCGAGGTCGTCCACGGTGAACGACTTCGTCGTGCCGGGATCGACGTCCTCGACTTCCGCGATGTGGGTCACCGACGAGGCGTCCTCGTCCATCTCGCTGCCGTCCGAGGCCATGGGCAGGGCGGCCGGGTCGTCGTCCGTCTTGAACAGCACCAGCTCGTGCTGGACCGTGCCCTTGTTGTCGGCGGTGAAGGTCACTGTGCCGGCCGGTGCGGAGTCGGCGCTGAGGCTGATCTTGAACTCGGTCTCCGTGGCCGTGATGGTCGTCCCGCCGCCACCACCCCCACCGGCCGAGGCCGGCGGCGACGTGGGCGACGGGCTCGACGACCCGCAGGCCGCGATGAGGACCATCGCGGCCGCGATGACGGCCAGGCCCCGGATCCGGGTGCCGAAGGCCGCGCCGGTCGATGAGCTTGTCACTGATGCCACCTGTATCCTCCGTGCTTGCGGCCAGACGCATCCGTCGCGGTCCGGCTCACGCCTACAGGCTCGCTTCCCCTGACACGTGCGCCTATAGTCAGGTGTGACCATCCAGATGGTTCCTCGATGACCAGTCCACGGCAGTGGCCGGCGCGGTCACGTCAGCGGCAGTCACCGGCCGAGGAGGGGTTCGTCCTGGCGGCCCTGCGGGCTCGGCTCGCCTCCGTCGGGCAACGGCGGCTGCTCATGGCCCTCGATCTGACCGGAGCCCTGGTCATCGTCCTGATCTTCGGCCAGGCCGGTCCTCCCGAGCTCCTCTTCCATGTCGTCTTCGTGATCCTGACCATCGAGGCCTTCACCTTCGGGCGGCGGGTCACCCTGCAGCGCATCGTGGCCTGCTCCGTGGCACTCATCGCCTATGCCGCGATGCCGCTCGCTGGTGTCCAGGTCAGCCCGCTCGAGCTCAGCGAATGGCCGCTCATGTTCACGATCGCCGTCCTCGTGGCCTGGATGGCCGATCGTGAGCAGTCGGCCGCGAGGCGCTACGCCGGCCTCTACCGGCGAGCCCACCTGCGTCTTGAGACGGCCCACGAGGAGGAGCGGCGGCGCCTCTCGCGGGACCTCCACGACGGCATCGGCCAGCGACTGACGGCCATCGCCCTGACCCTGGACGCAGCGATCACGGCGGAGGATCTGCCGACCATGCGGGAACGGACCCGGCGCGCCGGGACGCTGGCCTCGGAGGCACTCGACGAGACCCGCACGACAGCGGAGCGGCTACGGCCACCGCGCTTCGAGGAGCGTGGCGTGGCCAGCGCCCTGCACGAGCTCGCCCGCCACGCCGGCCTGCCCGTGGTCGTCGAGATCGCGCCCGACGCAGACGTTCGGATCCGTCCCCCCAGCATGGAGATCGATCTGTTCCGCATCGCCCAGGAAGCGGTGGGCAATGCCGCTCGCCACGCCCACGCCACGGAGGTCCGGGTGGCCTTGCGGCGGACCGATCGGGGGCTCGATCTCGAGGTCAACGACGACGGCGTGGGCTTCGACCAGGCGCTGGTCGACGCCCGTGGCTTGGGCCTCACCGGCATGCGGGAGCGGGCGGCGACGATCGGGGCCGAGCTGCGGATCGTGAGCGCGCCGGGACGTGGGACCCGCATCCGCCTCCACGTGCCCGCTCGACGCATGGAGCCGGGGGGCGCGCAGGCCGGACGGACCGTCGAAGGGCAGGCGCCTGCGACCGGGGCGTCGACCCGATGAGCGCCATCCGCATCGTCCTCATCGACGATCACGCCATCGTCCGTGAGGGTCTCCACCTCGTCCTGGAGCGATACCCGGGCCTGGAGGTGGTGGGCGAAGCGGCCAACCGCGAAGAGGGCATCGAGACGGTGGTCAGGTCCCGCCCCGACATCGTCGTCATGGACATCTCACTGGCCGACATCGACGGGCTGCCGACGATCTCCGTCATCCACGACCGCGTACCGACGGCCCGCGTGGTCATGCTGACGATGTTCGCGGACGCCGAGACGGTGCGCGAATCGTTCCTTGCCGGGGCCTCGGCCTACGTCGTCAAGGGCGCCAGCGCCGCGCAGCTCGTCGATGCCATCCGGGCCGTCCACCGGGGTGAGCGCTACGTCCACAGCAGTGTCGCGGGCGGCGTCATCGACGACAGCCTGCGCTGGCTCCAGGAAGGCGCGCGGCTCAGTCCCCGCGAGCGGGAGGTCCTGAGTCTTCTGGCCGGCGGGCGCACCGCCGCCGGCATCGGCGACACCCTCGGCATCAGCACCCACACCGTGCGCCGGCATCTGGCCAACAGCGCCGGAAAGCTGGGCCTCCACGGCACGCGTGCGCTGGCGCGCTATGCCGAGGACCACGGCCTCAGGCGCGGCCTCGATCGGGTCTGGGTCCGCGGTCTGGGTGGCGGTTCGCCGGAGGCGGGCGCCGAGCGCTGACCGCGGCCCATCCCGCGCTGGCTGGGGTCGGTGACCGTCTGGCTAGCTGCCGGTGACCGTGAAGCCGACGTGCATGCCCGTCGCATAGTGGGCCGGCACGTTGCACAGGAGCACGTACTTGCCGGGCTGGAGCGTCACCGTGAACGACTTGGTCGTGCCCGGGTCGACGGCGTCCACCCCACCGACCTTGGTCACGCCCGAGGCGGTCAGGTCGGCTGTGCTGCCGTCCGATGCCATGGGCAGGCTGCCGGGATCGTCATCCGTCTTCACGAGGATGAGCTCGTGCTGGATGCTGCCCTTGTTGTCGGCGACGAAGGTGAGGCTGCCGGCGGCCGCGGAGTCAGCACTGAGGGTGATCTTGAACTCGGTCTCCGTGGCCGTGATGGTCGTGCCACCGCCACCGCCACCCCCACCGCCCGAGGCCGGCGGCGACGAGGGCGATGGGCTCGACGACCCGCAGGCCGCGATGAGGATGAGGGCCATCAAGCTCGCGGCGAGGGTCGGCAGGCCCGACCTCGTCCGGCGCTCGATGGATGAGCGTGTTACCGCTTCCACGATGTCCTCCGTCTTCCAGGCCGCGGCGCAGTCCGTCCGCCGCCTCACGCCTATGCTAGCCGTATTTCATCAACTGCCCAGCGTCATTAATCGGCCCGGGTCGCGAGGATCTCGCGGGGCTCGTCTCAGGCGGTCAGCGCCTGGCGCACGCCGCGGGCGATCTCGATGTCCTCGCGGGCCGACACGACGAGGACCTGCACGGTCGTTCCCGGGGGGCTGATCAGCGCGTCGCCCTTGACCTCTCGATCGCGGACCGGGTCGATCCGGAGGCCGAGGAAGCCCAGGCCCTCGACCGCCCCGGCTCGGACCTCTGGCGCATGCTCGCCCACGCCGCCGGTGAAGACCAGGACGTCGAGCCCGTCGAGGGCCGCGACCATGGCCGCGATCGCTCCGCGCAGACGATGGAGATAGACCCCCAGGGCCAGGACCGCGGCTGGATCGTGGGCCGCCGTGCGGGCCACCACCTCGCGCATGTCGGCCGTGCCACTCAGGCCCAGCAGGCCGGCGCGCGACTCGAGCTCCGCCGACATGGCCGCCGGCTCGAGCCCGGCTCGCTCCTGGAGCCACAGCAGGAGGCCCGGATCCACATCCCCCGAGCGGGTGGCCATGACCAGCCCCTCCAGTGGGGTGAAGCCCATCGTCGTGTCGACCGAGCGGCCGTCGCGCACGGCCGCCAGCGAGGCGCCCGAGCCGAGGTGACAGGTGACCACCCGCAGGCCGGCCACGGGGCGCCGCAGCAGCTCGGCCGCCCGGCGTGCGGCGTAGGCGTGGGAGAGGCCATGGAAGCCGTAGCGACGCAGTCCCCAGCGCTCGTTCCACGCCCGCGGCAAGGCGTACGTCGCGGCCGCGTCCGGCAAGCCGGCGTGGAAGGCGGTGTCGAAGCAGGCCACCGCGGGCACGTCGGGCAGGGCCGCCGTCACCGCGTCCAGGGCCGCCAGCGACGCCGGCTGGTGGAGCGGCGCGAGGTCCGTCAGCTCCTCCAGGACGCGGCGCACGCCCGGATCGATGCGGACCGGCTCGACGAAGCGCGACCCGCCGTGGACGATGCGATGCCCGACCGCGTCGATCGGTCCGAGACGGGCCACGACGGCCTCCAGGTCCCCCTCCTCGCCCGCGTCAGGGCGGGGCGGATCCTCGGCCGCCAGGAGCTCGTCGCCGTCGCCCAGAAGGCGCAGCTTGAGGCTGCTGGACCCGGCGTTGACGGTCAGGATGCGCATGACGAGCCCGCCGGCTGCCCTCCGCGGCTCAGGCCGCGGGCCACGTCCAGCCGCTGATGGCGGGCTCGTCCTCGCCCTCACGGCGGGTGTAGGCCCGGGCCGCGGCCCGGCGCTCGACCATCTCGGCCCGCAGGTCCGCTGCCTGCTCGGCCAGCCCGGGCACCCGGTCGATGACGTCCATCACCAGGTGGAAGCGGTCGAGGTCGTTGAGCATGACCATGTCGAAAGGGGTCGTGGTCGTGCCCTCCTCCTTGTAGCCGCGGACGTGGATCTGGTCGTGGTTGGTGCGCCGGTAGGTCAGCCGATGGATGAGGGTGGGGTAGCCGTGGTAGGCGAAGACGACCGGTCGATCGGCCGTGAAGATGGCGTCGAACTCGGCATCGGGCAGACCGTGGGGGTGCTCGCTGGGCGGTTGGAGGCGCATGAGGTCGACGACGTTCACGACCCGCACCCGGAGCGCGGGCAGGGCCCGGCGGAGGATGTCCGTGGCGGCCAGCGTCTCGAGGGTCGGGATGTCCCCGCAGCAGGCCAGGACGACGTCGGTCTCTCCGCCGATGTCGTTGCTGGCCCAGTCCCAGATGCCCAGGCCGCGGGCGCAGTGCTCGGCCGCGGCGTCCACGGACAGGTACTGCAGGGCGGGCTGCTTGCCGGCCACGATGACGTTGACGTACTGCCGGCTGCGCAGGCAGTGGTCGGCCACCGAGAGCAGGGTGTTGGCGTCCGGCGGCAGGTAGACCCGGACGACCTCGGCCTTCTTGTTCACGACGTGGTCGATGAAGCCCGGGTCTTGATGGCTGAAGCCGTTGTGGTCCTGCCGCCAGACGTGGGAGCTGAGGAGGTAGTTGAGCGAGGCGATGGGTCGTCGCCAGGCCAGCTCGTCGGTCACCTTGAGCCATTTGGCGTGCTGGTTGAACATCGAGTCGACGATATGGACGAAGGCCTCGTAGCAGTCGAACAGGCCGTGCCGGCCGGTGAGGAGGTAGCCCTCCAGCCAGCCCTCGCAGAGGTGCTCGGAGAGGACTTCCATGACCCGGCCGTCGGGGGCCAGGTGGTCGTCGGTGGCGATGATCGGCTCCTCGAAGGTCCGGTCGGTCGCCTCGAAGACAGCGTCCAGGCGGTTGGAGGCCGTCTCGTCGGGCCCGAAGAGCCGGAAGTTCGTGGGATTGCGGGTCATGACATCGCGCAGGTAGCGGCCCAGGACCCGGGTCGCCTCGCCGAACGTCGCCCCTGGTGAGGGCACTTCGAAGGCGTACTCGCGGAAGTCGGGCAGGTCGAGGTCCCGCAGCAGGAGGCCGCCGTTGGCATGGGGGTTGGCGCCCATGCGTCGGTCGCCGCTGGGGGCCAAGGCCGCCAGCTCGGGCCGCAGGGCGCCCGTCTCGTCGAACAGCTCCTCCGGTCGGTAACTCCGCAGCCACGACTCCAGGAGGGCCCGATGCTCGGGGTTCGTGCGGGCCTCGGGGATAGGCACCTGATGGGAGCGGAACGTGCCCTCCACCGGCAGGCCGTCGACGACCTTGGGCCCGGTCCAGCCCTTCGGCGAGCGGAGGATGATCATCGGCCAGCGCGGCCAGGGCCGGTCTGCAGAGGGTCGGGCAGCCGAGGCCCGGGCCGGTGTCGACGCTTTGGCCGGGTCCGACGCTTTGGCCGGGTCCGACGTTCGAGCCGCGCGCTGGATCTCGGCGATCCGGTCGAGGGCCGCGTCGAGGGCGGCGGCCATCGCCTGGTGCATGAGCTCCGGCACGTGGCCGGACACGACGAGGGGCTCGTAGCCGTAGCCCTCGAAGAGGGCCAGCAGCTCGGCCTCCGGCAGGCGGGCCAGGATGGTCGGGTTAGCGATCTTGTAGCCGTTGAGGTGGAGGACGGGCAGGACGGCCCCGTCACGGGCCGGGTCGAGGAACTTCGTCGAGTGCCAACTGGTGGCCAGCGGACCCGTCTCGGCTTCCCCGTCGCCGACGACGCAGCAGACGAGCAGGTCCGGGTCGTCGAAGGCCGCCCCGAAGGCGTGGGCCAGGGAGTAGCCCAGCTCGCCGCCCTCGTTGATCGAGCCTGGCGTCTCCGGCGCGGCGTGGCTGGGGATGCCGCCGGGAAAGGAGAACTGGCGGAACAGCTTCCGCAGGCCTTCCGTGTCCTGGCTGATATCGGGATAGATCTCGCTGTAGGTGCCTTCGAGGTAGGTGTTCGCCACGATCCCCGGTCCTCCGTGGCCGGGGCCGGTGACGTAGATCGCGTCGAGGTCGCGGGCCCGGATGACCCGGTTCAGGTGGGCGTAGACGAAGTTCAGCCCGGGCGTCGTGCCCCAGTGGCCGAGCAGGCGGGGCTTGATGTCCTGGGGCTTCAACGGCCGCTGCAGCAGCGGGTCATCGAGCAGGTAGATCTGGCCCACCGAGAGGTAGTTGGCGGCCCGCCAGTAGGCGTCGATCCGCTCGAGTTCGGTCGGGCTCAAGGGGCCGTCCGCTGTCTGGCCCATCGGTCGGTCCGCAACGTGCGCCGGGGCAGGCGGGTGCTCGGTCATGCCTGGCCTCCTCGACCGGCGACTGGCCGGCCAGGCCTCAACCTTAGCGCGGAGGGCGCGATGGCGGACCCGACCGGATTCGAACCGGCGATCTCCAGCGTGACAGGCTGGCATGTTGGGCCGCTACACCACGGGTCCGCGAGCGGCGAAGGGAGATGCTAGCAGGTGGACCCAGGTAGGGTGCCCTCAGAAGCCCGCGAACGGCCCCGGCACCCTCGATCCCCTCACAGGACGTCGTGCTCGCGCTCGACCATCTGCCGGTCCACGGCGAAGGGGTGGCCGTCGGAGCCGGGCCGGCCGGTGAGCTGCTCGACCACGATCCGGGTCCCGCCCGGCGAGGTCATGACGCCGTGGCCGGAGTAGCCGCCGTTGACCCACAGGCCGGGGATCGGCGAGGGGCCCAGCAGCGGGCGTCGATCGGCCGTCATCTCGTACTGCCCGGCCATCATGGCCCAATCCAGGTCGCCCCGGGCCCAGACCTCGCGGAAGAGCGGCGTGACCCGCGAGAGGGCGTGGTCGCTGCGGGGATCGAGCAGGGCCACGGCCCAGTCGCGGCTCACGGGCACGTCGTCGACCGGCTCCGAGGGCGGCGTGCCGGCCTCGGTGAACAGCGCGATGCAGCCGTGGTAGCAGGGCCGCCAGTGGGCCGCGGTCTCCTCCTCGATGACCATCGGGGCGTCGGCCGGGATGGCCGGCAGCTCGGGGATGATGAGGCGCTGGCGGCGGGTGGGCCGGATGTCGAGGTCGAGGCCGGCCATGGCCGCCACGGGCCGGAGGTAGGGACCCACGGCCAGCATCACGGTGGACGCCGAGACGTCGCCCCGCGTCGTTCGCAGCCCGGTCACTCGCTCCCCCTGACGGAGGAAGCCCGTGACCTCCGTGGCGAGGCTGAAGGCGGCCCCGCGCCGACTCGCGGCGGCCGCATAGCCCAGGGCCAGGAGGCGCGGCTTGAGCCAGCCGTCGCCCGCCCGGTAGCGGGCCTGGATGACGTCCGCGGAGAGGTACGGCCAGCGCCGGCGGGCCTCGTCCCCGTCCATGACCTCGATGTCGTCGAGGCCCCAGCCTCGCTGGCGCTCGACCAGCCGCCGGGCCCGGTCGGCGGCCGCCTCGGTCAGGGCGCAGAAGAGGTAGCCCTGGTGGCGGACGTCGATGTCCCAGCCGGCCAGGCCGGTGCGCTCGGCGAAGGCGTCGAAGAGCTCGACCCCTTCGCGCACCAGGGCGATCTCCTCGGGGTTGTCGAACTGGAGGCGGAAGGCGCCCGTCGAGACGGGCGTCGTGAGGAGGGCCAAGGCGGGCCGCTTCTCCACCACCACCACCGAGAGGCCGGCCTGGGAGGCCAGCCAGGCGGTGCAGGCGCCCACGATGCCGCCGCCCACGATGGCCAGGTCCACGGTCCCCGGCGGGGCCTCGAGGTAGCTGATGGTCGGGCGGGCGCTGGCGGGCACGGCGGAGAGGCTAGCAGAGCCCGAACCTATACTCGGACCATGGACCGACTCGACGGCATGGACCGAACCCCGGACGGACGCACCCCCACCGACCTCATCGACCTGCGCTCCGACACGGTGACCAGGCCCACGCCCGAGATGCGCCGGGCCATGGCCCAGGCCGAGGTCGGCGACGACGTCTTCGGCGACGACCCCACGATCAATGCCCTCGAGGCGCGGGCGGCCGAGGTGGCCGGCAAGGAGGCCGGGCTCTTCGTCACCAGCGGCACCCAGGGCAACCTCGTCTGCCAGTTGGCCCATGTGCCGCGGGGCGGCGAGATCATCGCCGAGGCGGAGTCGCACACCGTCTTCGACGAGGCGGCCGGCCATGCCGTGGTGACCGGAGCCTCGATGCGCGGCCTTCCCGCCCGGCCCGACGGGACGATGGATCCGCAGGCCATCCGAGACGCCTTCCGTGACCCGCAGGACCTCCACGAGCCGATCACGGCCCTGATCGTCCTGGAGAATACCCACGCCCACACCATGGGCCAGCCCCTGACCGCGGCCTACACGGCCGAGGTGGCAGCCATCGCCCACGAGGGCGGCGTGCCCCTCCACGTCGATGGGGCACGCATCTGGAACGCGGCCGTGGCCCTGGGCACGACGGCCCGCGACCTCCTGGCCCCAGCCGATTCGGCCACCTTCTGTCTCTCCAAGGGCTTGGCCTGCCCGGTCGGGTCGGTCGTCGTCGGCTCGGCCGACTTCATCTGGCGAGCGCGGCGGGCCCGCAAGTTGCTGGGCGGTGGGATGCGTCAAGCCGGCATCCTCGCCGCGGCCGGCCTCATCGCCTTGCGCGACGGCCCGGCCGGGATGATCGACCGCCTGGCCGAGGACCATGCCAACGCCCGCCACCTGGGCGAGGCCCTGGCCGGACTGGACGGCATCCGCGACCTGGACCCCGAGCGCATCAGGACCGACTTCGTGATCTTCCGCGTGGCCGGCGATGTGGCCCGCCGCGATGCCTTCCTCGAGGCCCTCGCCGCTCGTGGCGTGCTCATGGTCCCCTATCCCCACGGCCAGGTCCGGGCCGTGACGCATTACGGCATCGACGCCGCGGGCATCGAGCGCACGATCGGCGCCGTCGCCGAGGCCCTGGCCGAGGTCGGGGCGGGGTCCGGGACCGGGGCCGGGGCCGTGGCCCGGACCCTGGCCGCCGCCGGCTGAGGGCCGCTTGCAGGTCATCCCCAGCCTGGACCTCCAGGCGGGTCGCTCGCGCCTCGTCTACTGGCCGGGCGCGGCGAGCGGGACCGGCGTCCCGACCGATCGCCCGGAGCGCATCGCGCGGACCTTCGTGGAGCTGGGGGCGCCGGTCGTCCATGTCGTCGATCTCGACGGCGCTCGAGCCGGCCGGCCGGTCAACATCGAGGCCCTCCAGGCCATCGCCCGGACCGTGGCCACGCCGCTCCAGGTCGCCGGCGGCATCGACGGGCCGGAACAGATCGAGCTGGCCTTCGCCGCGGGCGCGACGCGGGTCGTCATGCCCCTCCTGGCCGTGGCCGAGGAGCCGGAGCGCCTGGCGGCCTGCCTGGCCATCGCCGGCGACTGGCTGGCCGTGGGCCTCGACCCCCGTCCGGATCGCCTGGCGGAGTACCCCTGGCATGGCCCCCGGCCGGCCAGCCTCGACGCGCTCGTGGGCCGATTGGTGGACGCCGGGGTGCGGCGGTTCGTGCTGTCCCACGGTGGCCAGGACCCCGACGTCGAAGGCCTCGCCAGGCTGGCTCGGGACCACGATGCCGAGTTCCTCGTGGCGGGCGGGGTGCACGATCTCGGGGCCCTGACCCGGCTCCACGAGGCGGGCGTCTACGGGGTCATCCTGGGCGAGGCGCTGCTCAGCGGCCAGCTCGACTACGCCGCGGCGCGGGCGGCGGTGGCCTGAGAGCCGGTGACGGCCGGCACCGCGGTGCCGGGTCGCACCGGACCGACGTAACCCCCCTCTCTGAGCACAAAGGTTGCAGAATCTTCACCCGGAACCCCATCCGACCCCTTGAGTCGGGCTCCTACCTCAGGTATGCTCGCGTTGCTGCTCAGGCAGCACGACTGCCCCAGACGCAGGGTCATGGGTAGGTTGGGTTAGGGTAGCCGGTGCAGCCGGCGTGATAGATGCCCTTGCGGCGTGGCAGAAGCCCGTCGGCTCCGGTCGGCGGCTTCACCGGGACAGTGGGAACGGCCCCTCCTCGGAGGGGCCGTTCCGTTTTATCCCAGGCGCCCGGCGAGTGCGCCGGGCGGTGCCGACGGATCGGTCAGGCGGTCCCGCCATGGATCGCGCGCTAGAATCTCGTCCCTGCGCTCGTAGCTCAGCGGATAGAGCGTCTGCCTCCGGAGCAGAAGGCCGTGGGTTCGAGTCCCGCCGAGCGCGCCAACTCCCATCCGGCGTCCCAGGCTGGCCCTTGCTTTCGCCGCCACCGCTCACTGAGGGCCCCTTCGTCGCCGGGACGGCACTCCATCGGCCCCCTCTGTCGGGTCTCGGCCGGGCCCTCCATCGGCCCCCTCGGCCGGTCCCTCCGTGGCTGCCCTGGCGTCCGGCGCGGACCCTCGGCCCTTCTGATTGTCGCGCTGGTCGTGCGACCTCGCCTCTGGCCGGGCATCGCGTACCCTGTCGGCCATGGCAGACCGCAAGAAGGACACGCGGGACAGCCCCGGCCCCCCACGGGACGGCAGCGCAGCGGACACCATCCGGGCCCGACTCGAGGCC
>DASUKL010000027.1:0-5798 GCA_036278755.1 Candidatus Limnocylindrales bacterium | reverse complement strand
CGGGGCCGTGGTGATCGTGAAGGTCAGCTCACAGCTCTCCGCGTCATGGCCCCTGAGCGTCACGCTGACCGGCGTGTCCTGGGCCGTCGTGGCGCTGCTCGCCACGGCGCTCGGGGCGGTGTTCGGCGGCGGGGTGCCGCCCAGGGTCTCGAAGCCATGCCAGTAGCGCTGGGTCGTGTCGTCGGTGGCGATGAAGGCCAGGCCGCTGGCGCTCGACACGTTCTGCTTGGTCGAGCTGACGTTGTTCATGTCGTCGCTGTCGGGGTCCTGGATGACCGGCGTGCCACTGCCCGCGGCAAAGGCGATGCTCGTCAGGGGGCTGGTCTTCTCGCAGATGTCGCCGCCGGACTGACCGCTGCCGTTGGGCGGCTGGGGGCAGGTGGCGAACATGTGGATCACGCCCGCGCCCTCATCCAGCTCGACGATGGGTCGGGTCTGGCTGTCATGGCCCGTCCCGAAGAGGTAGCTGGCCCAGCTGCCGGCCGTGCTCCGGACGAGCAGGTTGATGAGCGGCTCGTCGCTCCTGTTGAGCGAGGTCTTCACCGCGGCATAGACGCGTCCGGCGCTGTCGGCCTTGAGGTTGATGTGGTCGTCGGCTTCGTCGGGCCCCCTGGCCGCGGCCTCACTGGCCTGCCAGGTCGTGTCCGGATCGGCATCACGATGGACGGCGAAGTACATCACCGCGGCGTTCTGGTTGCTCCACATGACACCGACGTCTGCTCCGCCGAAGGCGACCACGTCGCTGATGTCGTCGCTGGTCAGCGTGCTCGCCCCGGCCACCGTCAGGGCGAAGGGCGTACCCCACGACGCGTCGCTGCCCGTGGTCCGGTCGACGTAGACGGCGTGATCCTGGGCCCAGGTGGCCCATAGCTGGCCGGTCGAGTCCTGAGCGACGGTCAGGGTCTCGCTCGACGTGTCGTTGATCAGCACCGGGAAGCCGCTATCGAGGTGGTAGGTGGTGCCGTCGAAGCTGAAGCGGTAGAGGCGCGCGGCGTTGCTCGTGCCGGTCTTGCGGCTGCTGTTCGACTCGGTGTAGATGTGCGAGGCGACGTAGAGGTGACTGCCGTCCCACAGGGTGTCGGCCCGGGTCGCGGGCCGATCGTCGAGGGCCACGCCCGTGTCGCTCCAGCTGGTGCGGTCCGCGCTGAGCCGGAAGATCTCGAAGGAGTCTGCGCTGGGCGACCACATGCTGGCCCACCAGGCCCCGCCGGCGTACCAGAGCTTGCTCTCCGGCTTGGAGCCCGAGGGCGAACCGCCCGAGGAGCCGGTGAAGGAACCGTCCTCGTAGCCGATCTGCTGGAGGGCCGCGGGCTGGACGACGGCCGGGGCGGCGAGGGGCCGGACGATGGCCTCGCCGGTCGAGGCGGCCCCGAGGGCGGTGCCGGTGCCGGCCGAGGCAGTGCTGGTGCGGGAGGCCGCCCCGAGGGTCGCGCCCGAAGCGCCGGTCACCCCGGTCCCGGAGGTGGACGCCGCCTCGCTCCGGGCGCCGACGGGCGGCGGAGCAGCGAGGGCGATGGCGATGGCTAGGCCCACCCCCAACGCCAGGACGCGGTGACCGCTCACGGTCGGGACAGGCTGACCCACCGTCCTACCTCCTGACGGGGCGATCTTAATACGCGCCGCTGCCTCTGATGACCACTACGGGCGTCTTGATCAGGATGGCGATGTCGGTGCGGAAGCCGAGCTCCTCGACGTATCGCATGTCGAGCCGCACCCGTTGGCCATAGGTCGTGTCGGACCGCCCGCCGACTTGCCACAGGCCGGTGAGGCCGGGCCGGACAGCCAGGTAGGCCGCCAGGCCGCCCGCCACCTCACGGTAGAAGCCGAGCTCCTCGTCCACCACCGGTCGGGGGCCGACGAGCGACATCTCGCCCCGCACCACGTTCCAGAACTGGGGGATCTCGTCCAACGAGGTCCGGCGCAGGATGCGGCCGACCCGCGTCCGGCGTGGGTCCTCGCGGATCTTGAAGCGGGCCTGGAACTCCTCGCGGTGCCACTCACTGGCCCGCAGCTCGGCCAGGCGCCGATCACTGTCGATGTACATCGAGCGGAACTTCAGCACCGAGATCAGCCGTCCACCGCGCCCGACCCGCTGCGAGCGGTAGAACACGGGGCCCGGTGAGTCGAGCTTGATGAGGAGCCCGAGGACGGCCACGATCGGCAGGCTGGCGCCCAGGAGCACGAGGCCGCCGGTCAGGTCCATGACCCGCTTGGCGACGAGGTAGGGTCGGCGCTCGAGGGGCCGGAGCGCGTGGCGCGTCGCCTTCGGCCTGCCGCTCAGCTGACGGCGCGGGGCCGCGGAGATGTGGATCTCGGTCGGCGACTCCGGCCTGGCTTCGACGGCCTCCTCCGGGTCGGCCCCGACCGTCGCCTCAGGCTCGGCTTCGACCGCCGGCTGGCGACTGGCGACGACCCGCTCGACGGTCATTCGACCCGCCCCATGGCCAGGGCGAGGACGGGCTCGACCTTGCTGTCGTGACCGACCGTGCCGGCCTTGTCCGCCACCCCGGCCGGGACGGCGCGGTCCGCCCGACCGAAGCCGGCGTAGGCGTAGCCGGCCCCGATGAGGCGCCCGGCGTCGAGGGCATTGCGTCCGTCGATGATGATGGGCCGGGCGAGGCTGGCCTGCAGGCCCTCCCAGTCGAGGGCCGCGAACTCGGCCCACTCGGTCACCAGGCCGATGGCGTCGGCGCCGGCGATGGCCTGGGCTGCGCTATCGGCCACCTGCAGGCCGGCGACCTGAGCGGCCGCCCCGCTGCGGGCCCGGGGCATGGGGTCGTAGGCCACGACCGCCGCCCCGGCGGCGATGAGCCGCCGTGCGAGGTTGAGCGAAGGGGCGTCGCGAAGGTCGTCCGTGCCGGGCTTGAAGGCCAGGCCGAGGAGGCAGATGCGGGCCCCGGCCAGGTCGCCCAGGAAGGCCGTCAGGCGGTCCGCGAAGCGCTCGATCTGCCGGGCGTTGATCGCCGTCACGGCGTCCAGCAGCGGCGTACTCAGGCCGTGCTCGCGGACGGCCCGACTCATCATCGCCACCTGGCTGGGCAAGCACGAGCCGCCGAAGCCCAGGCCGGCGCGGAAGAAGTAGCTGCCGATGCGGGGGTCGGGGGCCATCGTGTCGACCACGGCCTCGATGTCGGCGCCGTACTCCTCGCAGACCGCGGCCAGCTCGTTGGCGAAGCTGATCCGTGTGCCCAGGAAGAGGTTGGCGGCCAGCTTGCCTAGGCAGGCATCCATGGCCGAGACGACCCGGAGAGGGGCTGTGGTGTGGGCGTAGAGCCGCTTCACCGCGGCCAGACCCGAGCCCGACGGGTCAGAGGCGATGCCGATGACGATCCGGCTGGGATGCTGGAAGTCATGGACAGCGGTCCCTTCGCGGGTGAACTCCGGGTTCAGGAGGACCGGCACGTCGGGACGGCCGGTGGCCCGCCGCAGCCCCGCCACACGGGCGGCGATGCCCACGGCGAAGTCGGGCGGCAGGGTGGAGCGGATGACGAGCACCGCGTCGTCGGCCACGAGCGGCACGACCTCCAGCAGGCAGCGGACCATGGAGGCGCTCTGCCAGCTGCCGTCGGGCCCGTGGGTGCCGACGGCCAGGATGACGAGACGGGCGGTCGAGACGGCCGCGTCCGGCGAGTCGCTGAGGACGAGGCGCCGCTCGGCCAGGCTGGTCGCGGTCAGCTCGTCGAGGCCCGGTTCGTGGAAGGGGACCTCGCCCCGGCGCAGTGCGGCCAGGCGATCAGGGTCCGCCTCCAGCCCTACGATGTCATGGCCTTCCGCGGCCAGGCAGGCAGCGGTGACGAGGCCGACGGCTCCGAGCCCGACGACGGTTACGCGCATGGGTATCCCCTCATATCGCTGCCGGCTGGGCCGACAGCTCGGCCCTCCGGAGTGGAACTCCACTCCCCGATGCGGTCTCCTCGAACGTCGCCATGACCCCCTCGCGCCTGGAAGGATCCATGAGTGCAAGACCCAGACGCGAGGTGAGCCGACGGCCCCGGACGGGCGACCGTGTTGTTCCACACCTTAATGGAGCGGAAACGACCCTGCAACACACTAGGCCACCCGATCGGTGGTGACCGCACCGCTCCATCCACATTGGCGGTGCCTCCGGGCACCATTCGCCGCAGCCCTGCCCTCCGGCGGGCTGGTGTATGGTGGTCCACGTCGGCCGGGCCCCGGGCGGACAGCGGCCGCAGCCCCGGAACCGCCGGCTCGCGCCCCGCACGGGCCCCTGGCCGCCGAGGCTTCACCTGTGGACCTGGCTGGAATCGTCCCCTGGCTCGCCGGCTGGGCCATGGTCTTCGGACCGCTCACCAGCTGGTACGCGCGCCGAAGGGCTCGCCAACCCCTCGTCTGGCTCGTCTACGGCGCCATCATCGGGCCTGCCGCGGGCCTGATCCTGGCCGGCGGCCCACCCGGGCGCTGCCCCGTCTGCGACGAGCCGGCGACGGGCTTGGCCATCCGCTGCCCCAGCTGCGGGACCCCCTACGACCGCCCCTTGGAGCGTTGGGTGGAGCAGGTCGAGGCCGTGGCCCTCGAGGCCCGCGCTACTGCGCCCCGGGTCCGACCGACTCTCGTCCATCCCCCCTCACCACCGACCCCCACCTCCGGGCAGGCCTCCGGGCCGGCCCCCCCTTCGGCAGCGCCGCCCCCGGCCGGCGTCCCGGCAGGGACGGCGGATGCGGCCCGGGCCGGTCTCGAGCACCAGGCCGCGGCGCCGCCGGGAGATGGCCTGCCCACGTCGCTCGTGGCCAGTGGCGTCCTGCTGCCCGGGGGGCACAGCCTCACGGCCGGGGTGCGCTACCTCCTCGCCCGCCACGGCCAGCTGCTGTGGGTCCTGGGCCCCATCGAGACGACGCCCTCGACCGTCCGCTTCGAGCGGTCCCTGGAGCGGGTCGTGCTCGGGGCGCGCGCCGACGACCTGCAGATCTCGACCCGGGGCCAGGAGCCCGACGGGCCCAGCCTCGTCTTCGCCTCGGTCGTCAGCCTCGACGCCGCCGCCGTCGCCGACCTGATCGGCGAGGCACCGGAGCCGACGCTGTGACCGGCAGCGCCGGCCCGGTCCTGCGCGAGCGGATCACGCCCGAGCGACTGGCCTTCCTGGGCTCGGCCGTCGTCCTCGCTGCGTTCCTGGCTACGGGCCCCCACTTCGGGGCGGCCAGCCCGGCCGCGCCGCCGGCCACCTTGGGCCCGCGCCCTACGCCCACCCTCAGCGCCGCATCGACGGCCCAGCTGGCGGCGCAGGCCATCGCGGCCCACGAGCAGATCGCCGAGCTGGCGGCTTCCTTGAAGACGGAGATCGCCGCCAAGCGCGTCGATGCCACCGCAGTGGATACCCTCCTTGGCCGGGTGACGCTTTCGGCCCAGTCGGCCTCGGCGGTCGCCGACGAGCTGGCGACCACCTCGGTCGGCCGCCCATGGGCCCTTCGCCTGAGCCCCGCCTACGAGGCCATCGCCACGGCCGTGCAGATCGCCCTCGCCGGTCCGGCCGGGGACCCCGTCACCCTGGCCAGCGACACCCAGGACGTCATCGACGCCTGCAGCGCATTGCCCCCGCTGACAGCCGAGCTCCGAACCCTCGAGGCCCAGCTCCGTCCGCCCGGCCCGAGCACGAGCCCCAGCCCGAGCGAGTGAGCCCGAGCTAGCCAGACCACCGCCTAGTAGGCCTTGAGGGCGTCGAGGACGGCGTCAGAGACGACGAGGGTGCCGCCGGCGACGTAGATGTGGCTGGGCTTGGTGGCGGCGGCCTTCAGGCGGGCCAGCTCGGTGGCCGTGGGGCCCGGGATGCTCGTCGTGGCGAC
>DASUKL010000026.1:0-29163 GCA_036278755.1 Candidatus Limnocylindrales bacterium | reverse complement strand
TGGCAGGGGGTCGGGTGCGGATCGGCGACAAGCTGTGCTTGCTGGCCTTCGGGGCGGGCTTCACGAGCGGCGCCCTGGTCTTGGAATGGACGGCGGACCCGGCACGCGACACGCTCGCCGGGTCGGTCGATCCCACGGACGTCTCCATCCACCTGCCCGACGGCTGGCCGGTCGTCGATGCCCTGCCGCCCGAGGTCCGGGCCCTGGTCGACGCGCATCGGGCCGCCGTCGCCTGAGCGGGGGCTGGGTCCGGGTCTGCCGGGGTCCGGTTCTGCCGGTCCGCGTCTGCCGGGGTCCGGTTCTGCCGGGGTCCGGTTCTGCGGAGGCTCGGGCTTTCTCGGGTGGTGCGCGCCCGGTCGGGATTGGGTTCGGTCGCCTGGGGGCCCACGTCGTCGGAGGCCCTACGCCGTCTCAGGGCCCACGTCGCCCCGGGGCCCACCTTTGGCCATATAGTGCGCTGGCGGAGCGTTATGTCAGGACCGGCCCGGGCACCAGCTCGCCGAGCCCCTCGAGATGCTCGGATCGCGGCCATACGCTCGCTGGGCCGCCATCTTGGCCACGGATCGGGCAGATTCAGGCTCCCTGAGGTCGTCGGAGCAGGTCGACACCTCGCGCCCCGGGCATAAGCCTCCGCGGGCAGCGTATCCGGCCAAGACCGTGGCACGCCCCGGGCATAAGCCTCCGCGGGCAGCGTATCTGGCCAAGACCGCGGCACGCCCCGGGCATAACCCTCCGCCGGCAGCGTATCTGGCCAAGACCGTGGCGCCGGCCAAGGACCGTGCCGCGGGCCGGCCCGATCCCCCCGACGGGTGGCCGCCGCCTCCGGCCGGGGCCGCATGCGCCTTGCCCCCGCCAGGCGGAGACCCGGCTGAAGGCGGCCGGCTCCTACAATCGGGCCATGCGGGCCTATCTTGATCATGCCGCCACCTCGCCGCTGCGGGCCGAGGCGCTGGCGGCCATGCTGCCGTACCTCGAGCGGCCGGCCGGGAACCCCTCGTCCGCCCACGCTGAGGGTCGTCGGGCCCGGGCGGCGCTCGACGAGGCCCATGAGGTCATCGCCGCCTGCCTCGGCGCCGGGGCGCGCGAGATCGTCATGACCTCGGGCGCCACGGAGGCTATCAATCTGGCCCTCAAGGGCGCTGCCTGGGCAGCCAAGGCCCGGGGCAATCAGCTCATCACCACGGCGGTCGAGCATCACGCCGTCCTCCATGCCCTGCGCCACCTCGAGAAGTTCGGCTTCGAGGTGGTCGAGCTGCCGGTCGACCGCTACGGCCGCCTCGATCCCGACCAGCTGGGCGCGGCCATCGGCGACCGGACGGTGCTCGTCAGCCTCCAGCTGGCCAACAACGAGGTCGGCACGATCCAGCCCATCGCCGAGGCCCTGGAGCGCGTCCGTCACCACAAGGGCATCCTCGTCCACCTCGATGCGGTGGCCGCGGCGCCCTTCGTGCCCATCGATCTGGGCGTCCTCGACGCGGACCTCCTGAGCGTGGCCGCCCACAAGCTGGAGGGTCCGGCCGGCGCGGGGGCACTGTTCGTGCGCCGGGGGACGACGATCATGCCCCAGGCCCACGGCGGGAGCCAGGAGCGCTACCGCCGGGCGGGCACGGAGGACGTGGCCTCGGCCGTGGGCTTCGCCGCCGCCTTCCGTCTGGCCGTGGAGGAGCGCGAGGCGACCCGCCACCGGTTGCGGCGGCTGCGCGAGCGCCTGAGCCAGGCCGTCACGGCGTTGCCCGGCGTGGAGCTGAGCGGCCATCCCCGCGACCGCCTGCCGGGACTCCTCTCGGTCGTGGCCCAGGGCATCGGGGGCGCCGAGGCGGTGGCGGCCCTCGACCTCGAGGGCGTGGCAGCCTCCACGGGGAGTGCCTGCACGACCGGCTCCCCCGAGCCGAGCCACGTCCTGACGGCCATGGGCTTCCCCGACGACGAGGCTCGCGGCGCGCTGCGCTTCAGCCTTGGCCGACCGACGAGCGAGGAGGAGCTCGCCGTGGCGATCGACACCGTGCCCCGCGTCCTGGCCGATCAGCAGGCCGCTCGGGCGGCCCTGGCCGAGGACCCGCTAGGGCAGGGGAGTCCGGCGTGACGGGCCCCATCACCACCTGGAGCGACCGGGCCTCAGACGCCCGTCCGGCGCCCGCCGAAGCCCGTCCGGCGCCCGAGGGCCGGGTCGTGGTGGCCATGTCGGGCGGGGTCGATAGCTCGGTCGCGGCGGCCCTCCTGGCCGAGGCCGGGGTCGACGTCGTGGGGGTCTGGATGCGCCTCCACGACGTGGCCGACAGCTATTCCGAGTTCAGCCGCAGCTGCTGCTCGCTCGACGCGGCCGAAGACGCCCGCCGCGTGGCCGGGCAGCTGGGTATCCCCTTCTACGTCCTCAACCTGGAGCGCGAGTTCGGGGCCGGCGTCCTCGAGCCGTTCCTGCGCTCGTATCTCGAGGGCCAGACGCCCAGCCCTTGCATCGCCTGCAACACGACGGTCAAGTTCGGCTCGCTCCTGGGCCGCGCCCGCCGGCTCTACGGCGCGTCCTCGGTGGCCACTGGCCACTACGCCCGGGTCGATGCGACGTCCGACCCCGACGCCAGGTCCGGTCAGCGCTACCGCCTCCTCCGGGGCCTGGACCCCGACAAGGACCAGAGCTACTTCCTCTACGGCCTGCGCCAGGATCAGCTGGCCGGGACCCGCTTCCCGCTGGGCGAGCTGACCAAGCCCGAAGTCCGGGCCGTCGCCCACCGCCTGGGCCTGGCCACGGCTGACAAGCCCGAGAGCCAGGGCATCTGTTTCGTGCCCGACGGCGACTACCGCACGGCCCTCCGCGAGCGTGCCGGCTGGCAGGAGGCACCGGGCCCGCTGCTCGACGCCGACGGTGCGACCGTGGGCCAGCATCGAGGCGCGGCGGCCTATACGGTCGGCCAGCGGTCCGGCCTGGGCGTGGCCCTCGGCGAGCCCCGCTACGTGGCCCGCATCGACGCCGCGGCCAACCTCGTCCAGCTGGGTCGGCGCGAGGACCTCCAGCAGAGCACCTTCGAGATCCGCGACGCGACCTGGGTGGCTGGCAGGCCGCCGGCCGGTGCCCGGACCTTCAGGGCCCAGGTCCGCATCCGCCACCGCGGCGACGCCGTGCCGGCCCGCGTGATGCCGACCGACGAGCCGGGCCGCTGGCGCGTGGAGTTGGAGCGGCCGGCCTGGGCCCCGGCCCCGGGCCAAGCGGCGGTCGTCTACCGCGGTGACGAGGTCCTGGGCGGAGGGGCGATCGCTCGCGGCTGAGCGCCGGCTTGCCGCTGGGCCGGGGAGCCCGCCGGGCGGGGCTCGGGCTGAGCGCCGGTGCGGTCGTGCACCAGCATCCCACTCTCGCACCCGCGCCGTGGCGCACTGCGCTACCGTCATCCCGGCTGACCATGGCCCCCGCGATGCCATGCGTGAGCACGCTGGTCAGCGGCACATGGAGGACTATCCGGTGAATCGCCATCTCCGCACGCTGACGGCAGGTGTCGTTTCCGCCGTCATGATCGTGGCTCTCGTGGGCGGCACCGCTACGGCCGCCAGCGGTCGGGCCGTCCTGGCCGGCAGCGTGCCCTCCTGGGCTCACTCGTCCGCCTACATGGGCCGCGTCAGCGGGACCGAGTCGGTCGGTTTCCGCGTCTACCTGGGCTGGCGCGACGCCGGCGCCGCGGCGGCCCTGGCCTACTCGGTCTCGGATCCGCGCAGCGCGGCCTACGGCCATTTCCTGAGCCCCGCCCAGTTCCGCAAGCAGTTCGCGCCCAGCCAGGCCAGCGTCGGCGCCGTCCAGCGCTGGCTGCGCAGTCAGGGCTTCAGGCTCGACTACACGCCGAGCAACAACCTCTACGTTGCGGCCGAGGGCACCGTCGCCCAGGCCGCGGCCGCATTCGGCACCACGTTCGGCGAGTACCGGGTCCAGGGTCACACGCTCCGCTCGCCGCAGACGGCCCTCAGCGTCCCGGCCAGCCTGGCGGGCACCGTGACCGCCGTGGTCGGGCTCGATGAGAGCGCCGCCCTGGTCCATCCCGACGCGACCGGCAGCGCCCCGCCGCCGGCCGTCTTCAAGAACGCTCCCCCCTGCTCGAGCTATTGGGCCCAGCTCGATACCACGACCGCCGGCCCCGACGGTACGACGGTGCCCGAGATCTACGGCACGGCTCAGCCTTATGCGCCGTGCGGCTACACCCCCCAGCAGCTGCGCAGCGCCTATGGCGTGCCAAGCTCGCTCACGGGGGCTGGCGTGACGGTGGCGATCATCGACGCCTATGCCTCGCCCACGATCGTCCAGGACGTCGACGCCTGGTCAGCGAACCGGGGCATCGCGCCGCTCGAGGCGAACCAGTTCCGCCAGGTCGTCGCGCCAGGCACGTTCCGCCGGCCGCAGAACCCGGCCCAGGACCCGCAGGGTTGGTCCGGGGAGGAAACGCTCGATGTCGAAGCCGTGCACGGCATGGCTCCCGGGGCCACGATCGTCTACGTCGGCGCCGCGAATGCCTATCAGGATCTCGACGCGGCCATGAATCACGTCGTGGACGCCCACCTGGCCGACATGGTCAGCAACTCGTATGGCTTTATCGGCGAGGCGCTCCCCTTCGGCTACATCAAACCCCTCAACGACATCTTCATCCAGGCCGCGGCTGAAGGCATCGGGATCTACTTCAGCTCCGGTGATGATGGGGATGAGACCGGCGGGATCGCCGCCAACGCCTCGTCCGCCACCCCGGATTGGTCGGCCTCCAGCCCCTGGGTCACCGCCGTCGGCGGCACCAGCCTGGGCGTCGCGGCCGACGGCTCGATCGCTGTCGAGACCGGATGGGAGACAGGCAAGTCCAGCCTGACGTCCGACGGCACCTGGAACGTCGACCCGCCCGGCGCCTACCTCTATGGCTCCGGAGGTGGCACGAGCCGGCTCTTCACCCAGCCTGCCTACCAGGCCGGCGTCGTCCCCAGCTCCCTCTCGAAGTACAACGACCCCAGCGGCCCGGCGATGCGCGTCGTGCCCGACGTGGCCGCGGTGGCCGATCCGAACACCGGCTACCTCATCGGCCAGACCCAGACCTTCCCCGACGGGACGACGGCCTACAGCGAGTACCGCGTCGGCGGCACGAGCCTCGCCTCGCCGATCGTCACCGGCCTCATGGCCGACCTCCAGCAGCACAGGGGCCAGGCCATCGGCTTCGCCAACCCGCTGCTCTACTCGATGGGCGCCGCGGCCTTCCACGACGTGCAGCACGTCGCCGACGCCGGCGTGATCCGAAGCGACTACGTCAACGGCACCTCCGCCGCGGACGGCTATGTCTATAGCTTCCGGTCGTTCGACTTCACGACCGGGCTGACGATCAAGACGACCGTCGGATACGACCGGGTGACCGGTCTCGGCAGCATCAACGGGAGTCAGTTCTTCAAGTAACCCCGGGTCCGTCGTGGACTCCACGAGGCCGGGTCGGGCGACCGACCCGGCCTCTGCTCATCCGCTCGCGGGTCCGGGCGGTCCCCTGGGCCGCCAGCGGAGGGTGGGCAGGGGTGCGGGCTCCTGGCTGACCGCACCCTATACTCGGCTGCGATGGAGATCGGCCCCGCGCCCGTGCTCGCGGTCCTGGTCGGCCTCTTCCACGCCTCGGTGTATCTGCTCCTCAGCGGCCGCCTCAGGGGCCGGATGCTGCTCGTGCTGCCCGCGGCCATCCTGGGCGCCTTCGCCGGCCAGGCCCTGGGGGCCCGCCTGGGCGACCCCGTGCGCATCGGTGACTTCGGTCTCCTGTGGTCCTCGATCGTGGCCTGGCTGGGCATCACCATCGTGGTCGTCGTCAGCCTGCTGGGCCCGGCCCGGGGTGGATCGAGCCTGGGCCGCTGAGGTCGTGCCGTTCGGTACACTCCGCCCGATGCCTGTGCGCAGCCCCGGCGCTCCGACCATCGACCCGCGCATCCGCGCGCTCCCGGCGGCCGAGATCCGCCGGCGGTTCGTGGCGTTCTTCGCTGCTCGTGAGCACACCGTCGTGCCCAGCGCGAGCCTGGTCCCGGCCGGCGACCCGACCCTCCTCTTCACCAACGCCGGGATGGTCCAGTTCAAGGACGTCCTGACCGGGGCGGAGACCCGCTCCTACCGCCGGGCGGTCGACTACCAGCGCTGCCTGCGGGTGGCCGGCAAGCACAACGATTTCGAGGAGGTGGGCCGCACCCCCCGCCACCACACCCTCTTCGAGATGCTCGGCAACTGGAGCTTCGGCGACTACTTCAAGCGCGAGGCCATCCACTTCGCCTGGGAGTTCCTGACCCAGGATCTGGGCATCCCCGGCGACCGCCTGGCGGCCACGACCTACAAGGACGACGAGGTGGCCCGGGCCGTGTGGCGCGACGAGATCGGCCTCCCCCCGGAGCGGATGGCGGCCTGGGGCGACATCGAGGTCGGCGACGACCACAACTTCTGGCGGATGGCGGACACCGGTCCCTGCGGTCCCTGCAGCGAGATCCACTTCGACCGCGGCGTGGCGTTCTCCGAGGGCCCCGAATGCATCCCCGACCACGCCGAGACCTGCCCCCGCTGGCTGGAGATCTGGAACCTCGTCTTCATGGAGTTCGAGCAGCGCCCGGACGGCCGCGTCCCGCTGCCCTTCACCAGCGTCGACACGGGCATGGGCCTGGAGCGCCTGGCCTCCGTGCTCCAGCAGGTGCCGTCCAACTACGACACGGACCTCTTCCTGCCCCTCCACGAGCGGCTGCGGGGGATGCTGGGCCACGACCCCGAGACGTTCGAGCGGG
This sequence comes from Candidatus Limnocylindrales bacterium, assembly GCA_036278755.1. GTDB lineage: Bacteria > Chloroflexota > Limnocylindria > Limnocylindrales > CSP1-4 > DASUKL01. Next base: position 22,413 of record DASUKL010000026.1, on the reverse strand, counting down.
AGCGCTTCAGCTACCAGGTCATCGCCGATCACGCCCGGGCGGTGACGTTCCTCGTCGCCGACGGCGTGCGGCCGGCCAACGAGGGCCGGGGCTACGTCCTCCGCCGTATCCTCCGCCGGGCCGTCCGCCACGGCCGGCTCCTGGGCCGCCGCGAGCCGTTCCTGGCCGAGCTGGCAGAGGTCGTGGTGGCCACCATGGCCGAGGCCTACCCCTACCTGACCGAGCAGGCCGAGGTCACCGCCGCGGTGGTCTCCCGTGAGGAGGCCCAGTTCGCCCGGACCCTCGATGCCGGGACGGCCCTCCTCGAGGCCGAGCTGGCGCCCCTGGCGATCGGCGAGCCGATGGTCGGCCGTCGTCCCGAAGTGCTCCCGGCCGACGCTCCGGTGCTGCCCGGCGAGGTCGCCTTCCGCCTCCACGACACGTACGGCTTCCCGGTCGACCTGACGGTGGACATCTGCGCCGAGCGCGGCGTGCGGGTGGATCGCGCCGGCTTCGAGGCGGCCCTGGCCGAACAGCGCCAGCGCAGCCGGCGAGGCCGTAAGGCCGAGCTGGCCCAGCAGGCCCAGGCGGCCGCGACCTACGAGGCCATCCTCCGCCGCACGGGCGGCCCGGAGTTCGTGGGCTACGCCACGACGCGGGCCGAGGGGCAGGTGCGGGCGATCCTCGTCGGGGGCCAGGAGGTCGAAGAGGTGGGGCCCGGCGCGGAGGTCGAGCTCGTCCTCGATCGGACGCCGTTCTATGCCGAAGGGGGCGGCCAGGTCGGCGATCGGGGCCTGCTTCGGGCGCTCGGGCCCGCTGGGGGCTCGACCGACGGCGCGGCCGAAGGCTCGACCGATGGTGCGGTCCTCGTCGAGGTCGACGACACCCAGCGGCCCGTCGGGGCCCAGGTCGGGGGGCTCATCGTCCACCGCGGCCGCACGGTGGGCGATCTGGCCGTGGGTCGGCGCGTGGTGGCCGAGGTGGACGCCGAGCGTCGGGCCCGCACGATGCGCAACCACACCGCCACCCATCTTCTCCACCGCGCCCTGCGCAACGTGGTGGGCGAGCAGGCCCGCCAGCATGGCTCGCTCGTCTCGCCCGACGGCCTGCGCTTCGACTTCCCCCTCGAGCGCCCCCTGACGGCCGACGAGCTGCGGGCCATCGAAGCGGAGGTCCGGCGGGTCATCCGAGCCGATGAGCCGGTCCAGCCTCGGGAGATGACGATGGGCGAGGCCGTCGACGCTGGAGCCGATGCCTTCTTCGACGAGAAGTACGGGGAGCGGGTCCGGGTCGTGGCCGTCGACGAGTACAGCCGCGAGCTGTGCGGCGGCACGCACTGCCGGGCCACGGGCCAGGTGGGCAGCTTCGTGCTCATCGGCGAGCGGAGCATCGGGGCCGGGCTGCGGCGCATCGAGGCCCTCACCGGAGACGCGGCCGACACCTGGATCGCGGCCCGTCTGGCGGCCCTGGACGCGGCGACGGCGGCCCTGGGGGCACGCGAGCCAGAGCAGGTGGCCGCCCGGGCCGCCGAGCTCCAGGAGCGGCTCCACAAGGTGGAACGGCAGCTCCGCCGGGGAGCGGCCGCCGCCCGTCCGCGGCCGGCCGAGCTGGCCGCCGCGGCCGAGACGACGAGCGGCGGCCTGACGGTCCTGGCCCGGGCCCTGGAGGTGCCCTCCATCGACGAGCTGAAGTCCCTTGCTCGCGAGGTCCGCCAGGCCCTGCCCAGCGGGGTCATCGCCCTGGGCCTCGAGGCCGACGAGCCGCAGCTCTTCGTCACGGTCAGCGACGACCTCGTGGCCCGCGGCATCGCCGCCGGGGACCTCGTGCGCGCCGCCGTGCCGGCCATCGGCGGCAAGGGCGGGGGCCGTCCGGAGATGGCCCAGGGCAAGGGCACGCGGCGGGACGGCCTCCCGGCGGCCCTGGCGGCCCTCCGCGCGGCACTCGACGGACGGGCCTGAGGCATGGCCTTCTGGCGCCGCCTCCTGCAACGCGACGAAGAGGAGTCGCTCGCCGCCTGTACCGCCCTCGACGTGGGCACCGAGTTCGCCAAGGCCCTCGTCTTCGAGATCGACGAACAGGGCGAGGGGGTCGTGCGTGGGGTGGGGCGCCGGCGGCAGGGGCTGGCCCACATGCAGTCGGGCACGGTGGCCGACATCGGGGCCGTCGTCGACAACTGCTCGGTGGCCCTCCAGGAGGCCGAGGAGATGGCCGGCTTCCGGCCCACCCAGGTCGTCATCGGCATCGCCGGGGAGCTGGTCAAGGGCTTCACCACGACCCACTCGCAGGAGCGGCGCAAGCCGGACCAACCGATCACCGAACAGGAGCTCCAGAAGCTCATCGACGGCGTCCAGCGGGAGGCCCTCCACGACGCCGAGCGGGCCATCACCTGGGAGACGGGCCTGCCCAACGTCGACGTCCGCCTCGTCCACGCCGCGGTCACCAGCTCCCAGATCGACGGTTATCCGGTCACCAATCCCATCGGCTTCCAGGGCCGCCATGTCAAGATCGGCATCTTCAATGCCTTCGCCCCGCTGGTCCACCTGGGGGCCCTGCAGAGCGTGGCCAGCCAGCTGGACCTGGAGTTGCTGGCCATCGTGGCCGAGCCCTACGCCGTGGCCCGCGCCCTCGGCGGCGAGCAGATCCAGAAGGCGGGCGGCCTGTTCATCGACGTGGGCGGCGGCACGACCGACGTGGCCCTCGTCCGTCAAGGCGGCATCGAGGGCACCCGCATGTTCGCCCTCGGCGGCCGGGCCTTCACGAAGTCCCTGGCCGACCGCCTGGACCTGCCCTTCGCCCGGGCCGAGCAGGTCAAGGTCGACCACGCCCGCGGGCTGCCGGTCGAGGAGGCCGAGGAGGTCCAGCACATCCTGTCCGAGGACACCCAGGTCTGGGCCGCCGGGGTAGAGCTGGTCCTCGAGGAGCTGGCCGGCGGCGACCTGCTGCCGGGCCGGATCTACCTCTGCGGTGGCGGCTCGCGGCTGCGGACCCTCGTCGGGGCCCTCCAGGAGCCGCGCTTCGTCAAGCGCCTGCCCTTCGCCCGGCCGCCGGAAGTCTCGATCATGGAGCCCTCGGAGGTGACGGCCATCGTCGACGCGACGAAGTTGCTCGTCGACCAGCAGGACGTGACACCCATGGGCCTGGCCCACCAGGCCATCGAGATGGCCTCCACGGAGTCCCAGCTGGATGCCGTCCTGCGCCGGGTCCTGCGGGCCATGAAGGTCTAGCTGGGCTAGGCTGGCCGCGAAGATGGGCATCAGCTACCTCGACATCGAGGACGAGATCACGACGGCCGTGGGTCGCCTGCGGCAGAGCGACGACGCGCGCGTGGCGCTCGTCCTGCCGCCCGGCTCGCGGATCGCCACGAGCCGCATCAACTTCCGCCTCCTGGCCCGCGAGGCTCGCGAGCACAGTCGCCTCCTAGCCATCGTCACGCCCGAGGCCAGCGTCCGGGCCGTGGCCGTCTCGGCCGGGCTGCCGGCCTACGCCGCGGTCTCCGACTACGAGGCGGCCCTGGCCGGCGGCGAGGTGGCCGCCCCGACCGAGACGACCGCCCCACCAGGCTCCGGGGTCCCGGGTGCGGGCGGCCCGCCACCCACCACGGCCATGGCAGAAGCTCTGGCCGCGGGCGGCGTGGGGGCGGCCCTGGAGCGGACCCGCACGATGCCGGTGGCGACAGGAGCCGGCGGGTCGGCCGAGCCCGCGACGGCCGGCCGGAGCGTGACCGCGGCCCCAGCCGAGCCATCCCTGACCGATCGCCTGGGGGAGCGGCTGGGCGATCGCCTGCTGGGCCGCCTGGGTCTGCCCGACCTGCCCGTCCGCAGCGGGAGCCAGGGTCAGGGTGGCTCGCGCCTCCTGCGCTGGGTCACGATCCTCGTCGGTCTGGCCATCATCCTGGCCGCCCTGGGCGTGGCCGCGCTGGCCTTCCTGCCCTCGGCCACGATCACCATCACGCCCCAGGCTCGGGCCATCGGCCCGGTCGAGCTGACGGTGGTGGCCGACCCGGCGGCCACGGCGGTCGATCCGAGCACCCTCGTCGTGCCGGCCCAGACCCTGAGCTACCAGTTGAGCGCCAGTGACACGTTCCCCTCGTCGGGGGTCAAGGTCCATGAGACGAAGGCATCGGGGACGGTGACCTTCCAGAACTACGACACCGGACGGTCCGTGACGATCCCTCGGGGGGTGGTGGTCAACACGTCGGCCGGCGTCGGCTTCGCCACCAGCGTCCCGCTGCCGCTCCCTCGGGCCCAGATCGTGGGCCGCAAGACGATCGTCCCGGGCCAGGCAAATGTGTCCGTCGCGGCCGTCCGGGCCGGCCCGGACGGCAACGTCCCGGCCAATGCCATCACGGTCGTGCCACAGGGCTACGACCCCACGCTGATCGCCGTCTTCAACGCTCAGCCGACCAGTGGGGGCAAGCACACCGAGACGAAGATCGTGGCCCAGAAGGACTACGAGAACGCCGTGGCGGCCCTCACAGCCCGCCTCCAGACCCAGCTGCGGGACGACCTGGCCGACCCGACCCAGATCCCGGCAGGACTGACCCTCTTCCCCGAGTCGGCCACGATGGGCAAGGCCACGGCCGACACGAGCGCCAAGGACGTCGTGGGCACGGCCAAGGAGGACTTCACCCTGACCGTCAGCGCCACGGCCACGGCCACGGCCGTCGACAAGTCGCAGCTCGCGCCGCTGGCCGAATCCAAGCTCAAGGCCCAGGTGCCGGCCGGCTACCAGCTCTTCAGCGACTCCATCAGCAGCACGGTCGGCCAGGGCACGGTCGTGGGCGACACGGTCAGCTTCCCGGTCCAGGCCACAGCCCAGATGTGGAAGCCGGTCGATACGGCCCACCTCCTCGACAGCATCAAGGGCAAGACCATCCCGGCGGCCAAGGCAGCCCTGGCCCCCCTGGGCGAAGTGGCCATCTCCGCGTGGCCCTCGTGGGTCACCACGATCCCGACGCTCGATCAGCGTCTCTCCCTGACCGTGGCGGCCCCGGTCCGGCCCAGCGCTTCGCCAGGCAGCGGCGGCTCCCCGGGTGCGAGCGCCTCGCCGATCACCAGCGGCCCGCCCAGCCCGACCATCGGGCCGGTGCCGAGCGGCACGGCCCGGCCGAACTCCAGCGGCAGTCCGACGCAAGGCACCGGGGGCAACGCGAGCCAGGCTCCGTGAGCCGGCTCCTGGGGGTCGACCTGGGAGCGAAGCGGATCGGTCTGGCGGTCGGTGACGAGGCCACCGGATCGGCCCACGGCCTGGGCATCCTGCGGCGCGGCTCCCTGGAGCACGACGCGGCGGCCCTCGCTGGCATCGCCGCCGAGCGCTCGATCGAGGCCCTTGTGGTGGGGTTGCCGCGTGATACCGATGGGACCGAGGGCCCCCAGGCGGCCGCCACGCGCGAGTGGGGTGAGGCCATCGCGGCGCGGCTGGGCCTGCCACTCCGCTGGCGCGACGAGCGCTGGACGAGCCAGGACGCGGAGGCAGCGCTGGGCCGGGTCCGGCGCGGGCGCTCGGGTGGCCCACCCAGCGGTCCGGCGCTGCGTCGTCGCCGTGCGGCCGTCGACCGGGAAGCGGCCCGCCTCATCCTCGAGGCCGAGCTCGCCGCCCGGACCGCGACGGGCGGCCTGGCCAGTCCGACCCACGCAGCCGGCAGGGACCTCGCGGGACGGCCTCGACCGTGACCGATCAGGACCCGCCGCGGACGCGCCGACCGATGGCCACCCCGCTCGGCCCGCATCGTGGCACGGTGAGCCGCCTCGAACTCCCGCCCGGGGCCCGGCCCACGGGGGATCCGCTGGGCGGTCCCGGCGAGGCCCGGTCCCTGGGGACCGTGCGGGCGGGCGGTCGCAACGGGGGCAACGGGGGTTCTGGCGGTCGCAACGGCGGCAACGGGGGTTCTGGCGGTCGCAACGGCGGCGGGGACGGCGGGCGCAGGGCCCACGCTCGGCGCCTCAGCGGGGGGCTCGTCGTGGTCGGCCTGCTAGCCCTGGCCGCGCTCATCGTCATCGGTGGCCTGACCCTGGCCCGGCCGGCCGTGGCCAGCCTGGCCCGCAGCATGGCCGAGGACAACCCCCAGACGCTGAAGCTGCCCTTCGTCGCCGATCTCGTCCGTGGCCAGCTCGGCGGCCACCTGACCGACCCCGCGGGCACCGATCCAAGCCCCATCGACTTCGAGGTCCGGGCCGGGGCGACGGCCCGCCAGGTGGCCGAGGCGCTGACGTCCCAGGGCCTTGTCAGCGACCCGCTCGTGTTCGAGTTCCTGACCGTGACCGGTGGCCAGTCGGGCACCATCCGAGCCGGTGACTACACCCTGACCCGGCTGATGACCCCGCAACAGATCCTCGATCGCCTGCAGCAACCGCCGGACCCCATGATCACCCTCGCCCTGCGACCCGGCCTGCGCCTGGAGCAGGTGGCCGCCTACCTCGAGACGCGCGGTCTGGGAGCCACGGTGCCGAAGGACTTCTACGACCTGGCCGAGCACCCCACGGCTGCCCTGCGGACCGACTACCCGTTCCTCGCCCCGCTGCCCGACGGGGCCTCCCTGGAAGGCTTCATCGGGGGCTCGACCTGGGAGGTCAAACCCACCGTCACGGGCGAGCAGATCCTCCGCCACCTCCTCTCCGCCTGGGCGACCCAGATGGGCCCCGAGCTCGTGGCCCAGGCCACCTCGGGCGGCGAGGACTTCTATCGGGCCCTCGTCCTGGCCAGCATCGTCCAGCAGGAGGCGGCCCTCGACAGCGAGCGGCCGCTCATCGCCGGCGTCTACGCCAACCGGCTCGATCCCACGGTCTGGTCCACGGGCCTGTTGAACGCCGACCCCACCGTGTTCTATGCCAACGACACCGTCCAGCTGCGGGACCTCGACTTCGGGCAGTGGCAGGGCTACTACTTCTGGAAGCCGGTCGACATCGCCCTCAAGGCGGTCAAGGTGCCCCAGGACCTCGTCAGCTTCCAGACCTACACCCATGCCGGCCTGCCGGCCTGGCCCATCTGCTCCCCCAACCAGGCCTCCCTGCGGGCGGCCCTCGATCCGAGCACCTCGACCGGCTACCTCTACTTCGTGGCCAAGGGCGACGGCTCGGACAGCCACGCCTTCGCCAAGACCAACGCCGAGTTCCAGAAGCTGCTCAAGGAGTACGGCTACGTCAAGTGAGAGGTCCGCGGGCGCGGGCACGCATCGGGGGCAGCTGGTGGAGGAGGCGGCCGGCACCCCTGGCCGGCGACTGATCGACGAGGCGGCCGGGCTGGCGCCCTTGCCCACGGCCCCCGACCGCAAGCGCTGGACCGCGGCCGACCGCCGGGCGCGACCGGGGCGTCTGGCGCGCCTCCGGGAACGCTTGGCGGCCCAGGGGGTGGACGGCTACTTCGGGGTGCGGGCCGAGCACAGCCGCTACCTGACCGGCTTCCGCCTGGGTGATGGCGAGGACCGCGTGGCCGGCTCGAGCGGCTGGTTCATCGTCCGCCCCGACGACGTCCTGCTGCTGACCGACTCGCGCTACACGCTCCAAGCCCAGGCCGAGTGCGCGGAGGCGGCGGTCACGTTCTGCTACGGCGACCTGGCGGATCGCTGGGCCGGGTTCGTGGCCGGACTCGGCCGCGTGGCCGTGGAGGCAGGGTTCGTCGGCCACGCCCTCTGGGAGCGGCTGGCCGAGGCCGCGCCGGACACGACGCTCGTCCCCGTCGAGGGCTGGCTGGAGGAGGACCGGCAGGTCAAGGAGCCAGCCGAGACGGAGCGGATCGCGGCCGCTTGCGCCGTGGCCGATACGGCCCTCACGGGGCTCCTGCCGCGCATCGCGCCCGGCGTCACCGAGTACGAGCTGGCCCTCGAGCTCGAGTGGGCCATCCGTACCGGCGGGGGCGACGGGCTGGCCTTCGACGTGGCCTGCCTGGCCGGCCCCCAGGCAGCCCTGCCCCACGGCTCGCCGCGGCACGTGCCCGTGGAGGCGGGCCAGGTCCTGCTCTTCGACTTCGGCGCGCAGGTGGACGGCTATCGGAGCGACATGACCCGGACCCTGTTCGTGGGCCAGCCACGGACCGAGGATCTCGCCCTGTATGAGCTGGTGGCCCGAGCCCAGGAGGCGGCCTTCGACGGTCTGGAGGCGTCCCTGGCCGGCGGCGAGGGTGGCGACCCTGGCGAGCGGCCGACGGGCAAGCATCTCGACGCTCTCGCCCGGGCGGTCATCGTCGATGGCGGCCACGGCGACGCGTTCGGCCATGCCCTAGGGCATGGCATCGGACTGGCCACGCACGAGCTGCCGACCCTAAGCTCCCGCGCCCCGGAGGCGCCCTTGCCGGGGCCGACCGTGTTCTCGGTCGAGCCTGGCGTCTACCTCGCCGGGCGGACGGGCGTCCGCATCGAGGATCTGGTCCGCTACGACCCGGCCGCCGGTGAGTTGGAGCGCCTCACCCGCTTCCCCCGCGCGGTCACCGTCGTCGGCGCCTGATCGACGCCCTCAGCCGATGTCCCGGCCGCGCCCGACCCGATCGTCGTGGTCGAGGCCCATGGCCACGATGCGCTGGGGGTGGATCCTGATGTAGGGCTCGTCGAAGCCGGCCCGCAGCGCTGACCCGCCCGAACTGATGACCTCGGCCCGCCCGCGGACCTCCAGCATCCGGAGTCGGACGCCCTCGTTCGGGGCCCGCGTCGGCCTCATCTCGGCATCGTCGATGACCACCGCGACCCGTGGATCGCGGCGCGCATCGCGGAATTTGCGGCTGCTGGCGAAGCCGCGCCCGCCCACGGCCAGGACGTCGCCCTCCGCGTCGTAGAAGACGCCGACCGGCACGACGTGAGGGTTGCCATCAGGGCCCAGGGTGGCCAGCCGCCCGAGGTGCCCCTGGCCCAGGTAGGCCAGCTCGGCCGCGGTGAAGACGCTCATCCCGCCCAGCGTAGCGCGACCGGCGGGTAGAATCGGTCGCCTAACCCCCCGGCCGGGCAGCCTTCATCCGCGCCTGCCCCGGCCCCCGCAGGAGTACCCCTAGCCCATGATCTCGACCGGCGAGCTGCGCAAGGGCGTGGTGATCGAGCTCGACAACGACCTCTGGCAGATCCTCGACTACCACCACATCAAGATGGGCCGCGGCTCGGCCCAGGTGCGCATCAAGCTGAAGAACGTCAAGAAGGGGTCGATCGTCGAGCGGACGTTCCAGGCCGGCGACAAGTGGCCCCGCGCCCGCCTAGACCGGCACCAGGTCCAGTTCCTCTACCGCGACGACGATGCGTTCCACTTCATGGACAGCGAGTCGTTCGAGCAGTTCCAGCTGGACGCGGATCAGCTCGGCGAGGCGGTCGGCTACATGACCGACGGCATGCTCCTCGACCGCACGACGTACGAGGGCGAGACCATCGGCGTCGAGCTCCCGATCACGGTCGACCTCGTCGTCGCCGCGACCGAACCAGGCTATGCGGGCGACACCGCGACCGGGGCCCGCAAGCCCGCCACCACGGCCACGGGCCTCGTGGTCCAGGTGCCGCTCTTCGTCTCCGAGGGCGACACGATCCGCATCGACACCCGCACGGGCGAGTACCAGACGCGCGTCTGAGGGCACCCTCTTCCGGGCTCGCGGGGCCGTATCGACCTCCTTCCGGGGCTCTCGGGCGCCTGCCGACTTCGGACCGGGTCACGGCCGGCGCATGGTTCGCTCACAGCGAATGGATCCGGGCGCTCGGGGCGAGACACCCCGCGATGCGCCTCGCAGCGGGCTCGTGGTTCGCTGGGGGCAAACGAACCGGGCCGTACGGGTGGCCGGAGTGGTGGAGGGCGGCCAGATCACGGGATCCATTCGCTAGCAGCAAACGGCCACCGTTGCGGCGGCTGAGGTGGGCGGTCGGCGATGGCCGAGGTCCGCCGACGGCCGCGGTCGGCGATGGCCGAGGTCGCCGCCACCCACGGCGACACGGCCGGCCCGCGCCACCGCGAACGAGGGCCTTCGCTAGGATGCCTCCATCGTGGCCCGATCCGATCCCGATCCTCACACCCCGCACCCCTGGCAGGCCTGGCTGACCGAGCGCGCGCCCGACCCCGATGGCCCCGAGCTCGTGCCCTACGAAGAGCCGCGCCCTACCGGGCAGATGGGCCTCCAGCCGCCGATGCAGCCGCGACGGACGCCGGGACCCCGCGCCTCCGGGCCCGCCCCGCAGGATCTGCCCTGGAGCCCGCCCGCCCGGCCGCGCATCCGCACGGTGGCGGAGTTGACCCACATCGTCAAGGAGCGCCTTCGCGGGGCACCCGAGCTGCGCGACGTGTGGGTCGAGGGCGAGGTCGGCCAGGTCAGCGCCTCGGCCGCCGGCCACGTCTATTTCACCCTCCGCGACCGCGAGGCACAGCTCTCGTGCGTCCTGTTTCGTGACGAGCGGCGGCGCATCCCCTTCGATGCGCGGACCGGGCTGCGGATCGTTGCCCACGGCCGGATCGACCTCTTCGAGAGCCAGGGCGTCTATCAGCTCTACGTCGACACCCTCCAACCGGCCGGGCAGGGCGACCTCGCCCTCCGCCTCGAGGCCCTCAAGGCCCGCCTCGCCGCCGAGGGGCTCTTCGACGCGGCCCGCAAGCGCCCCCTTCCCACGCGACCAGCGATCATCGGCGTGGTGACCAGTGCGGAGGGCGCCGTCCTCCACGATATCCGGCGGGTCCTGGCCCGTCGCTGGCCGCTGGTCCAGGTCGTGCTCTCGGCCTGCCTCGTCCAGGGCGACGGTGCGCCGCGCAGCATCGTCCGTGCCCTCGACCGCCTGGCCGCCTGGCGCGACCCCCGCACGGACGCCCCGGTCGGCCTCGTCATCGTGGCCCGCGGCGGCGGCTCGCTGGAGGACCTGTGGGCCTTCAACGACGAGCGCGTCGTCCGGCGCGTGGCGGCCTTCCCCATCCCCATCGTGGCCGGTGTGGGTCATGAGACCGACGTGACCCTGGTCGAGTTCGCCGCGGACGTCCGGGCCGCCACGCCCTCCGTGGCGGCGGAGCTCGTGGTGCCGGATCGGGCCGAGGTGCTCACCGCCCTGGACCGCCTCCGGACGCGGGTCACGGCAGCGGCCCAGGCGCGCCTGGCGGCCGAACGGCGCGACCTCGAGGCGGAGCACCGGGCCCTCGCCCGCCTCCACCCCCAGGCCGTGCTCGACGCCGAGCGGGAGCGGGCCGGGGCGCTGCTCGATCGGGCGGTCCGAGCCCTGAACCGGCGTCTCGAGACCGACCGGGCCCGGCTCGAGCGGGCCGCGGACCGGCTGCCCGGCCTGGCCGGTGCGCGCCTCGATCGCGCGACCGCCGAGCTGCGAGCGGCCCGCGCTGGGATCGAGGCCCTCAGCCCCTACGCCACCCTGGAGCGCGGCTACGCCATCGTCCGCCGGCCGGACGGGACCATCGTCCGCGACGCGGCGACCCAGGCCCTGGGCGACCGCCTCGACCTACGCCTAGCCCACGGTGCGCTGGACGTCAGCGTCACCGGGGTGCGAGACTCGACCGCATGACCGAGCCCGAGTCGGCGGCCGAGGTCCTGGCGTCCGACCCTCCGACCCCTGAGCCGAGCCCGGCGCCCGAGTCGGCCCTGGCGCCTGACAGCGCCCCCGTGCCCGAGTCGGCTCTGGCGCCTGACAGCACCCCGGTGCCCGAGGACGTCGCCCGCCTGCCCTTCGACGCCGCCCTGGCCGAGCTGCAGTCCGTCGTCGGCCGGCTCGAAGGCGGTGGCCTGGCCCTCGAGGACTCGATCGCCCTCTACGAGCGCGGGGTGGCCCTCCACGAACGGTGCGCCGGGTTGCTGGGCGACGCCGAGCTGCGCGTCCGGAGGCTGGTCGAGTCGAGCGGTGGCGCCCTGCGCACGATCGACCTGCGGCCCGGCGACGAGGACGATCCCTGAGTCGAGGCCGCGCCCTCCTCGCCGCCATCGCAACGGCCGCCATCCTGGCCCTGGCCTCGCCGCTCGCCGGCCCGACCCAGGCCGCTTCCTGGTCCGGCGGGGCGGACCTCTACCGGACGGGGGCCTACACCGTCCAGGCCCAGCCGTGGTGGTGCACGGCGGCCAGCATCGAGCTCCTGCGCAACCTGACCCGGGGCACGAACGACCATTCCAGCGCCAGCCAGTCGCGCTACTTCTGGGCCATGCGGGCCCACGATCGCTACGCCATCCCGGTCACCGACGGGGTGGACGTGGCGGGCTGGACGTGGGGCCTGCGGACGTACGTCGACGACCGCTACCGGCTCGTGGCATCGACGAGCTTCCAGGCCGCCCTCCGCTCGGCCGTCACGAACCTCCGCCGGACCGGCCTGCCGGTGCCCATCACCGTCCGCCACGGCGACCACGCCTGGGTCATCGTCGGCTTCACCGCCAGCGCCGACCCGGCCCGCACGAGCGCCTTCACGGTCACCGGCATCCGCGTCGTGGGCCTGGCCTACGGCATCCAGGCTGGCGGCCCGCTCCCGGTCTCCCAGCGCGATCCGCCGCCCGGGACGCTCGTCAGCCCCAGCCGTCTGGCCTCCATGCTGACGGTCTTCCACGATCCCAACGTGCGCATGGCCTGGGACGGCCGATTCGTGACCATCCAGCCCACCGGGGCCGCCCGCCCCAGCGGCCCGAAGCCGACGCCGAGCCCGAAGGGAACGCCCAGCCCGGGCGCGACAGCCAGCCCGCGGCCCGCGATCGGCGCCACCACCGCGGCCCACTACCCGCCGCCGGCCGACCTGCGGATGGTCCTCCGCGGCTACCCGCCTCACCCGGGGCCGTGGCCGGTCTGAGCGGCCGTGGACTAGAATCCGGCCACCCGGGACCGGGGGACGCGTCGCGACCGCCGGTCGTTCGTACAGGAGCGCGCGTGCCGATCCTCGACACCATCGACGGGCCGGAGGACCTCCGGCGCCTCTCGGAGGCGGAGCTGGTCCAGCTCTGCGCCGAGCTGCGGACCCGGATCATCGACACCGTGGCCCACACCGGGGGCCACCTCGGCAGCTCGCTGGGCGTGGTCGAGTTGACCGTGGCCCTCCATCGGGTCCTCGACAGCCCCCACGACCGCATCGTCTGGGACACCGGCCACCAGGCCTATCCCCACAAGCTCCTGACCGGCCGTCGCGACCGCTTCGCGACGCTCCGCCAGCTGGGTGGCCTGGGCGGCTTCCCCCGCCGCTCGGAGAGCCCCCACGACGTCTTCGACGGCGGCCACGCGGGGACCGGCCTGTCCATCGGGGAGGGGTTGGCCCTGGCCCGCGATGCGCGGCACGGCGACGAGCGGATCGCCGTGGTCGTCGGCGACGCGGCCCTCATGACCGGCATGTCGATGGAGGCCCTCATGGATGTGGGCCACCGCCAGACGCCGCTGCTCATCGTCCTCAACGACAACGAGATGAGCATCTCGCCCACGGTCGGGGCACTCAGCCACTACCTCTCCCGGATCAAGCTCTCCCGGCGTTGGCGGGGCTCGAAGCGGGCCTACGACTCCCTCGTCGAGCGGCTGCCGGTGGTGGGGCCCAACGCCCTCGAGCTCTCGCGGCGGTTGCGGCGTTCGGTCGTCCAGTTCGCCCAGCCCGGCCAGCTCTTCGAGGAGCTGGGGGTGACCTACATCGGCCCGGTGCCCGGCCACGACCTGGCTGCCCTCGACTCCGTCCTGCGGCGAGCGGCGCGCATGGAGACGCCCGTCATCGTCCACGTCCGGACCCGCAAGGGCAAGGGCTACCGGCCGGCCGAGACGGACATGGTGGGCTTCCACGGCGCGGCCCTGCCGCCCATGGTGCCCCTCCACCCGGCCACGAACGGCGACGGCGACGCGGCCCTCTCGGCGGCCCAGGCGGCGGTCCGGCGGCCGCCCAGCTACAGCAACGTGATCGTCGACGAGCTCATCGCCATGGCCGCCCACGACCCCCGCATCGTGGCCATCACCGCGGGCATGCCCACCGGCACCAGCCTCCATCGCTTCGGGGCGGCCTACCCGGGCCGGATGATCGACGTGGGCATCGCCGAGCAGCATGCCGTGACGCTGGCCACGGGGCTGGCCATGGGCGGCCAGCGACCCTTCGTGGCCATCTACTCGACCTTCCTCCAGCGGGCCTTCGACCAGACCGTCCATGACGTCTGCCAGAACGACCAGCCGGTGGTCCTGGGCGTGGACCGGGCCGGCCTGGTGGGCGAGGACGGGACCAGCCACCAGGGCATGTTCACGTTGCCCGCCCAGCGGCAGCTGCCCCACCTCGTCATCAGTTCGCCCAAGGACGAGCAGGAGGCCCGGCGGCTGCTCCACACCGCCTTCGCCCAGGACCATCCGTTCGCCCTGCACTACCCCCGTGACCCCGGTCTAGGGCTGCCGGCGGAGCCGCTGACGCCCATCCCGGTAGGGCAGGCCGAGGTGGTGCGCGAGGGCACCGCTGCGCTGGTGGTCGGCTTCGGGCCCATCGTCCTGCGGGCCCTGGAGGCAGCCGAGCGGCTGGCCGCCGAGGGCTGGTCGATCGGGGTCGTCAACGCTCGCTTCGCCAAGCCGCTCGATGCCGGCCTCATCGTCGAACAGGCGCGGGGCCGGCGGCTGGTGGTGACCGTCGAGGAGAGCGTCGTCGTAGGCGGCTTCGGCTCGGCCGTCCTGGAGGCGCTCGCGGAGGCGGCCCTGACCGAGCCGGAGCTGCGCCAGATCCCGGTGCGGATCGTGGGCCTGCCTGCCGAGCGTTTCGTGGATCACGGCTCGGTGGCCGACCTGCGGCACGTGCTGCGGCTCGACACCGACGGCCTCACGGCCCAACTGCGCGAGGCCCTGGCCGGCCTGGGCTCGAGCCGGCCGCGGGTGGTCCGGCGCCGCTCCGCCTGAGCGGCCCGCCCGGCGTGTCGGGCCGGGTCCGGCTCGATCAGCTGCTGGTGGACCGCGGCCTGGCCGCCACACGGGTGCGTGCCCAGGCCTTGCTGCTGGCGGGTCAGGTGCGGGTGGGTGCCGGTGACGGTGCGCGGTTCGACCGCAAGGCGGGCGATCTCGTGGCCCCGGACATGGCCCTGGGCCTCGTCGAGGCGCCGCCCTTCGTGAGCCGGGGAGGGGAGAAGCTGGCCGCTGCCCTGGACGCCTTCGGGGTCGATCCGGCGGGTCGCATCTGCCTCGACGTCGGGGCTTCGACCGGTGGCTTCACCGACTGCCTGTTGCAGCGCGGCGCGAGCCGCGTCTATGCTCTCGACGTGGGCCGCGGGCAGCTCGCCGACTCCCTTCGCGCCGATCCCCGCGTGGTCTCCCTGGAGCGGACCCACGTCCGACGCCTCCTGCCGACCGACCCGCAGCCCGTGCGCCTGCCGGAGGCTCCCAGCCTGGTCACGGCCGACGTCTCCTTCATCGGGTTGAGCGCGGTGCTGCCGGCCCTGGTGGCCCAGCTCGCGCCCGGCGGCGAGGTGGTGGGCCTCGTCAAGCCGCAATTCGAAGCCGGCCCGGCCCAGGTCCGGCGCGGCGTGGTGCGCGATCCGGCGGTGCGCCGGGCGGCCGTCGAACAGGTCAAGGCCACGGCCCACGCCTGCGGCCTGGAGGTCCTCGGCGAGGTCGAGTCGCCGCTCGTGGGCCCGGCCGGCAACCACGAGTGGTTCGTCCACGTGCGGGCCGCTGACCCGGCCGGCGGACGGGTCGAGGGGTCGGTCGCGCCGTGAGCCGCTTCGGGTTCGCCTTCAATCCCACCAGCCCGGCCGCCGTGGCCGCCCGCGATCGGGCCTTGGCCTGGTGCGTGGCCAACGACGTCGAGGCCTGGTCCGCCGAGTCGGGCGACACGGCTGGCCTCGTCAGCCAGTTGAAAGCCGGCAGCGAGGCCCTCGTCGTGCTGGGCGGCGACGGCACGTTCCTCCGTGCCGCGCGGGCCGTGGCCGCCGTGGACGTGCCGATCCTGGGCGTCAACTCCGGCAAGGTGGGCTTCCTCTCGCGGGCCGAGGACGAGCAGCTCGAGGCGGTCCTCGAACAGGTCCGGGCGGGGGCCTTCGAGATCGAGCCGCGGATGGTCCTCCAGGCCCAGGTGGTCAAGGGCTCGGGCGAGGCGCCCGGACCGGCCCACGTGGCCCTCAACGAAGCGGCCATCGTCCGCGGCTCGCAGGCCCGCGTGGTGCGGCTCGACGTGGCCATCGATTCCTCGCACCTGGCCACCTACATCGCCGACGGCCTGGTCGTGGCCACGCCTACCGGCTCGACCGGCTACGCCTTCAGCGCCGGCGGCCCGATCCTCGACCCCACCAGCCGCAACCTCGTGGTGGCCCCCGTGGCGGCCTATCTAGCCGGCATCCGCTCCGTCGTCGTCGGGCCCCACCACACCGTGACCGTGCGGGTCGAGAACGCCTACGACGTCCTCCTCAGCATCGACGGCCACGACGACCGGCCGCTGGCCGTGGGCGACAGCGTCCGCATCCGCCCCCGGGAGCGGCCCATCCGCTTCATCCGCCCCAGCCGCACGCCCGACTTCTGGGACCTCCTCCGTCAGAAGGTCGAGCTGCTGCCTCGGTGAGCGGCCTGCTCGAGCTGGCCGTCGAGGGGCTGGCCCTCATCGAGCGCTTGCGGGTCCCGCTGGAGCCCGGCTTCACGGTCATCACCGGCGAGACCGGCGCGGGCAAGTCCCTGCTCATCGACGCCCTGGGCCTGGTCCTGGGCGGCCGGGCCGATCCGGCCGCGGTCCGCAGCGGGGCCAAGCTGGCCCGGGTGGAGGCGCTCTTCGAGCGGCCCGGCCGCGACGAGCCGCTCATCTGCGTCCGGGAGGTGGCCGCGGCCGGGCGCAGCCTGGCCCGCATCGACGACGAGACCGTGACCGCTGCTCGCCTGGCGGCCACGGCCGGGCCGCTGATCGCGATCCACGGTCAGCATCAGCAACAGCGCCTGCTCGAGGCCGCGGCGCAGCGCGACCTCCTCGACGCCTACGGCGGCCACGAGCCGCTCCGCGAGCGGGTTGCCGTCGCGGTGGCGGCCTGGCGCGACAATCGGGCGGCTCTGGATGCCGTCGCCGATGCGGCCGACCTGGAGCGTCGGATCGCCCTGGCCGAGCACGCCGCCGACGAGATCGAGGCGGCTCGGGTCCAGCCCGGCGAGGTGGCCGACCTGCGGGCGGCCCTCGCCCGCCTGGCCAGCCGGGAGGCCATCGACCGTCTCGTGGCCGGTCTCCGTGCTCGCCTCAGCGACGAGCGGCTCGGGGCCCGGGACGTGCTGGCCGTGGCCGCCCGCGAGGCGGCCGAGCTGGCCCGCCTCGACGCGCGCCGGGCGGCCCTCGCGGAGCGGGTCGAGAGCCTCGCCGCGGAGGTCGACGACGTGGCCGTGGAGCTGGGCCGGCTCGACGACGGGGAGGCCGAGGGCCCCTCGGCGGCCGACCTCGAGACCCGCCTCGGCCTGCTCTACGGCCTGCTGCGCAAGTACGGCGACGACGAGGCCCACGTCGTGGCCTACGGGCAGGCCTGTCGCGCCGAAGCCCAGGAGCTGCGGCAAGCGGACGCGCAGCGGGCCGAGCGACTGGCCGACGACGAACGGCTGGAGGCCGTGGCCCGCGAGGCCGCGGCCCAGCTCAGCGCCGCTCGCCAGGAGGCCGGGCAGCGGCTGGCCGTGGCCGCCGGCGCGGCCCTCGCCGACCTCGGCCTGGCCGGGGCGCGGCTCAGCGTGGACCTCCAGCCGGCCGAGCTGACGCCCACCGGCGCCGAGCACGTGACCTTCCTGCTCGCAGCCAACCCCGGCGAGCCGGAGCGGCCGCTGGCGGCCATCGCCTCGGGCGGCGAGCTGTCCCGCATCTCGCTGGCCATCGAGACCGTCCTGGCCGGGGCCGACACGACGCCCACGCTCGTCTTCGACGAGGTCGACGCCGGCATCGGGGCCCGCTCGGCCGATCCGGTGGGCCGCGCCCTGCGCCGCCTGGCCCGCGACCACCAGGTCATCGTCGTCACCCACCTGGCCCAGATCGCGGCCCATGCCGAGCACCATCTGCTGATCGAGAAGCGGGTCGAGGAGGGGCGGACCCTGACCGCGGTCCGGGCCCTGGACGGCGAGCATCGCGTCCACGAGCTGGCCCTCATGCTCGGCGGCGCCGGGCGCGGTCAGCCGAGGTCGGTGGCACCAGCCGGTGCGCCGTCGGCGGCGGCGCTGGCTACCGCCCGTGAGTTGGTCGCCGGGGCCGAGCCCGCCACGACGGCCTGAGGTGGGCCAGCCCCCCCCGGCGTTGAGCTCGGCCCTGGAGGCTTATCTGGCCTACCTGCGGGTCGAGCGGGGCCTGGCCGGTCGGACCATCAGCGCCTATCGGGGCGACCTGACCGACTTCGGTGCCCGGGCGCCCGACATCGAGGCCTGGGACGCCAGCCCGGGACCCGCCCGGGGCTGGCTGGGTGGGCTGCGCGACCCGGCCCGACCCGGCGGTCCGCTGCGCGCTTCGAGCCTGCGCCGCAAGACCGCCGCCCTGCGCGCCTTCTACCGCTTCTGTTTCGGCGAGGGGCTGGTCCAGCGCGACGTGGGCCGGCTCCTCGACATGCCCCGGCCGGGCCTCCAGCTGCCCGAGGTCCTGAGCGTCGATGAGGTCGAGCGGCTGCTGGCCGCGCCCGACGCGTCCAGCCCGGACGGGCTGCGCGATCGGGCCCTGCTGGAGCTCCTCTATGCCGCGGGCCTGCGCGTCGGCGAGGCCACGGGGCTCGATCGCGACGACCTCTCGCTCGAGGGCGCCTTCGTGCGGGTCGTGGGCAAGGGCGATCGCGAGCGGCTGGTGCCCATCGGCGGCGCGGCCCTGGCGGCTCTCGAGCCGTGGCTAGACGAGATCCGGCCGCGATGGCTCAGGCCTGAGCCAGAGCCCCGGGGTGGCCCGCTCTTCGTCTCGCGGCGCGGTGGCCGGATGGGCCGCATGGCCGCCTGGCGCATCGTCCATCAGGCCGCGCTGCGGGCGGGCCTGCAGGCCCACGTCACGCCGCATACCCTTCGCCATAGCTTCGCCACCCATCTCCTGGAGGGCGGAGCGGACCTGCGCGTCGTCCAGGAGTTGCTCGGGCATGCGAGCATCAACACCACACAGCTCTACACCCACCTGACGGGCGAACGGATCAAAGAGGTCTATGCGCGGGCCCACCCCCGCGCCTGAGCAGCCGAGGAGAGGAGCCCATGCGCTACGCGGATACCCTGCTCGCCGACGGCGAGCGGATCGAGCTCCGCACGCGCCAGCACTGGCTGTCGCTCGTCGTCGACGCGCGCCACGCCCTCGCGTTCTGGGCCGTGACCATCCTCGGGCTCATCGTGTACGTGGTCCTCAAGCCCACCGGCTCGGCGGCCGACCTGCTCGGTTACCTGATCCTCATCACCTTCCTCGTGGGCCTGGTGCTGTTCCTCTTCCACGCCTGGCAGTACTACGCCCAGGACTTCCTCATCACCAACCGCCGGGTCATGCGCGTCTCCGGCGTGCTCAGCAAGCAGGCCCTCGACAGCTCCCTGGAGAAGATCAACGACGCCGAGCTGAGGCAGAGCGTGTGGGGCCGCCTGCTGGGCTTCGGCGATCTCGAGATCCTGACCGCCTCCGAGTCGGCCATCGACCGCTTCCACCTGCTGCGCGACCCGGTGGGCTTCAAGAAGGCCATGCTCGAGGCCAAGCACGAGCTCGAGCTGGAGCTGGAGGGCCACGTCCCGACGCCGCCGCTGCGGGCGCCGATCGTGCAGCCCGCGGGCGCGCCGGCCGCCCAGCCTATGCCTGCTGCCGCTGCCGCCGGAGGCCCGCCCCTGTCCGCCTCGGCCGCCTCCGGCCGCGGTTCGGCGGCCACGAGCGACGACGTCACCCGGACCCTGGCCCAGCTGGCCGAGCTGCGTGACCGGGGGGCCATCACGGCCGACGACTATGAGGCCAAGAAGCAGGAACTCCTGGGCCGCCTGTGAGCCTCGACCAGCTCATGCCGCCGCTGACCGCGGTGGCCATCATGCTGCTCGTGGGCTTCCCGGTCCACGAGTACAGCCACGCCCTGGCGGCCTACCGGCAGGGCGATCGGACGGCCCAGTACATGGGCCGCCTGACGCTCGACCCCCGGGTCCACTTCGACCCCCTGGGCGGCTTCATGCTCGTGGCCAGCGCGCTGCTGGGCGGCTTCTTCATCGGCTGGGCCAAACCCACGCCGTACAACCCGGTCAATCTCTCCGGCGGGCGGCGGGGCGAGGCCGTGGTCGCTGCGGCCGGCCCGGCTTCCAACCTCGTCATGGCCATCCTGGGCGCCATCTGTGTCCGCATCATCCTGGCCATCCCGGCCCTCCTGCCGGCCCTCACGACGCCCGCCGGCAGCTTCATCCTCAACGTCCTCTTCTACTTCGTCCTCATCAACGTCTTCCTCTTCGTCTTCAACCTCCTGCCCCTGCCGGTCATCGGACTCGATGGCTGGAAGGTGCTCCTGGGCCTCGTCAGCCCCATGACCGCCTACCGGCTCCGGCAGCTCGAGATGCAGTACCAGCAGTTCATCCTCATCGGCCTCTTCGCCCTCATCTTCTTCGGGGGCTACGTCATCTCGCCGATCAGCGACGCCATCCTCAACATCCTCCTCGGCTGACATGGCGGGCTGGTGGGCGACCAAGGTCCGGCAGACCTGGCGCCACCTCAGCGGCCGCCTCACGCCGGCCGAGCGGGCGGCTCTCGATGCCTGGCTCACCGAGCCCCAGCGGCAGCTCTTCGCCACGATGCACCCGGCCGATCAGCGCCATGGCCTGGACGTCGTGACGGCCCTCCGCGCGGCCGGCCACGACGAGCCGGACCTGCTCCTGGCGGGCCTCTTCCACGATGCGGCCAAGGGACCCCAGGTCCGCCTCGTCCACCGCGTGGCCTGGTCCCTCGGTGAGCACTATGGCCCGGCCGTGCGCTCTGCGGCGGCCCGGCTGCCCGGCTTCGGCGCCGCGTTCGAGCGCATCGCCGACCATCCCGAGCGATCGGCCACCCTGGCCCTGGCAGCCGGCTGCAGCCCCCTGACGGCCGACCTCATCCGCCACCAGGCCGCGCCCGACGATCCGGTCCTGGGCCAGGCCCTGCTCCTGGCCGACGAGGCCAGCTGATGCCGCACGAGCCCAGCCGGGCCCGACGAGGCCAGGTGATGGCGCCCGAGGCCGGCTGATGACCGTCCCGGCCAGCACCGCGCCGCCGCTCGTGCGCTTCACGGCCGACCGCCGGCCCGAGAGCGCGACGATCGTCAGCCTGGAGGGCTTCGACGGCCCCCTCGGGCTGCTCCTGGCGCTCATCGAGGCCCAGAAGCTCGACGTCCTGTCCGTGCGCCTGGGGGATCTCGCGGGCGCCTACCTCGAAGCCCTGGCGCGCCTGCCCGGGGAGCGCCTGGCCCACCTATCCACGTTCGTGGCCGTGGCCGCCCAGCTCATCCTCATCAAGTCGCGGGCCCTCCTGCCCAGCCCGCCGGTCGTCGCCGAGGGCGAGGAGGAGCCGCCCGACCCCGAGGCCGAGCTGCGCGAGCGCCTGATCCTCTACCGCCTCTACCGCGACGCCGGGGCTCGCCTGAGCCAGCGCCTCGAGGCCGGTCACCCGCTCGTCCACCGCGAGGCCAGCGTGGCGGCTGCCGCCGGACTGGCCAACGCCCGACCGGCACCCGGCCCGCCGCTGGATCCGGCCATCCTGGTCGCGGCCCTCAGCGCGGCCACGGCCCTGGCCCCCGAGCCGCCGGCCCCTGTCGAGATCGTGGCGCGGACCATCACCCTGACCGAACGAGCGGCCGCCATCCGGGCCGCCTTGGCCGGGGCCTCGGCCTTCGTCCTGCAGGACCTCCTGGCGGGGGTCATGGACCGGGTCGTGGTGGCCATCACCTTCCTGGCCCTCCTCGAGCTCGTCAAGCGGCGCGAGGTGGTGGCCGAACAGGACGAGCCCTGGGGCCCCATCCGCTGCCGCCGCCTGACCGCCGAGGAGCGGACCGCGGCCGGCCTGGATGGCCTGGGGCCGCGCGACGAGGCGCCCATCGACGAGAGCCTGGAGGACTTCGCGTGAGCGACGATCCGCTGGCCGGGGCCGAGGCCGGGGCGGGAGACGAGGCCGAGACCGGGACCGAAGCCGGGGCAGAGACCGAGGCGCTGCCGCTGAGCCGGGGCGTGCCGGTCATGGCCGGCCCGGACGATGGCTCGGACGAGGAGGTCGAGGCTCTCGATCGACTGGCCGGCAGCCGCCCCGGACCCGGGGAGGCGGCCCTGACCGTGACCCAGCTGGAGGCGCTCCTGTTCGTGGCCGAGCGGCCCCTCACCCGGCGCGAGATCGCGACCCTGGCCGGCGTGGACGCCGAGACCGTCGACGCCTGTCTGGGCGACATGGAGGTCAGCCTCCGAGACCGCGGCATCCGCCTCCTGACGGCCGGTGAGCGGGTCGAACTGGCCACGGCCCCGGACGCCGGCGAACTCATCGCGCGGTACGTCGGGGCGGACGAGCCACGGCTCTCACCCGCTGCGCTGGAGACGCTGGCCATCGTGGCCTACCGCCAGCCGGTGACCCGGGGGGCCATCGAGCGCATCCGGGGGGTGGACTCGGACTACGTCGTGCGCTCGCTGCTCCACCGCCG
>DASUKL010000025.1:0-26407 GCA_036278755.1 Candidatus Limnocylindrales bacterium | reverse complement strand
CTCGGCCATGCCGCCCTGGCTCCAGGGCCTGGCCCGCATCAACCCCCTGACCTACATGGTCGATGCCATCCGCAGCCTGATGATCGAGGGCGCCGTCAGCGTCGATGGCCTGGGCCTCGACCTCGCCGTCCTCCTCGTCGGGCTGGGCCTCCTCGTCGCCCTCGCCGCCCGGCTCTACCCCCGCCTGGCCTGAACGGGTCTCCGGACCGCACGACCCGCCGAGCGGAGGACGCCGACCCAGCGACCCAGCGGCGTTGACAGACGCCACCGTGCCTCGCTACCATGAGCATCTGCTCGACCCCGAGCAGATGCTCACGTGAGGCGCGGATTGCCTGACGACCTCGACCCGGTCGATTTCGAGCTCCTGGCCCGCATCGCCCACCGCTACTACGTCGATGGACGGACGCAGGAGGAGATCGGTCGCGAGTACGGCCTCTCGCGGCCCAAGGTCCAGCGGCTCCTGGAGCGGGCCCGCTGGTCGGGCGTGGTCGACATCCACATCGAGGCGCCGCCCTGGCTCCAGCTCGACCTCGAAGGTCAGCTGCGCGAGGCCTTCAACCTGGCCGACGCGATCGTCGCCCCGGCCCGTGACGAGGCCGACGACCAGCGCGAGGTCGTCGCCCGAGCCGCGGCGCGCTATCTCGAACGCCACCTCCGCGACGATTCGATCGTGGCCGTGGGCCATGGCCGCGACGCCGGGGAGGTGCCCCGCTTCTACCGCCCCGGCCGCCGCCTGACCTGCACCTTCGCCAGCGCCATGGGCGGCTCGCCCCGGGTCGACACACCGACCAACCCCAACGAGATCTGCCGGGCCCTGGCCGAACGGGGCGGGGGCCGGGCCGAGAGCCTGTACGCGCCGGCCTACGTCGAGAGCGAGGAGATGCGCGACCGGCTCCTCGAGCAGGAGGCCGTGGCCCACACGCTTGACGTGGCCGCCCGGGCCAGCGTGGCCCTCGTCGGCATCGGCGGCACCGACGAGGGCTGCACGATGGTCCGCAGCGGCTGCCTCTCGCTCGCCGAGATGGCCCGCCTGCGCGAGCAGGGCGCCGTGGGCGACATCCTGGGCAACTACGTCGACGGCCAGGGCCGGCAGGTCGCCTCGCCCCACAGCGGCCGCCTCATCGCCCTCTCGCTCGAAGGCCTGCGCCGCATCGAGACTGTCATCGCCGTGGTCAGCGAGGCCGAGAAGCCGCGGGCCATCGCTGGCGTCCTGCGGGCCGGGGTGGTGGACGTCCTCGTGCTCGACGAGGTCAACGCCCGGGCCGTGCTCGACGTGGCCAGCGCCACGGCCTCGGGCGGGCCCGTCTCACTCAAGCGCCATGCCGCCGACCGGCACCGCTGAAGGCTGAAGGAGCGCCATGCCGATCACCCCGACCCAGGCCATCGTCCGCCAGGCCTTCGAAGGCCGCTACGCCGTGCCGGCCATCAACGTCGTCAACGACCTGACCCTGGAGGCCGTCCTGGCCGCGGCCGAGGAACTGCGCTCGCCGCTCATCGTCCAGACCTCGGTCAAGACCGTCCAGGCTACGGGCCTCGACGTCCTCTTTGGTATGTGGCAGGAGATGGCCCGCCGGGTGAGCGTGCCGGTGGCCCTCCATCTCGACCACTGCCCCGACCGGGCTCTCATCAGCGCCTGTCTGAAGAAAGGTTGGGACTCGGTCCTCTTCGACGCCTCGAAGCTGAGCGTCGAGGAGAACACCCGCCAGACCATCGAGGTCGTGGCCGAGGCCCACGCCCAGGGTCGGATGGTCGAGGGCGAGATCGAGGGCTTCAAGCGGGTCGAGGAGCTGGGCGACGACGCACCGCCTGAGCCGCAATCGCTGGAGACGGCGGTCGCCTTCGTCAAGGCCACCGGGGTCGACGTCTTCGCCCCGGCCATCGGCAACGCCCACGGGATGTACCGGACCACGCCCACCCTCGACGGCCAGCGAGTCAGCGACGTCGTGGCCGCCACCGGCGTGCCCGTCGCTCTCCATGGCGGGACCGGCCTGAGCCCCGAGCAGTTCGCCGACCTCATCGCCCGCGGCTGCGCCAAGGTCAACGTCTCCACGGCCCTCAAGATCAGCTTCATGCGCTCGGGCCAGGAGTTCATGAACGACCACCCCGGGGAGTACGACCCGCCCTCCCTCTTCAAGCACCAGCGGGCCGCCGTGATCGAGATGGCCAAGGGCTACATCGAGCTGTTCGGGAGCGCGGGCAAGGCGTGAGCGCCCTGATCTTCGACTGCGACGGCGTCCTCTCCGACACGGAGCGCTACGGGCACCTGCCGGCGTTCAACCAGACCTTCCAGGAGTTCGGCCTGCCGATCCACTGGTCGGAGGAGGACTACGGCCAGAAGCTGAAGATCGGCGGGGGCAAGGAGCGCATGGCCGCCGAATTGACGCCCGAGCTCGTCCGGAGCCAGGGCCTGCCCACCGACCCCGCCGAGCAGGCGGCCGCGGTGGCCCGCTGGCACGCCCGGAAGACCGAGATCTACACGGCCATGGTGGCCGCCGGCAAGCTGCCGCCCCGGCCCGGGATCCGGCGTCTCATCGGCGCGGCCCAGGACGCCGGCTGGACGCTGGCCGTGGCCTCCACCTCGGCCGAGGCCTCGGTCCAGGCCATCCTCCACGCAGCGGTGGGCCCCGAACGGGCGGCCCGCTTCGACCTCGTCCTGGCCGGCGACGTCGTGGCCCGCAAGAAGCCGGCGCCCGACATCTACGAGCTGGCCCTCCAGCGCCTCGGCCTCCCGGCCGCCGAGGCCCTGGCCATCGAGGACTCGCGCAACGGGCTCCTCTCCGCCACGGGCGCCGGGCTGCGCTGCGTGATGACCGTCAACGGCTACACCGAAGACGACGACACGACGGAGGCGGTGCTCGTCGTCTCCTCGCTGGGCGACCCGGACGCGGAGACGACCCGCGTCCTCGCCAACCGCTCGGCAGCCCGTCCTGGGCCCTACCTGACCCTGGCCGACCTGGCAGCCTGCCTGGCCGCCTGACCATGTGCCAACAGCTCGCCGAGGAGGAGCGATGACCCGAACCGCGCTGGATGACCTGGACCTGGTCGTGACCACCATGACCCGGACCATCCTCGACAACACCGAACACTTCTCCCAACTCGACGCTGTCGTCGGCGATGGTGACTTCGGGTACTCGCTGCGGAGCGGGTTCGAGGTCGTCGAGTCCGACTACGCCACCTTCGACCACACCAGCGTGGCCACCGTCCTGCGCAAGATGGGCCTGACCATCGCGAGCAAGGTCGGCGGCTCGAGCGGGCCCATCTGGGGCACGGCCTTCCTGCGCGCGGCCTCGGCTGCGGGCGACAAGACCGAGTTCAGGGGTGAGGACGTGGTGGCCATCCTGCGGGCCGCGGTCGAAGGCATCAGGCAACGAGGCGGCGCCTCCCTGGGCGAGAAGACCCTCCTCGACGCCCTGGTGCCGGCGATCGACAGCCTCGAGGCCAGCCTCGGCGACCCCCAGACCGCCGAGGACCATGGAGTGGCGGCCGTCCAGAAGGCGGCCGACGTAGCGACGGAGGCAGCCCTGGCGACGAAGTCGATGATCGCGCAGCGCGGTCGCGCTGCCTACACAGGTGAGCGGAGCATCGGCTCCGTCGACGCCGGGGCCACGGCCATCGGCGTGATCCTTCAGGCCATCAGCGCCGCGTGGCGCGAGCAGTACGGTCACTGACAGGAGGCATCCGGCGTGAAGAAGTTCGTCAACGATCCCAAGGACTATGTCCACGAGTTCCTCGAGGGAGTCGCCCTGGCCAGCGGCGGCAGCCTCAAGTACGAGCCCAAGTACAACCTCATCTACCGGGCCGACATGCCCAAGCCGGACCGGGTCTCGATCATCCAGGGCTCAGGCTCCGGCCATGAGCCGGCCCACACCATGATCGTCGGACCCGGCATGCTCGACGCGGCCTGTCCGGGCGACGTCTTCGCCGGGCCGCCGGTCGAGTTCGTGACCGAGACCTCGAAGCTCATGGACACCCCCGCCGGCGTCCTGTACATCGTCAACAACTACACCGGCGACCGGACGGCCTGGGAGATGGCCAAGGAGATCCAGGAGGCCGAGGGCCAGAAGATCGGTTACCTGCTCGTCAACGACGACGTGGCGGTCAAGGACTCCACCTGGACCGTCGGCCGCCGCGGCGTGGCCGGCAACTTCTTCGTCATCAAGTGCGTGGCCGCCAAGGCCGATCAGGGCGGTACGCTCGAGGACTGCGTCACGGTCGGCGAGAAGGTCATCGCCAACGTCCGGACGATGGGCATCGCCCTCAGCTCCTGCACCCCGCCGGTACGCGGCACGCCGCTCTTCGAGATCGGCGACGACGAGATGGAGATCGGCATCGGCATCCATGGCGAGCCGGGCCGGCAGCGGGCCAAGATCGTCTCGGCCAACGAGGTCGTCGACATCCTGCTCGACGCGATCGTGCCCGACCTGCCCTTCCAGTCCGGCGACGAGGTCGCCCTCATGGTCAACGGCCTGGGCGGCACGCCGATCAGCGAGCTCTACCTGCTCTACGGCATCGCCCACAAGAAGCTGGCCGACAAGGGCATCAAGGTCTTCCGCAGCTACGTCAACGAGTACTGCACGTCGCTGGAGATGGCCGGCGCGCACATCTCCCTGCTCAAGGTGGACGAGGAGCTGAAGGGCCTCCTGCTGGCCCCCGCCGAGATCGCCTACCGGGTCTTCTAGCCCCGGCATCCCTGACGCCCGGTCGGGCTCGATCCGGCCGGGCGTCCGTGTGTCCCGGCCGTCCGTGGATCCCGGCCATCCGGGGGTCCATGATCCGTAGACGGCCAAAGGGTCCGGGGACCGATCGATCCTCCGATGGGCCGCCCGTACCCCTGGGCATGGCCTGTTCGGGCGATGGTGAGCCGGACGACCGCCGGCTACCGTAGGCTCCCAGATCGGGGGAGTCGCGAGGTCCAACGAGCGTATTGGCTGGTCGTTCGGGGGCGCGGGAGGCCGCTGCCGTCGAGGTGGGGCGCGCTGCGGCGTGGGACGAGACGCTTACCCATAGCACGGTGACCGAGCGCACCATGGCGGGCCTGCTGCACTGCCAGCGGCTCGAGGAGGACCGCCGCGCGGCCCAGGGCTATTTCGTCTGCGCCCTGACCTGGCGGCCCCTACCTCCCCTGGAGCGGCTGCGGGCGCGGCTGGGTCCATGGGCCGAGCCCGGAGGGACCATCGAGAGCCGCTACCTCTATCGACCCGAAGTCGCCTTGCGCGAGCCTCCGGCATCCGGGGCAGCGCGGCATGGGCCCCCGCCTCCGATCGTCGCGGCCGACGGCCAGGCATCAGCACCGACCCGGCCGCGATGGCGGGTCCTGCCGCATTCGGCGGCGCACTGAGCGGTTCCGCCGCCCACGGACGGCGCTGGCCGGCCGCTGAGGACTGCCGGTCGATGGTCCGTCGACCCCGCGTCGATCCCGCGTCGATCCGGTGCCAAGCGGCGGTCATCCGCCCGTCGACCGAACGTCGATCCGGGGCTAAGAGCCCGCCAAGAGGCTCTTCCTAGCCTCCTCCTGCACCCGGGATCCCCCGGGCAGATCGCAGGAGGAATCCATGGTCGCTCGTATGGGCGCCTGTCGGCGCCAGCTGCTCGTCGCCCTGGCCCTGAGTCTCGTGCTCATCGTGCCCGGCGCGCCGGCCGTGGCCGCCGCAGGTCGCGCTCCGGCACCGGCCGCCAGGGCTGCCCCCGCCTCGCTGGGGGACGTCTGTGCCGGCGTGACCCATGTCATCCCCGCCGGCCCCGGTGCCCTCCAGGCCCAGTCGTACCAGTTCTGCATCGGCACCGTGTACCGTCAGCAGATGGACAACTACCTCGACGTCTGCGTCCTGGAGATCATCATCTGCTGGGAGTGGTCGGGCGGGAAGTTCCTCAATCGGAGCAGCAAGGTCGGGCCCGGTGCCTGGAGCATCCCCGTCCTCGGCTACTTCCGGATCAGCGGCCTGAAGCGCGGCCTGCGCTACCGCGTTCGCACCTTCAACTGGGGCTGGACGTACAGCAGCGGTCTGCTCCACATGGTGACCGCAGCGGAGAACATCGCCCCATGAGCGCCCTGCGCGTTCGCCTCCCCCGGCCCGTGTCAGTCACGGGCCGGGGCATGGTCGGGGGCGCTCGCCGACCGCTGGCAGGCCGCCCGGGCGGGCCGGAGCGTCCGCCCCGGCCGCCGGTCTCCTGGGAGCTCGTGGCTCTCGCCGACCCGCTGCGGGATGTGCCGCTGGACCGCGCGGCCGTGGCCGATGGCCATCGGCTCACGATCAGCCGCCTGAGCGTCAGCGCCTACGGGGCCCGGCTGACGTTCAGCCTCGAACCGCCCTGGATGCCGCCCGGCCTGCGGCCGGGGCGGGCCCCGCTGCCCTTACCCGAGGGTCTGGCCACAGACCCCGCCGGCGCCCGCTACACCATCGTGCCCGGCGCCAGCGAGGGCGACTCCGAGCGGCTCACCGGCGAGCTGCTCCTCCAACCCCCGCCACCGCCCGGCACCGCCTGGCTGGATGTGGTCCTGACCATGGGTCCGCCCCGCCGCAGGCCCGGGCCCCTGTGGCGCCTGCGCCTGCCGCTCGCGGCCAGCGAGGACGCCGCTGGCTGATCAGCGTCGGTGGTCGAGGAGCTCCAGCAGATAGCGCACCAGGACCGCCCCGACGAAGGCCACGATGACCGCCGCCACGAAGCCCTGGACGCGGCCCAGGTCGAGCGCCGAGGCGATGGCCCCGCCGACGAAACCGCCCAGGATGCCGACCAGGATGTTGGGCAGGCATCCGCGGGCCGTCCGGCCGGGCACGACGGCACCCGAGAGGGCGCCGGCCAGGAGGCCCACGATCAGCCAGCCGAGCCAATCCATCTGCAGGGGCATGGGCAGCTACCTCTTCGCGTCCGGCCCGGGCTGGCGGCCCCTGGGCTCGCCGGCCATGGTAGCCGCCGCGGGCCTTCCGACGCCCGGTCGGCGGCCCGCCTCGAACCCGGCCCCGGGACCTTGACAGCGCCGCGCGGCGTGTGGTTTGCTGGCGTTACTGCTAACTCGCGTTAGCGGGGGTCCCGGCCCCGTGGACCCGACCGCAGCGAGGCCTGTGAGGGAGTCCATCGCAGGATGACCAACCGACGCGCCACCAGCGCTGACGTGGCCCGGCTGGCCGGCGTCTCACGCACGACGGTGTCGTTCGTCCTCAACGAGCGGGCCGAGGCGCGCATCGGCGCCGCTACCCGGGCTCGCGTCCTGGAAGCGGCCGAGCAGCTCGGCTACCGGGCCCATGGCCCGGCCCGCCAGCTGGCCGAGGGCGCGACTCGCACCCTGGCCCTCGTCCTGCGCCGGAGCGCCGAGCAGGTAGCCATGGATCCCCTCCTGCCCGAGACGCTACGCGGCCTGACCGACACGGCCCGCGCGGCCGGCTATCGCGTCCAGGTCGCCCCCCTTGCGGCCGAGCCGGGCCTGGTCCTCGACCTCCTCCGTTCGGGTGAGGTGGACGGCCTCGTCATCTCCGGCCCCCGGGTCGAGGACGAACGGCTCGACGGGCTGGACGACCCGACCATCGAAGAGTTGCCCATCGTGGTCCACGGCTCCCTGCCGGGCAGCGCCCTGCCCAGCGTCGACGTCGACAACGGGGCCGGTGCTCGCCAGGCGGTCGATCACCTCATCGCCCTCGGGCATCGGCAGATCGCCTGCATCACCAACGCCCCGCTGGGCTACACCTCGGCTCGCGAGCGCCTCGACGGGTACCGTGCCGCCCTCAGCGCGGCCGGCATCCCCCACGACCCCCGCCTCGAGGCCATCGGCGACTTCGATCCGCCCAGCGGCGGCCGGGCCATGGCCGAGCTGCTGGGCCGGGGCGTCGACTTCACCGCCGCCTTCGTGGCCGGCGACAGCGTGGCCCTGGGAGCCATCGCCGCGCTCCGCGAATCCGGCCGCGGCGTGCCCCGCGACATCTCGGTGGTCGGCTTCGACGACATCCCATTGGCGGCCTACGTCGACCCGCCGCTCACGACGGTGCGGCTCCCGGCCCGCGACCTGGGTGCCCAGGCCGCTCGGGTCCTGCTCGATCGATTGGCAGCCCTCACGGTCCCGGCGCGGACCGTCCTGGCCACGCGGCTCGTGGTTCGCGGCTCGGCCATCCGGCCGACCGTCGCGCCAGCCCCGGCCGCAGCATTGATGGGGAGGTGACGCGGAGCGACCCGACGGCCCCCGGGGCCGAATCTGCAACCCCCCGGCGAGCACCGTCGGGGCGATCGATGTATGCCGCCCCAGGGCGGCAGAGGAGGAGTATCCAGCGATGCCAATGATGAGAAGCTCACCCGGGCGCCTGCTGACGCTCGGGGCGGCCCTCGCGATCGTCGCCGCGGCCTGCGGTTCCACGGGTCCATCGACCAGCCCCACCGAGTCGGCGAGCTCGTCGAGCGGAGCCAGCTCGTCGAGCGGAGCCAGCTCGTCTACCTCGGCCGCGCCGACGATGATCGGCGGCTCGGTCACCGTGCTGGCCCAGTGGACCGGCACCGAGCAGGACCAGTTCATGGCCATGCTCAAGCCCTGGGCGGATGAGACCGGGGTCAAGGTCAACTACACCGGGACCCGTGACGAGCCGACGGTCCTGACCACCGCCATCGCCGCCGGCGGCGCCTCCCTGCCCGACGTGGCCGGCATCCCCGGCCCGGCCCAGATGGCCCAGTTCGCCAAGGCCGGTCAACTGCAAGACCTCTCCACGGCCCTCGATGTCGACACCTACAAGTCTCAGACGCCCCAGTCGCTGGTCGACCTGGGCACCGTCGACGGCAAGATCGTCGGCATCTTCCTTGACGTCTCCGCCAAGGGCCAGATCTGGTATGACCCCAAGGTCGTGGGCGACCTGTCCAGCAGCGCCCCCAAGACATGGGACGACCTCCAGACCCTCATCACCAGCAACAAGAGCAAGGCCACGGCCCCGTGGTGCTTCACCGTCGAGTCCGGAGCCGCGACCGGCTGGCCCGCGACCGACGTCCTCGAATCGTTCGTCCTCCATACCCAGGGCCCTGACTACTACAACGATTGGTGGGCCGGCAAGGTCAAGTGGACCGATCCGGGCATGAAGGCCGACTGGCAGATGCTGGGCGACATGGCAGCCAACAGCTACGGCGGCTCCAACACCATCCTGACCACGAACTTCGCCAACGCTGGCGATCCCCTCTTCACCACCCCGCCCGGCTGCCTGTTCCTCCACCAGGCGAGCTTCATCACCGGCCTTGGCCAGTTCGCCAAGGAGACGAAGCTCACTGACTACAACTTCTTCCCCTTCCCCTCCGTCGACGCCCAGTACGCGGGTGCCGTCGAAGGCGCAGGCGACCTGTTCGGCATGTTCAAGAGCACGCCGCAGTCACAGTCGCTCATGAAGTACCTGGTGAGCGCTCCGGCGCAGCAGCTCTTCGTCCAGGGCGGCGAGTTCCTCTCCGCCAACAAGGGCGTGGCCAACTACCCGAACGCCATGAACCAGGCCCTCGGCTCGCTCCTGGCCAACGCGTCGTCGTTCGTCTTCGACGCCTCCGACCAGATGCCGACCGAGATGCAGAACGAGTTCTACAAGGGGCTCGTCAACTACATCAAGAGCCCGGACCAGCTGGACTCGATCCTCAGTCACCTCGACAGCGTGCAGGCCTCGGCCTACTCGCAGTAGCCCCTCAAGGGCGACGGGGCGCCATGGCGCCCCGTCGCCCTTGCTGCCCCTTCCCCCCTAGGCACGCGGAGACTCGTCGATGGATCCTCGCCTTCCGACGGCGATCATCGTGGTGGTCGGCATCCCGGCGGTCCTGGTCGGCTACATCCTGGCCACCGAGCAGGTCCTGCGGGCCTTCCCCGAGCGGCTCAAACCGCGCATCCGTCCCTGGCTCTGGCTGGCCCCAGCCCTGGCCTTCCTCATCTTTTACCTGATCTACCCCACGATCGGGACGGTGATCAGCAGCTTCCAGGACCAGTTCGGCAAGAACTGGGTGGGGCTCGCCAACTACGCCTGGTTCTTTTCGGCCGACGACGGGATCGGCTCCCTCGTCAATAACATCATCTGGCTCGTCCTCCTGACCGCCATCACGGTGGGCGTGGGCCTCCTCATCGCCGTCCTCGTCGACCGCGTCCGGTATGAGTCGTTCGCGAAATCCGTCATCTTCCTGCCCCTGGCCATCAGCGCCACTGCGGCCAGCGTCATCTGGCTGTACATGTTCGCCTACCAGCCTCCGGGTCATGCCCAGACGGGCACCCTGAACGCCATCGTCACCGCCCTCGGCGCGGCCCCGATCGCCTTCATGCCCACCAGCGAGTTC
Organism: Candidatus Limnocylindrales bacterium; assembly: GCA_036278755.1. GTDB lineage: Bacteria > Chloroflexota > Limnocylindria > Limnocylindrales > CSP1-4 > DASUKL01. The sequence continues at coordinate 16,138 of DASUKL010000025.1, read as the reverse complement.
AAGTTCAACACGGTCATGCTGATCATCGTCACGGCCTGGGTCTGGACGGGCTTCGCCATGGTCATCATCTCCGCCGCCCTGAAGGGCATCAGCACCGAGCTCCTCGAGGCGGCGCGGGTGGACGGCGCGAACGAGTGGCAGGTCTTCCGCAACATCATCTTCCCCCTCTTGCTGCCCACCCTCACCGTGGTGGCCACGGTCATGATCATCACGGCCCTCAAGGCCTTCGACATCGTCTACGTCATGACCAATGGCAACTTCGACACCCAGGTCATCGCCAATGCCATGTACACCTGGATGTTCACCAATGGCAACTTCGGTCGAGGCAGCGTCCTGGCCATCATCCTCATGCTCACGGTCATCCCCGTGATGATCTTCAACATCAACCGCTTCCGCGCCCAGGAGGCCATCCGATGAGCGAGATCGCCGTCAGCGCTCCGCGGGCCGAGACGCGGCCGAGCTTCCGTGACCGCCTGGGCCACCTGCCCGTCCACGTCGTGGTCATCTTCCTGATGGTCGTCTGGCTCATCCCCACCATCGGCCTGCTGGTCAACTCGTTCCGGCCCGGCGACGTGGTCACGAACAGCGGCTGGTGGCAGTTCTTCTTCGAGCCGACGCAGGCGACCCTCGACAACTACGCTACCGTGCTCTCCCAGGCGAACATCTGGACGGGCTTCATCAACAGCCTGTTCATCTCGATCCCGGCCACGATCATCCCCATCTTCGTTGCTGCCTTCGCCGCCTACGCCTTCGCCTGGATGGACTTCCCCGGGCGGAACATCCTCTTCGTCGTCGTCGTCGGCCTGCTCGTGGTGCCCCTTCAGACGACCTTCATCCCCATCCTCCGCATCTACGGCCAGGTGGGCCTGGAAGGCTCGTTCCTCGCGGTCTGGCTGGCCCATACGGGCTACGGCCTGCCCTTCGCCATCTACCTCCTCCGCAACTTCATGGGCGAGCTGCCGCGAGAGGTCTTCGAGTCGGCGGCCATCGACGGGGCCAGCCCCGTCACCGCCTTCCTCCGCCTGGCCGTGCCGATGAGCGTGCCGGCCATCGCCGCCCTGGCCATCTTCCAGTTCCTCTTCGTGTGGAACGACCTCCTGGTGGCCCTCATCTACATCGGCGCGGCGAACCCCACGAACGACCCACTGACGATCTTCATCGCCAACCTCGTCGGCAACCGCGGCCAGGACTTCTGGCTCCTCGGGGCGGCGGCCTTCATCTCGATGGCGATCCCGCTCGGCGTCTTCTTCGGCCTCCAGCGCTACTTCGTCCGCGGCATCGTGGGCGGCTCGGTCAAGGGATGAGCCGCTCGATGCCTGACGACCCCCTCCATCCGGCCCCTGGGCCGGTGGTAGCATCGAGGCGCGGACCGGTCCTCACCGAGCCCGCCCGAGGCGCATGTCCCGGAACCCGCGCAGCATGGGAGCGTGACGCATGGCCACGGTGACCTTCGACCACGTCTGGAAGCGCTATAGCGGCGACGTCGTCGCCGTCAACGACCTCAACCTCGAGGTCCAGGACGAGGAGTTCCTCGTCCTCGTCGGACCCTCCGGCTGTGGCAAGACGACCTCCCTGCGGATGATCGCCGGCCTCGAGGAGATCAGCGAGGGCACGCTCAAGATCGGCGACCGGGTGGTCAACGACCTGGCCCCCAAGGACCGCGACGTGGCCATGGTCTTCCAGAGCTACGCCCTCTATCCGCACATGAGCGTCTACGACAACCTGGCCTTCGGCCTGAAGCTGCGCAAGACGCCCAAGGCCGAGATCGACCGCCGGGTCCGCGAGGCGGCCCAGACCATCGAGCTCTCCAACCTCCTCGACCGCAAGCCGAAGCAGCTCTCCGGCGGCCAGCGCCAGCGGGTGGCCCTGGGCCGGGCCATCGTCCGCGAGCCTAAGGTCTTCCTCATGGACGAGCCGCTCTCCAACCTCGACGCCAAGCTCCGCGTGGCGACGCGGGCCGAGATCGCCCGCCTCCACCAGCGGCTGCGGACGACGATCGTGTACGTGACCCACGACCAGGTCGAGGCCATGACCATGGGCAGCCGCATCGCCGTCATGAGCGCCGGCTTGCTCCAGCAGGTCGGCCCGCCGCAGGTGCTTTACGAGCATCCGGTCAACAAGTTCGTGGCCGGCTTCATCGGCAGCCCGGCCATGAACTTCATGGACATGCAGCTCGATCGGGACGCAGATCGCTCCGTCGTCCGTGACGGTGACTTGGCCTTCCCCCTGCCCGACCGGCTGCGGACCGAGGCCGGCACGACCACCGGCCGGCCCCTCACGGTCGGCTTCCGGCCCGAGCACATCGACGTCGGATCGGCCCAGAGCGGGGAGGCCGGCTTCCGGGCCCACTGCGACGTGGTCGAGTTCCTGGGCAACGACGAGCTTATCCACGCCACCGTGGGCGAGCACGAGATCGTGGCCCTCATCCCGTCCTCCGTCCAGGTCCGCCCGGGTGACTCGCTCGACCTGCGGGTGCACCTCGACAAGCTGCATCTCTTCGACCGCGAGAGCAGCCTGGCCCTCGACGCGCCGCCGTCGGCTCCGACCGCCGCCCCGGCCGACACCGAGGCCGTAGCCGCCTCCGCCTGAGCCTCAGCCCACACCGCCCGAGGGCCGCTCCCTCAGGGCCCTCGAGTCCACCCAGGCCGGCCGAAGCGCGCGCCTGGGACGCCGCCCGACCCGAGCCGTCCGAGGCCGGCCGACCCCTGACGCGGGAGTTGGCCAAACACGCGCCCCAGCGTGCCATATCCGTGGGCGCGCCTGGGGTGGAGGGTCCCGGAGGGCCCGTGCTTGGCCAAATGCGTCGCCGGCGTCGAGTCATATCCGAGCGGGTCCGGGTCCTCGTCTCCGGATCCTCCGGAGACGTCCTGATCGTGGCCAGACGCGCGCTGGGCGGAGCATATGGCCACGAATCAGGCCTGATTCGGGCTCGGGGAGGGCTCCGGGGTGGCCAGGAGGTCGTGGTCGTCGAGGGGCCTGGGCATAAGGGTGCGGAATCGCCATTGTTTGGCCAAGGACGTGGGCCGACGGGGCCAGGGATCGAGGCTGGGGAGCCAGATCCGCTGAGGCGCGCGCGGCAGGCGCCGGACACGACGCCCTTCAGTGCGAGTCGGAGACGACCACGGAGCGCGGCAGGCGCCGGACACGACGACGCGGCGCGCCTGTCGGTGCGCCGCGTCTGGATCCCCCGGATGTGGTGGCCGGGCCGGGCCCGGCCGTTAGCTGGCTGTTACCAGCGCCAGAGCCAGATCGCCAGCACGAGGGCCGGCATGGCCTTGGTGGCCCATCCGGCCAATCCCTTGAGCTTGTCCATGCGCTGTCTCCTGGACCGGGCGACAACGGTCCCTTCGTCCCGGCAAGGGCCGGCTCCGTCGCCTGGGACCGACCTCGCCTCGATGCTAGGGAGGACCCTCGCGTGCCTCAATGAGACCTTCGTACCAGGACCCCCGCCCGGAGGCCAGGACTTCCGGGCCACCTATACTCGGGAGGTGAGCGATGCCGAGCTGGAGGAGGAGACGGTCGCCAGCCGTCTGATCCACGACGGCCGCTACATCCGCTTCCGTCTCGACACGATCCGGGACGCCGGGGGCGGCCTCCACGAACGGGAGATCGTCGACCACCCGGGCGCTGTGGCCATCCTGCCCCTGGACGGACAGGACCTCCTCATGGTCCGCCAGTTCCGCACCGCGGCCGGCCGCATCCTGCTCGAGATCCCGGCCGGGACCCTCGAACGCCAAGCCGGCGGCGCGGTCGAGCCGCCGGAGGACGCGGCCCCGCGCGAGCTGGGCGAGGAGACCGGCTTCGCGGCCGGGACGTGGCGCCGCTTGGGCAGCTTCTGGACGGCCCCCGGCTTCGCCTCCGAGCTGATGACCCTCTACCTGGCCACGGACCTCAGCCCCCTAGCCGACTACAGCGGCCCGGAGCCCGACGAGCGGCTCGACCTCGTCCGCCTGCCCTGGCGGGAGGCCCTGCGTCGGGCCGAGGCCGGGGCCATCGAGGACGCCAAGTCGCTGGTCGGCATCCTGTGGCTGGCCCGGCTAGCCGAGCGAGGCGAGCTCTAGCCGGCCTCAACTGCCGCGCCAGGCCCCCAGGTCCACCCGCTGGATGCGATCCGATGGCGTCGTGCCCGGGATGCGACCGCGCTTGGCGATCGGCCGGCCGTCGATCTCCTTGAGGTCACCGGTGAAGTCGATGGGGCTGGCCCCGCTGATGTAGGAGCCCACGGCGAAGGAGTCGACCGGCGCGCCCTCGGCCTTGAAGTACCCGATCCGCTCGGGATTCAGGCCCCCGCTGACGATGATCCGGACGTGCTGGAAGGCCTCCAGGTCGAGGCGGGCCCGGACCTCCTTGACCAGGTCCGCCGTCACGCGACCGCGCTCGGCAGGGGTGTCGAGGCGGATGCCGTAGAGCCGGTCGCCCAGGGCGTGGGCCACGCGGAGCGCCTCCTCGGCCTCGTCCTTGAACGTGTCGACGAGGACGATGCGCGCCACGTCCGGGTCCAGGTCACGGTCGAAGGCCTCCGCCGCGCGCACCGTGTCGCCGAAGATGAGGACCAGCGAGTGGGGCATCGTGCCCGTCGGCGAGAGCCCGGCCAGGCGGGCTCCGGCCGGCGTCGAGGCCCCCACGCAGCCGCCTACGATGGCCGCGTAGTCCAGCGTGTCGGTGACCTCAGGATGGACGTGGCGGGCACCGAAGCTGATGACCGCTTGGGGCGCCGCCGCCTCGACGCACTCCCGGGCCGCCGTGGCCCAGCCCGTCGACTGGGCCAGCATGCCCAGGATGGCCGTCTCGTACAGCCCGAAGCGCCGGTAGCGGGCCCGGATGCGGAGGACGACCTCCTTGGGCCCGGTCAGGTCGCCGTCGTCGAGCGCCTCGACCACGGCCTCGTCGGGGGGCGCGTCCTCGAGGGCTTCGGCGAGCAGGATCTTGGCCTCGTCGATGCCGCACAGGACGCCCGGCTGACGGGCGAAGATCTCCATGGTCACGAGCGGGTCGAGCCCCTCCCGCTCGAGGATCTCGTCGGCCCGGGCGAAATAGACGTCGGCCGACTCCCCCGAGAGGATCTCCGACGAAGGTCGCCGACGCAGCATCCGGACGCCGTCCACCGACGCCGACCTCCTTCCATCACGACCCGGCGCACGACCTGCGCGGAGCCTGTCCTTATGGGCCCTCGCGGTGCCCGGGGCGATCCTCGGCGCGCGTCGCCTGTGGGCGTGCGGCGTGGCTGGCGGGGAGTGTACCAGTGGCTCGGACCGCGGCCCGGGTCCGAGCCCACCTGTGGCGCACGAGGAGGGCCGCCAGGGCGGCCAGGAGGAGCAGGGCGACGAGCCCGGCCGCGAGCCAGAGCAGGCGCTGGCGGCCGAGCGCCGGGGCCGCAGCCACGACCTCCTCGGCCCGGGCCGCGGCCAAGCGCGCTTCAGCCAGGTGGCCGGCCTCGAAGGCCGCCGCGGCCTCGTCGAGGGCGGCCTGGGGCTGGGCGTCGAGCAAGCCTACGGTGGTCAGGATGTCCCGCGGCTCCGCCACGGCCCGGCGCGCCTGGCCGATGGCCTGCAGGGCGGAGAGCTCGTCCTCGGCCATGGCCTGCGCCCCGGCCAGGCTGGTCGCCGCCGACTCGTAGGTCTCCCGCAGCGCGCCGGTGGGTCGCAAGTGGAGCTCCTCGGCCAAGCTGGTGACGCGATCGCGCACGGCCAGGACGGCTTCGGCCTCGGCCATCGCTCGCTGGGCCGTCGCGAAGTCCCAGGCGGCCATAGACTTCCGGACGTAGATCCCAGGCAGCCAGCCCTGCCCGTCCTGGAGCAGCTTGGCGTAGGCCTCGATGGCCACGCTGTGGTCCGCCAGGGCCGTCGCCTGGGCCGGGCCGACCACCCAGGTCCGGAAGAGGCCCTCGGCGGCATGCGAGCCGCCGACCTGCTCGAGAAGGTCGAGCAGGACGTGCCAGTCGGGCACACCCCCGCCCCGGACGTAGGACTCGGCCGCGGGCCGCCCGACGTAGGGGATGGTCCGAGCTCGGGCGGCCTGCAGCACGGCCGCCATGCGCTGCTCACCGATCTCGGTCACCAGGCTGCGGATCACCGTCCAGGCCGCGTTGTAGCCGTAGCGCTCGGCGGCTGCACTCTGGGGATCGGTGATCGGCCCGGGCGGGGGCCAGGCTTCGAGCGGGAAGGCGGCCGGGTCCGAATGGCTGACCTGTTCGGGGTCGAAGCCGGTCTCACCCTCCGCGGCCAGGGTCCGCGAGGCGTACTCGTCGGCCAGGCCTTCGGCGATCCAGCGCCCGTCGAAGAGGTTCCCGTTGAACCAGGCGTGGGAGGCCTCGTGGACGATGACCAGGGGGTCCGGATCCTCGGTGATACGGATGCTGTCCGGCCGGCCGGCCGCGTCGGCCTGCTGGTAGAGCCCGGCGTAGCCGCCCAGCAGCGGGGCATAGGCCTCGCTGACCACGAGCGGGCCGCTGGCCGGCCAGGGCAGCCCGATGAGCGTGCCCAGGGTGGGCAGGGCGCTGCTGAGCCGCTGTCGGACGGCGTCGAGCCAGACCTCATCCTCGGGGAAGGAGCGGATCTCGACGGTCTCCGGCTGGCCTTCGATGGGCACCTCGAGGCGCACCGAGCCGAGGCCGGACGGTCGCTCGGCGGTGACCCAGGCCGCCCAGCTGGCGGGGTCCTTGACGTGGCTGGCGGCGAGCGTGGTGGAGCCGTCGGCGGCCTGGCTCCGGGTCAGCGGACCGCCCTCGACGGTGGGCTCGAAGCCGGCCGGCAGATGGACGGTCACGCTGGCTTCGTCGGCGCCGTAGGACCAGGCATAGAAGGCCGCCACGGCCGGGCCGATCCGGATGAGACCACTGGTGCGGGGGCCGCCGTCGGGCAGCTCGTAGGTGACCGTGAAGTGCTCGGTGTGGCCGTGGCTGATCCGCGTCCCGAACTTGACGTCGAGGACCTGGTAAGCGGCCCCACTCTTGGCGTCGGTGGCCGGGCTGAGGGCGATCGAGAGGCTCTTGCCGCCGCTCGTCACGGCCACGTGCTGGGCCTCCTTCTGGATGCCCATGCGGTAGCCGGTGAAGTAGTAGCGGATGGTGTCGCTATCGGCCTTGGTGTCCTCGAAGGTCATGGCCGCGCTCACGCGCACGACCCGAGCGGTCGGATCGAGATCGTAGGTGCTGTTGCCGGTGACGTACGAGTCGGCGCTCGCGGCAGCCGCGACCGGCGTCGCGGCCGGGCCGGCCAGGGGCGAGGTCAGGACCAGGCCTCCGGCCAGGGTCAGGGCCAGGGCGCCGGTCGTCAGCGCGCGCCTCACGGCTGGGGCTCGGCTTCGGCCTCGGCTGCGCCGGCTTCGGGGTCGGGCTCGGCTCCAGGGTCGGGCTCGGCTCCAGGCTCGGGCTCTGCTCCAGGCTCAGACTCGTCTCCAGGCTCGGGCGGCGCCAACTCGGTCAGCTCGGCGGCGAAGCGGGCCAGCAGGGACGAGGGCGGACCGGGTTCCGGGCGGGCCTGACCGTGCGGCCAGACCCACTCGGCCGAGGCGTCGGCGAGCAGGTCGCAGACGGCCACCAGACGGGCCAGGGCCAGTCCCAGGGCCGGCGCTCCGAGGCCGGCCGGCGGCAGCTCCGCGCTGAGGGTGATGCGTTCCTCGTCGGCCAGGCCGAACTTCACGAAGGGCAGCTCGTCGTTCCAGTGGAGGAGGCGTTGGTAGGTCTTGCGAAACCCGTCGGCGAGGGGCGGGGCGTAGTGGACCCAGATGAGGCAGCCCAGGCCGGGGTCGAGGATGATGGTCATCCGGATGTCACGACGCGAGCGGCCGTCGAGGACGATGTCGCGGCTCACGACGCCCTCCCGCTCGGCCCCGCCCTGGGGGATCAGGTCGAGTTCGGCCAGCCAGGCGTCGAGGCGGGCCGCGCTCGGACGGGCCGCTGCCCGCTCGTCGCGGGCGAGGCTCAACCGGCCAGGCGCGGCTCGCGGCCGGCGGTGCTGGGCACGAGCGTCGGCGCCCTGGGTCGGCGCGCGGTCGTGAGCCTGGCCTCGGTGGATCTTCCCTCGGCCGACCTGGCCTCGGCCAGCGCCGCGTCCTCCGCCCGCGAGGCAGCCGTCGACGCGCTCCGCGAGGCAGCCTGTCCGTGCGCCTCGACCGATCCGCCGCTGCGCAGGACCCGACCCCGGTAGTCGCTGGCCCGGACCCCTTCGGCGATGCGGCAGTTGCGCCCGATGCGCATCCCCCGCGGCACGGCCGCGCCCTTGCCCACGACGGTGATGCCCGTGTTCAGGCGGCTGGGCTCCTGGCGGTTGGGGATGCTGAGGTCCGCCCCCTCGCCCACCACGGCATTGGGGCCCACGGTCACGAACTTGTCGACGATGGCCCGGTCGACGATCGCCCCGGCCCGGATATCGGTGTCGAAGAAGACGATGCTGTCGCGCACGACGGCCCCGATGCCGACCCGCACCCCGGGGGCCAGCACGGAGCGCTCGACTGTGCCGGCCACGAGGCAGCCGTGGCTGATGAGGCTGCGGTGGATGCTGGCCGTGGCCCCCACCCGGGCCGGCGGCCGCTCCTCGGAGCGGGTATGGATGACCCAGCTCCTGTCGTAGAGGTCGAGGGCCGGCCGCTCCTCGAGGAGGTCCATGTTGGCCTGCCAGTAGGACTCGATGGTGCCCACGTCCTGCCAGTAGGCGTCGAAGCGGTAACCGAAGACCCGAGCCCCGCCGGCCAACATGGCCGGGATCACGTGGCGGCCGAAGTCAACCCGGGTCGGATCGAGCCAGGCCGTGAGGGCCCGCGTGGAGAAGACGTAGATGCCCATGCTGGCCAGGTCGCTGCGCGGGTGCTCCGGCTTCTCCTGCCACTCCGCCACGGCCCCGTTCTCATCGAGGGCCAGGATGCCGAAGCGATGGGCGTCACCGAGGGGCACGGGCCGCACGGCGATGGTGACATCGGCCCGGTGCCGCTTGTGGGCCCGGATGAAGGGCTCGTAGTCCATCTTGTAGATGTGGTCGCCGGCCAGGATGACGACCGTGTCGGCGCCCGACTCGACGATCGTGCTCAGGTTGCGCCGGACGGCGTCGGCGGTGCCGCCATACCAGGCGTTGGCCCGCCCGCGGGCGACGTACGGCTGGAGGAGGCGGATGCCGCCGCGGTTGCGGTCGAGGTCCCAGGGTCGGCCCAGCCCGATGTGGTCGTTGAGCGAGCGGGGGTCGTACTGGGTCAGGACCACCACGTCGTCGATGCCCGAGTTGACGCAGTTGCTGATCGTGAAGTCGATGATCCGGTACTTCCCGGCGAAGGGCACGGCCGGTTTGGCCCGCACGCTCGAGAGGAGCGACAGGCGCTCCCCTTCACCGCCGGCCAGGATGACGGCCAGGACGCGCTTCACGCCGCGATGCTAACACCCGGCCCGATCCCGGCCGGGCCGCCTCGGGCCGCGGTGTCCGCAGGGTCGGCAGCCGCGCGGCGCCGGCGACCCGACGGGGCTGGGCGGGGCGGGCTAGAGGTACAGCCGTGGGTTGACCGGCAGGCCGTCGCGATACACCGCCCAGTGGAGATGCGGGCCGGTGGTGTGACCGGTCAGGCCCTCGTAACCCACGACCTGGCCGCGCTTGACGTGGGCCCCGACGTGGATCCCGGCCGGCACCTTGCCCCCGATCATGTGGGCGTACATCGTGCGCAGGCTCCCCGAATGGGCGATGGTCACGATCCAGGCTCGGGGCGGAGCGTCATAGGGGTTGTAGCCGACGAAGACCACGACCCCGTCACCCGCAGCGTGGATGGGCGTGCCGTACGGGGCATGGATGTCGATGCCCTGATGGAAGTGGCTGCAACCATCGTAGGGCGGCTCCATGGGCACCCCCGTGCAGCCGAACTCCTGGGTCACCGTCCCGGCCATGGGCCAGCTGAAGGTGCCGTTGTAGGACGAGGGGATGTGCCAGGCATTCGAATTCGCGGCGATCAGCTGGTCGATCTTGCGGTCGAGGCTGTCCTGGGCGGCTTGGGCCCGGCTGAGGGCGGCGTTGGCCGCGGTCTTCGTGGCGTTGGCCTTGCGGAAGGCCGCCTCCTGTCGGGCCAGGAAGCTCTTGGCCTGTCGCTCCAGGGCGTCGAGCCGCTTCTTGGCCGCGTCGAGGCTGGCCTTCTGGTCGGCCAGGCTGGCGGCCTGGGCCTTGACCTCTCCGGCCAGCTGGTCGGTATTGAAGCGGGTCTGGTCGGTGGTCCTCTGGAGCTCGACGAGGGAGGCCTGATCGGCCTCGATGCGCCGGGCCAGCTGCGCGTCCTGGTCGCCCAGGCTGAGGTAGTTGCCCACGTCGGCCAGGACCGTGGTCAGGGAGTCGGCACTGAGGACCTGCTCGAGGAGGCTCGTCTGCTGGGTCCGGTAGGCCTCCGCCAGTCGGGCCGCCAGGAGCTGCTTGCTCTGGCTGAGGTCGGCCTGGCGATCGTCGAGCTCGTCCTGCAGGATGCCCAGCGTCCAGTCCAGCTGATCCAGCTGGTCGGTCAGCTTGGCGTATCGGGCCTGGGCCGCGGCGAGGGCCGTGCTGGCCGCGGCGATCTGCTGCTTCAGCTCGGCCTGGTCGGCATTGATGCCGTCGAGCTGCTTGGTCGTCGAGGCGATCTGGACCTTGATCTTGCCCTGCTGGGCGGTGAGCGAGGCGATCGCGGCCCGTTCGGCCTTGATCTTGGATTGCAGGGCCCGCTGCTGGGCCCGGGCCTCGGAGAGGTCATCGGCGCTGGCGTGGGGCGTCGCAGCAAGGCTGGGCAGGGCCAGGGTCAGGGCGGTGACAAGGACGAGCAGCAGCCGGCCGTGCGAGGGCATGGTCCCCTGGCGGCGGCGCATCAGGCTCGCATCATCCTGCAGGCTCTCCGTTCGGCGCTGGGGCGTCCGCCCGTCATGGCCCGCCGGCGGTGCGCCGTCCGTGCGACGAGGGCACGGCCGCGAGGACGACTCCGGCTGGGGGCGATGGTAGTGCCGCCGGCGCGTTCCCGCAACCCGACCCCGGGCGGCGGCACGGCCATCAGGGACGCCGGTCGGCCGTCAGGGCCACGAGCCGCTCTCACGCGGCCACGGCGGCCAGGATGCCGCCCACGATGAGGATCGGCCCGAAGGGCACGAAGCTGCGCAAGGTGATCCGCCGCGCGGCCAGGAGGAACAGGAGGACGGCTGCCCCACCGATGGCGGCCACGGCCAGCCCGGCCACGAGATGGGCGACCCCGGCCATGAACCCCAGGCTGGGCGACAGCTTCAGGTCGCCCAGGCCCAGGCCGCCATGGAACAGGGCGTCGGTCACGGCCAGGACGGCGGTCAGGCCCAGGCCGGCCGCCAGCCCGTCGACCACGGCCCCCGGCCCACTGCCCAGGATGGGGCCCCAGCCGCTCAGGAGCACGATCAAGGTGAGGGGGATCAGGGGCAGGGTGATCCGGTCCGGCAGGAGCCGTTGGTCGAGATCGGTGGCCAGGAGGACGATGAGGGCCCCGAACCAGAGCCCCAGGACGACGACGTCGCGAGGGGCCGACCAGCGGGCGGCCAGGCCACCGAAGGCCAGGGCGCCGAGGACGACGACGACGATCGTGCGCCAGTCGGGCCGACGGATCGCACCGTCCTCATGGTCCGGCCAGCGGGCCGCCAGCCGGTCGGCCAGCAGGCCCACGATGGCTCCCAGGACGGCCGCGGCGGCGGCGGCCGTGGGGCCCAGGTGGGCCTCGGGGCCGGGCATCAGTCCGGCCGCCGGGGGACGATGGGGCATCTCGGGCGCAGGCTGGGGCCGGCGGGCATGGGACGCTCCTCCGTCGATCGCGGTCGGTCGCTGGGTCGCTCGGAGGCCAGTCTATGAGATGGGCGGTCCCGGGGCGCGCCCTGCCGGCGAGCGGGAGCTCAGGGCCCGGCCGTCGGTAGTGGCGAGCCACCCGGACCACGGCGCTGGCCGGGGGGCCCGAAGAGGCCGTCCGCCTGGCCGACGATGATCTGCATGGCCGTGACGCTGCCGTCCGGGTTCGTCGTGCCCACGACCGTGATGGACTCACCCTGGCTGAGGTCGGTCAGGGCTTCGTCGGTCGACGAGATCTTCGTCACGGTCGTCGATGAGTCGACGAGGACTAGCTTCGAGCCACCACTCGCCACGCTCACCGTGAGCTGGTCGGGGGCCACGCTGGAGATCGTCCCCGCGGTCCCGCCGGCGCCGGTGCCCCGGCCCTGGCCGAACCGGCCTCCGGGAGCCCCGGATCCGCCGAGGCCGTTGCCGAACCGGCCGAAGCCGCCGTCGCCCAGGCCGGCCGCGCCCGACGAGGGGACCCCGCCCTGGCCGACCTCGTAGCCGCCCGCGAAGCTGATCCCGGCCACCAGGACGGCGGCCGCCACGCCAGCCAGGATGGCCGGCCACCGGCGGCGGGAGGAAGTCTTGGGCGGGATGGCCGCGGCGGGAAGCGGAGCGCGTGGGGTCGGGGGCGGCTCGATCAGGGGGCCGCTGGGAGGCTGGCCCGGATCGCCGAAGGGCGAAGCGGTCGGGAACGGGTCGGGGCTCATGGTCGGAACCTCTGGCGGCCCGGGCGTCGGGCCGGACGGCGCACCGGTCACTCGGTCCGGAGCGCGACGATGGGTTGGAGACGGGCCGCCCGGCGGGCAGGGTAGAGACCGAAGACGAGCCCCACGGCGGCGCTCACGGCGATGGCCAGGACGACCGCCAGGGGCGTCACCGTGGCCGGCACGCTGGTGAGGTCGGCGATCAGCGCGGCGGCCACGATGCCGGCCAGGACCCCCGCCACGCCACCCAGCGTCGTGAGCACCACGGCCTCGGTCAGGAACTGGCCCAGGATGTCGCGGCGCCGCGCCCCCAGGGCCTTACGCAGACCGATCTCCCGCGTTCGCTCGGTGACGCTGACGAGCATGATGTTCATGATCCCGATGCCGCCCACGAGCAGGCTGATGCTGCCGATCGCGCCGAGGAGGACGGTGAACGTCGAGGCCGCCGAGGTGCTGGCCGCGAGCAGATCCTGCTGGGTCTGGACGGTGAAGTCGGCGGCGCTCGGATCGGTGATGCGGTGGGTGCCCAGGAGGACCTGGGTCGCCTCGACCTCGACGGCCGGCATCTGGTCCTGGCTGGCCGCCGAGATGGCGATGAGGTTGACGTTGTCGCGGCCGAAGATCCGCTGCTGGGCCGTGGTCACGGGGACCACGATCTGGTCGTCCTGATCCCTGAAGCCGCCGGCCTGACCCTTGGCCGCCAGGACGCCCACGACTCGCAGGCGCACCTCCCGCACGGCGGCCGGGTCGCGGCCCCCGAAGCGAGCCCCGCCTGCCCCGGCGGCCGAGAAGCGCAGCTCGACCGACTGGCCCACCGGGTCGTCCGTGCCGAAGAGGTTGGTCGCCGCCTCGGCGCCGAGGACGGCCACCGGATCGGCGGCGGTCACGTCGGCCTGGCTGAAGAAGCTGCCCGAGGCGACCTCCCAGTCACGCACCTGCTGGTAGGCCGGGGTCGTGCCGGTGACGGTCAGGTCGGCGTTCGCCGCTCCCACCACGGCCTGGGCGAAGCCGCTCAGCTCGGGCTCGATGGCTGCCGCGTCGGGCAGCGCGCCGCTCGCCTGGAGGGCGTCCACGTCGTCCAAGGTCAGGGTCGTGGCCGAGCCTGCCGCACCGCGGACCAGGCCGGAGGTCGTGCTGCCCGGGCTGATGAGGACGAGGTTCGTGCCCAGGCCCTGCAGCGCGGCCTCCACCGAGGCCGAGGCGCCCTGGCCCACCGAGACCATGCCGATGACCGCGGCCACGCCCACCAGCACGCCGAGGATCGTGAGGCCGGCCCGCAGCTTGTTGGCCCCGATGGCCACGAAGGCCGTGGCCAGGAGGTCACGGAAGGGCACGGCCGCCCTCCAGCGTCCGACCGGCCCAGGGTGCCGGGCCGGGCAGGAACGGCGTGCGCGCAGGCTCCGGCTGGAGGCGCTCGTCGGCCATGATGCGCCCGTCGCGGAGGCGGACCTGACGCCGGGCGTGGGCCGCGATGGTCGGGTCATGGGTCACCAGGACGACGGTCCGGCCGGTGGCATTGAGCTCGCCGAAGAGGCGCATGATCTCCGCGCCGGTGGCCGAGTCGAGGCTGCCCGTCGGTTCGTCCGCGAGCAGGATAGCCGGCTCGGTCACCAGGGCCCGGGCGATGGCCACCCGCTGCTGCTCACCGCCCGACAGCTGGTTCGGCAGATGGCGGGCCCGGGCAGCGAGGCCGACCGCGGCCAGGGCCGCCATCGCCGCGCGCCGCCGTCCGGGGGTCCCGCGGTAGGCCAGCGGCAGGGCCACGTTGTCCAGGGCCGAGGTCCGGGCCAGCAGGTTCCAGGTCTGGAAGACGAAACCGACGTAGCGGTTGCGCACCCGGGCCAGGGCATCGTCGCCGAGGCGGGAGACGTCCCGCCCGTAGATCGCGTAGCGCCCGGTGTCGGGCACGTCGAGGCAACCCAGGATGTTCATGAGGGTGCTCTTGCCCGAGCCGGACGGGCCCACGATGGCCACGTACTCCCCGGCCTCGATGTGGAGGTCCACGTCGGCCAGGGCATGGACGACCAGGGCGTCGGCCGCGCCGCGGGCGCCGTAGCGCTTGCCCACCCCCTCCATGACGACCAGGGCCTGAGGCGGGCCGCCCTCAGCCACCGAACCCGCCGCCGATGACCCGCTGCAGGCCTCCGCCGGGGAGGCCGCCGCCGCCGCGGCCGTTCGTGCCGCCGTTCGTGGTGCTCGTCTGCAGCCGCACGACGACCTTCGCCCCGCTCGCGAGCCCGGACACGATCTGGGTCTCCTGGCCGTCGGAGAGGCCCGTCGTGACGGCCGTCTGGACGACGGTACCGTCCGCGGCCATGACCTCGACGACCTGCCGCCCGCCGACGGTCTGGACGGCGAGCGACGGGACGAGGACGCCGTCGGCCCGCTCGACGACGACGCTGGCGTCGGCGCTCATGCCCACCCGCAGGCTGGGCGACGTCCCGTCGAGGCAGATCTTCGCGGCGTAGCTCGTCACGCCCTGGACCTGCGTCCCCACGGAGTCCAGCTCGCAGATCTTGCCGGTGAGGGTCGTGTCGCCCAGCGCGTCCGCGGTGATGGTCGCCCCCTGGCCGGCCTCGAGCTTGGCCACGTCGAGGTCGGAGACCTCGCCGCCGAGGACGAGGTGGGCCAGGTCCATGACCTCGATCTGGCCGGTGGCCGAGGTCGAGCCGGAGGACGAGCCGGTGGAGCCGTTGCCCGAGGAGCCGCTGACCTTGTCGCCGACGGCGATCTGCACGGCGGTCACGGTGCCGGCGATGGGCGAGACGATCTCCGAGCCCCCGGCGGTCTGCTGCGCGGTGATGAGCGACTGCTGGGCCTGGGCCACGGAAGCCTCGTCCTGGGCCAGTTGGGCGGCCGTCGTGGGTGCGGTCTTCTGCGTGTACTGGTCGGTCGCATCGGCCACGCCCAGGGTGGCCGAGCTGACCTGTTGCCGGGCCTGGTGGAGCGCGCTCGTGGCCCGCACCTGGGCCGCGGCCAGGCTTTGTTTGGCCTGGGTCACGGCCGACGCGTCGGTGCTCAGCTGCGCGGCAGAGGCGGGCGGCGTGGCGGCCTTGTCAGCGGCCAGCTTGGCCTCGGCGCTGGTCACCGCGCTGCGGGCCGCGTCGAGCGACTGGGTGTTGGAGGCTTCGGTGTCGCTGAGGTCCTGGCGGGCATCGGTCACCTGCTGCTTGGCCTGGGTGAGGCTGTCTCGGGCCGCCGCCACGGTGGCCGACTCGGGCGCGTCCTGATCCTCCTTGAGACGTGCCTGGGCCGCGGTGAGGTTGGTCTCGGCCACGTTCAGCTGGGCCTGGGCCGCGGCGTCGTCGATGGTCGCCAGGACCTGCCCCGCGGTCACCGTCTGGCCGACGGCGGCGCTGAGGGTCTTGACGGTGCCCGAGGCGCCGAAGCTCAGCTCCTCGACGGTCCCGGCCTCGATGGCCCCCGAGACATCGACGGAGGACACGACGGTCCCGTTCGAGGCGACCGCGGTGATGGGCGCGGCCGCCTGGGTCCCGAAGGGGTGGGCCACCCACAGCCCGGCGGCCACGACGATGACCAGGACCACGAGGAGGGCCAGCCAGCGCAGCCAGCGCCGCCTCGGCGGCGCGTCGAGATCGTCGATGAGGGTCATGACGCGAACGTAGGCCGCTCGCATGAGAGGGTACTGAGAGATCC
>DASUKL010000024.1:0-14745 GCA_036278755.1 Candidatus Limnocylindrales bacterium | reverse complement strand
GCGTGGCACGATGGGCCCATGATCGACCTCGAGCTGACCGCCGAGCAGCGCCTCGTCCAGGCCACGGCCCGCGACTTCGCGGAGGCCGAGATCCGGCCCCACATCCGGGACTGGGACCGGGCCCACCACGTCGACGAGCCGACGTTCCGGCGGATGGGCGAGCTGGGCTTCCTGGGCGGCCCCATCCCCGAGGCCTACGGCGGCTCCGGCCTCGACTACGTCAGCCTGGGCCTCCTGTGCGAGGAGCTCGAGGCCGCCGACAGCGCCTTCCGGGTCATCCTCAGCGTCCACGTCGGGCTCAACTCCCTGACCCTCCTGCAGTGGGGCACCGA
This sequence comes from Candidatus Limnocylindrales bacterium, assembly GCA_036278755.1. Taxonomy (GTDB): domain Bacteria; phylum Chloroflexota; class Limnocylindria; order Limnocylindrales; family CSP1-4; genus DASUKL01. The sequence continues at coordinate 14,413 of DASUKL010000024.1, read as the reverse complement.
GGAACAGAAGCAGCGCTTCCTCGTGCCCCAGGCCCGGGGCGAGCGGCTGGCTACCTTCGCCCTTACCGAGCCCGGCTCGGGCACCGACGCGGCGGCCCTCGTGACGAGCGCCCGGCGCGACGGCCAGGACTACGTCCTCAACGGCTCCAAGCTGTGGATCAGCCTGGCCGACCTGGCCGACCACGTCCTCGTCTTCGCGACCCTCGATCGGGCCAAGGGCCACGACGGCATCACCGCCTTCATCGTCGAGCGGGGCATGCCCGGTTTCACCTCCGGGCCCATCGAGGGCAAGCTCGGCATCCACGCCGGGAGCACCGGCTGGCTGGCCTTCGAGGACGTCCGGGTCCCGGCGGCCAACCGCCTGGGCGAGGAAGGGGAGGGCTTCCGCATCGCCATGAGCGCCATCGACCAGGGCCGTTTCACCGTCGCCTCGGGGGCCGTGGGTCTGGCCCGGGCCTGCCTCGAGGCCAGCCTGACCTACGCCCACCAGCGCCAGACCTTCGGCCGCGAGATCGGCCGCCACCAGCTGGTCAAGCAGCTCCTCGCTCGCATGGGCCAGGGCATCGAGGCCGGGCGGCTGCTGTGCTGGCAGGCGGCCTGGCTGAAGAACCACGGCCGGCGCAGCACCCGCGAGACGAGCCAGGCCAAGTGGTTCGCCACCGAGCACGCCGTCCAGAGCGCCCTCGACGCGATCCAGGTCCACGGCGCCTACGGCTACAGCGACGAGTACCCCGTGGAGCGTTACCTGCGCAACGCCAAGAGCGCCGTGATCTACGAGGGCACGAGCCAGCTCCATACCCTCATCCAGGCCGACTACCTGCTGGGCTACCGCGAGGACAAGCCGCTCCGCTGCGAGCCGGTCCCGGCCCAGGGCTTCGAGCGGGGATAGCCGGACATGGCTACCTCGCTATCGGTTAGCCGTTGACGGCTATCCGGGCCTCTGTTAGTCTCCAGGCGTGGACGAACGCGGCATCGTGCTCATCGGGGACGTCGTGGACTCGCGGCTCGACCTGGCCGCGGCCAGCGACTGGAGCCGCCGCCTGAGCGCGGAGCTGACCGCCCTGGCCCCGGACGACCAACTGGCGCCCTTCGACTTCACCCAGGGCGATGAGGTCCAGGGCCTCGTCCGCTGGTCCGCCGACCCGTTCCGGTTCGTGCTCCAGGGTCTGCTCCACGATACCGCCCCGCGGATGCGCTGGGTGATCGTGGCCGGCTCGATCGAGCGCGGCCAGGGCAGCGCTACGCGCCGCACCGGACAGGCCTACGTCGCTGCCCGGACCCTGGTGGGGGAGGCCAAGCAGCGTCACGACGCGCTCCTGGCGGTCAGCGGCGGGGCCGCCGCCGACGTGCTGCTCGACGATCTGGCCCCGGTCCTGGCCGCCAGCCTGACGGCCATGACCCCCCGCCAGCGGACGATCGCCCGGCTCATGCTGCTCGAGGGCTGTCGCCAGGCCGACGTGGCCGCCCGTCTGGGCATCAGCCGGGCCACCGTGTCCGTGGCCTACGGCCGGGGCCGGGTCCGCGATGCGAGCCGCCTGCTGGCCGCGGTGCGGCGCATCTTCGAGACAGGCCTCGCGCAGGCCGGAGGCGCCGCGTGAGCGAACCTGTCATCGTCCTGGCCTGGCTGGTGCTGGCCCACCTGGCGGCCGATTTCGTCCTCCAGACCGAATGGATGGCGACGGAGAAGTTCAAGCACAGCCGTCGGGCCCGGGTGGCCCTCAGCGCCCACGTGGCCGTCGTCGGCCTGTGCCTCGTGCCGTTCGTCCTGGCCTATGGGGTGCCGGGGGCCGGTCTGCTGGGGGTGGTCACGCTCGGCCACTGGGTCATCGATCGGACGAAGATCCGCATCACTCGAGCCGTCGAGGCCCGGGCCCTCCGTGAGGCCGGCCTCCAGCCCGAGCCGAGCCCCGAGCTCCACGGCTCCCCCCAGGCTGCGGGCGGCACCCCCGCTGAGCCGAGCCTCCAGCCCGAGGCGTCCGCGCCCGATCAGATGGATCGGACCTGGACGGCCATGCCCGCCTTCCTCTTCGTGGCCGACCAGGGAGCCCACCTGGCCCTCATGGCCGCGGCCTGGTGGGCGCTCCTGGCCCGCGCCCCGGTGAGCGACGGGTGGAGCTCGGCCGTGAGCGGCCTGGGCGGGGCCGACCTGGCCGCCTTCCATCGGGTCGTGCTGACCGCCGTCGTGGGCGCCGCGTTGCTCATCGTCAACACCAAAGCCGGCTCGCTGTTCGTGGTCACGCTCGTCCGGCCGCGGGCCACGGTGACCGGCCAGGACGGCGCGGCCGGGCCGCGCCGAGGGCCGCCGCCGGAGAAGGTCGGCCAGGCCGTTGGCGTGCTGGAGCGGCTGCTGGTGGTGATCTTCGTCCTGCTCCAGGCCGAGGCCGCCATCGGCCTGGTCGTGGCGGCCAAGACCGTGGCTCGCTTCAAGCAGCTCGACGACCGCGAGTTCGCCGAGTACTACCTCCTGGGCACCCTCGCCAGCATCTCGGTGGCCATCTTCAGCGGCCTCCTGGCCCTGGCCGCGCTCAGCTGAATCCGGGCCAGCGACCCGCCAGACCGGTCCAGGTGCTTGCGCACAACGACACGAGATGGGCATACTTTCGTCCTAGGACCACCGCGACAGTGCCGGATCTGCCAGAGGGGCAACCATCGCCGCGGGGTCGCCGAACGAAGGGGTGTCTCCCGTGCACCTTTCTCACCTCCAGCGCAGCCGTGCGCGAGTCATCGGAGGGCGCGCCGGCGTGCTAACGTCGAGCCTGCTGCTCCTGAGCGGCATCCTTTCGCCGGCCTTCGTGGCGGCGGGGACCAAACCGTACTCGGACGGCGCCACGCCGGAGAGCATCGGGGCCGGGGCGAGCGTTGCCGGCACCTTCTCGATCACCAACGAGAACCGCAGCCAGACCCTCGGCTCGGCGAACATCACGCCGCCGGCCGACATGACCGTGACCGGGGCCACCAGCGACGTAGGGACGTTGAAGGTTTCCGGCGGCGTCATCGAGTTGCGCGACCTCGACCTTGCCTATCCCGATAGCGTCACCGTCAGCTTCACCCTGACGGCCCCCTGCGGCGCCAGCAGCGGACAGTGGTCGACGGACGTCAAGCAGTCGAACGCCTTCAACGGGCCGCCAGGCAACGGCTTCACGAACGTAGGGTCGGACCCCACGACCGCGGTCGTCGGAAGCTGCTCGCTCGCCTTCGTGGCCGAGCCGACCGATGCGACGGTGACGACGACCATCACCAGCGTCGCGCTCGACCCGAGCGGATCTCCGGTCACCGTGGCCGCGCTGGCCGGTGACGGCTCCCCGGTCGACGGCGTCAGCATCGGCCTGACGGCCAGCCCGGCCGTGGCCATCAGCGGCAGCGGCGCCACGACCGGCCCCGGCGGCGCGCCGGCCGCGTTCGGCGGCCTGGGCATCGCCACCGTCGGCAGCTACACCTTGACCGCCAGCGCGGCGGGCTTCGGCTCGGCGACCTCGACGAGCTTCACCGTCGCCAACGTCGGCTGTGCACCGGCCACCGACTGCACTACCAGCAGCAGTGCCGGCAACACGACCTCGAGCGTCAGTACCAACGGCGGCACGGACGGTGGCTACATCCTCCTGACCCTCAGCAAGGACTACGACGGCTCCTGCGCTGGCTACTCCGGCCTGAGCCAGCAGTCCGATGTGGACGTCACGACCGGCCAGCCCTCGACGGCCGTCATCCAGATCGACAAGGCGCTCTCCGGCCATCGCGGCGTCGCCTCGTTCCAGGTCTGTTTCGCCTCGACCATCGGCTTCTGGGACCGGGATGGGGCCTGGGTCGCCCCCGGTTCGTTCGGCCTGTTGCCCGACTGCCCCAACCCGGATGCCACGGCCGGCGCGCCGTGCATCCTGAGCCGCAACCGCAGCCCGCAGGCCAAGAGCGACGTGCTGATCACGTTCATCTTCCCGGCCGCCGATCCCAAGTACTTCAGCTGATCGACGGCCGAGGCTCGGCTTAGGGCCGAGCCGGCCGCCCGAACGCCGGGTCCGAAAGGCACGGCGTTCGCGATCCCGCTTTAGAGCGGGGCCGAGCCGGTCGCCCGGACCCCCAGCTTGGCCAGGATGCGGTGGTGCTCGTCGGCCATCGCCCGAGCGTCGAGGCCGGCCCGGGCGGGAGCGGGCAGGCGACGCAGCGCCTCGAGGATGAGGGCCGTCTGGTACTCATCGCCGGCCCGCCTGGCCGTGGCCAACGCCTCGTCGAGGGCCTGCCGTGCCATGTCGGACCGGCCGATGAGGGCCAGCGCCTGGCCGCTCAAGCGCCGCAAGGCGGGCTCGAGGTAGCCTGCGTCGGCGGCGAGCGCCCGCTCCAGCGTGTCCGCGGCCAGGGTCGATGCGGCGCGGCCGTCACCTCGCAGCACGAGGCATTCGACGACCTTCGCGTCGACCTCGATGGCGGCGACCTTCTCGCCGTCGGCGAGATACAGGGCGCGGGCGTCTGCCAGCAGCACGAGGCCCTCCTCGAAGCGGCCCGCCCGGGCCTCGACGACACCGAGGAGCGCGGAGGCCTGGGCCGCGCCGGAGCGGTAGTCGGCCGCCCGGCAGACGCGCAGCGCCTGACGCAACTGGGCTTCGGCCTCCGGAAGCTGGCCCTGGTCGGACAGGATCTCACCGATGTTGAGGATCGGCGTCGCGGCGTCGACCTGCGCACCCAGGCGCTCGAAGGCGATGCGAGCCCGCTCGTAGTAGGCGATCGCCTCATCCCAGGCGCCTTCGAAGTAGGCCTTCGCGCCGAGGTTGTTGAGGACCTTGGCCTGTTGGCCGAGGTCGCCGAGCTCCTCGTAGATGACGAGTGCGGCAGGGGCGTTGACCGCCTCCTCGCCACGGCCCAGGGACTGGAGGGCCCAGTCGAGCAGGTAGTAGGCATGGGCCAGGGCGTCCCTGGCTCCCGCCGCTTCGGCCTCCGGGATGGCCCGGCGCCACCAGCGGATGGCCTCGCTGGCTCGACCCTGCTGCTGCCGCACGGCCCCGTACTCGACGGCCAGCCGGGCCCGCTCGGCCCGTGCCGGCAGGTCGCGGCGCGCCTCGAGCAAGCCATCGGCGCGCCGGATCCAGCGGAGCGCCTCCGGCCGGCGGCCCTGCTGCCAGCTCATCTGGCTCACCTTCAGCAGCAGGCGGGCCTCGGCCAGGGCATCGCCCCGGACGAGGACCCGGCCGGCCCGGAAGGCGTCAGCGGCGGCTCCGAACTCGCCCAGCCGGACGCGCGCATCGCCCATCGCCTCGTATGCCGCGGCCACCTCGGGCGGAGGGATGCCGCGCACCCGCCGGGCCGCCTCGAGGGCCCGCTGATAGGAGCGGGCCGCCTCGACGTTGGCATAGGCCGAGCGGGCCCGATCGCCGGCCAACCGCCCGTAGCGCCAGGCCTGATCGAACCGTTGGGCGTGGAAGAAGTGGAGCGAGAGCAGCTCGGCCTGTTCGTCGGGCGCCCGTGAGTCGGCCAGGATCGCCTCGCCGACCTGACCGTGCAGCTCCTGCCGGCGGCGGAACGATAGCCGCTCGTAGGCCGTGTCGCGGATGAGGGCGTGGCGGAAGTGAAGCCAGCCGAAAGGCTCGCGAATGACATAGGCCGAGAGCCGGGACCAGGTCCCCCGATCGGCCCGAGCCTCGCCGCGAGCCAGGATCGACTCCAGCAGCCCGCTTTCGAAGCGGGTGCCCAGGACGGCCGCGTAGCGAAGGACGAGCCGGTCCTGGGGGGCGAGCTGGTCGAGCTGGGCGGCCAGGACCTCCTCGACGGAGGCCGGCAGCTCGGCCTCGCCGGTCGCGCCCTGGGCCGCGGCCAGGAGCTCCTGGAGGAAGAGCGGGTTGCCGCCCGCCCGCGCCGTCAGTGCGTCCATGACATGGGCCGGCAGCGGCGCCGCCTCGGTGGCGGCCGTCAGCGCGCTCGCCGCGGCCTCCGGCGCCAGCGGCGCGAGCCGCAGGCGGAGGGGGGCGGCTGCCTCGGCAGCTTCGAAACCGCTCCCGGCGCCCGTGCGCAGAGCCAGGATCAGCCAGCGCCGCTCGCGCAGGTCGAGGGCCAGGCGGGCCAGGAGCGAGGCCGAGGCCTCGTCCATCCACTGCGCGTCGTCGAAGACGGCCAGGAGCGGTCCGGGGGCGAGGGCGGCCAGGAGCGTCGAAATGGCCGCCTCCAGGCGGGGCTTCCGGAACGCCTCGCCCAGGGCGTCGGTCTCGGCCGTGGGCGCGACGGTCGCATCGAGCGGGATGGCCAGCAGCGGCAGCCAGGGGGTGAGCTCCGGGGTCGCGCTGGCCACGCAGCCGGCCAGACGAGCCCCTACCGTCTGCGGGTCGGCCTCGGGGTCGGCCCCCACGATCGAGCGCAGCAGGCCGTGGAAGGTTCCGTACGGCGCGTTCTGGCTGTAGGCGTCGGAGGTCGCCAGGAGCACGGGGAGGTCGGGCGCTCGGCGGTGGAGTTCGTCGACCAGCCGGCTCTTGCCGATGCCCGGCTCGCCGATGAGCTCGACGATGCGCCCCTGGCCGGCCCGCGCCGCGGCCAGCGCCTCTTCCAGGGCGGCTAGCTCGGTCGTGCGCCCGACGAGCGGCAACTCGACCCGCTCCTGCGTCATGGCCCGGGCGCCGCGCGCGGGGCCCACGGACCAGGCCTCGACCGGTCGCACCTTGCCCTTGACCATGAACGGCTCGAGGGCCGTGGTCTGGAAGGCGGTCCGCGACCGATCGAGCACCGCCGGTGTGGCGTAGATCGCCCCGCTGGGGGCCTTGGCCATCAGGCGAGCGGCCAGGTTGATGGCATCGCCCTTGACGGAGTAGGTCCGCCGGAAGGGCGGTCCGAAGCCGCCGGCGAAGACCCGCCCGGCGTTGACGCCGAGGCGCAAGGCCAGGGGGATGTCCTGGCCCGCCTCGATGACGTCGCGGGCGGTGCGCAGCATGCCCTCCTCGTCGTGGCCGCTCGTTCGCGGGGCGCCCGCGATGAGCATGATCTTGCCGCCGTCCTGGTTGATGTCGGTCTCGAAGAAGCTCACCCCGTTCGTCTCGGCGGAGCGCTGGACGGTGCCCATGAGGCGGGCCAGGGCCGCCCCCGCGAGCGCCTCGCCGTCGGGCTCGGAGAGCAGCGCGTCGCTGCCTCGGAACTCGATGAAGCAGGCGCTGATGGGCCGGTGCTCCGCCTCCGAGGGGATAGCCCCCGCGAGGAGGTGCTCGCGGATCGTCAGCGGCAGACAGGTCGCCAGGTCCAGCCCCTCGATCGGCGGCTGGGGCGCCGGGCCGGAGGGAGGCCCATGGGGCGCGGCCCGCAGTAGGTGGCCCTCGGCCTTTCGCTCGCCGATGACGCCGGCCGGCAGGAGCGCCGCCGTCTGCGGGCTGACCACCACCTCGCCCGCCTCGGCGATGGACTCCATGCGCGCCGTGATCGTGGCTGCCGGGCCGGTCAGGACCAGCTCCTGATGAAGGTCCCCGACCAGGAAGAAGTGGAACGCTCCGCTGTGGATACCGACCGACATCCGCAGCCGGACGGGGCCGACGCTCGTCCGCAGCCGTCCGATCCGGCCCATCGTGTGGACCATGGCCCACGTCGCCCGCGTCGCCCTGGCGGCGTGTTGGGAGCCGCGGAAGAGCAGCAGCACGGCGTCGCCGCCCCACTTGATGAGGTCGGCGCCCTCCGCGTCCGAGAGGGCCAGCAGCTCGCCGAACGAGGCATCGAGGATGTCGCTGACCTCCTCCGCCCCGACCTTGCCGCGGGCCGCGAGGCGTTCGGTCATCGAGGTGAAGCCCGAGATGTCGACGAAGGCTAATGTGCCGTCGACCGCCTGCCAGGGTGGGAGTGGCTCGCGGGCCAGCCACTCCAGCGTCAGGCGAGGGAGGTAGGGCCGCAGGTCGACCGTCACCTCCGGCCCTCGAACAGCCTGCGGGTCGTCGCCCAAGCCGCCGCCCTCACACCCCCGGCAGGAGGGCGGTCGGTGGCTCACCGGGACCGGCCGCGACCGGCGCAGCAGGCCCGGGCGCCGCTGGCGTCCGCAGGTCGCGCAGGTCGGCCTGATCGAGCCCGCCGATCTTGGGCAGGTCGGTGAGGCTGGTCCGGGCCAGTCGCTCGTTCATCTTGCCGACCACGAGGTCGCTCATGCCCGGCGCGCCCATCAGCCGGCGCAGCGTGGCGGCCGGGACCTGGAGCAGGGTGACCGGCTCCTCGGCCACCACGTTGGCCGTGCGCGGCGTGCCGTTGAGGGCCGCGATCTCGCCGAAGAAGTCGCCCGGCCCCATGGCCGAGAGGGACCGGTAGTCCTTGCCCCCGACCGGCGTGCCGGCGATGGCCTTGCCGTCCAGGACGAAGTAGGCCGCGTCGCCCTGCTCGCCCTGGGCCACCAGGCAGACACCCGCCGGTGCCTCCCCGATCTGGCCATGGATGAGGAGGTCCTCCCGACCCGGGCGGTCGAGCCCACGGAGGGTGGGCACGAGCCCCACCAGGGTCTCGAAGTCGGCGAGGGTCACCGGCCGCAGGCTGCCCAGGGCGGAATACGTGGGGGCCGAGCGCAGGAGATGCAGTGCCCGACGCCACTCGGCGGCCGGCTGGCCGATGCCCGGCAGGACCGCGGCCAGGAGCCCGACGCTCAACGTGGCCACGCCCGACACGACGATCAGGAGGCGGGGGTCGACGATGTCGGCCAGGCCGGCCAGGAGCATGCCGATGATGCCGCAGACGCTGACGATGACGCTGAAGACGCTCATCACCCGGCCGCGGTACTCGCGGGGCGTGTTGCGCTGGCGGATGATCCGACCGGCCGTGCTCGTGAAGGCGTTGGCGAAGCCGCTGAGGGCCACGGCCACGATGGCCAGCCAGATGTTCGGGGCCAGCCCGTAGGCGACGCCCGTGACGCCCATGGCCAGGTAGCCCAGGACCAGCCACTGGCCTTCCCGCAGGCGGGTCGACCAGCGCGCGAGGACAAGGCTGCCGAGGACGAAGAGGACCGAGGTGAAGGCCTCCTGGAGCCCGTACTCGAACGTCGTGCCGCCCAGGGTGCGGATCGAGAACGGCAGCAGGAGCGCGTTCCAGACGCCGACCGCGGCCAGGGAATAGATGATCGCCACGGGGAGCATCGAACGGAGGATGGGCGTGTCGATGAGGACGCGGAGGCCGTCACGCAGGTTGGTGCCCACGGCCCGCCAGGAGCCCACATCCGAGAGGGGCACCTTGGGCACGCTGGCCAGGGAGGTGCAGAGGGCCGACAGGAGGAACGTCGCAGCGTCGATGACGAAGGCCAGCTCGACGTCGCCCAGGGCGGCGATGAGGCCACCCGCGGCGAAGCCGACCGCCGTCGAGCCGAAGGAGCTGATGGCCATCAGCGAGTTCGCCGCGCCGAGCTCCTCGTCGGGCGCGATCTCGGGCAGCGTCGCGTCGAGGGCCGGGTCGAAGAACGACTTGACCGCCGCCGCGGCGGCCACCAGCAGGTAGAGGAAGACGATGTGGACGGTGACCAGGACGGGGATGAGGAGCAGGATCACGACCCGCAGCAGGTCGGAGGCGATCATGATCCGGCGCCGATCGAAGCGGTCGACGACCACGCCGGCGAAGAGCCCGACGATGAGGGCCGGGCCGAGCTCGGCGGCGGCGATGAGGCCGACCGCGAAGGCCGAGCCCGTCCGCTGGAAGACCAGGATGCCGGCCGCGGCGATGGTCAGGGCATCGCCGATCGTGGAGATGAACTGGCCGCTCCACAGGAGACGGAAGGTCGGCCGCCGGAAGACGGCCAGGGCGGACGGCTGAGCCACGGGTGCGGTCGTGGTCGTCATCTGGTGGTTCCCTCTCGCGCCGGCACGAAGGGCAGAAAGCCGGCCCGGGGGTGGACTATACCGGGCGCGCAGCCCGCCGGTACGGCGCTCACGCCTCCCGCGCGGGCCTAGCCGTCGGCCCCCGGGGTGGGCTGGAGGAGGAAGATCCAGACGTCCCACGAGGCGTGGCTGACGATGAGCGCGCCCAACGGCATGCCCGCGGCGTAGAGGGCGCACCATTCGACCCCGGCGACCCCAGCCGCGCCCACCAGGGTGAAGTTGCCGGTCACGACGTGGACCCCGGCGTAGGCCAGGGCGGCGGCCGCGGCGCCCGGCCAGCGGCCGAGGCGCGCCATGAGGGCTTCCTGCACCAGGGCTCGCCAGAAGAGTTCCTCGGCCGGGCCGATGACCGTCACGAGGCGGGCGGCGATCTCGCCCCGCGGGCGCAGCGTGCGCAGGGCGTAGATCGTGGCGATGTCCTGCTCGCCCCCGGGCACGAAGCGGCGGGCGAACCGGTCGCCCACCTGGAACGTGGCGTAGAGGGCCGCGGCCGAGGCCAGACCCAGCGGCACGTGCCACCACCGCGGCCGCAGGCGCCGCGCGGCCGGCGAGCGGAGCAGGGCGTAGCCGCCCAGGGCAAGGCCGGTACGGGTCATGCGTTGCCAGAACCGCTCGGGCGGCCCGCGGAAGGTGGCCGCGAAGGCCGTCTGCGCTGCGGCCAGGCCGGCCAGGAGGGTCAGCACCAGGCTAGCGGAGAGCCGCCGCGGCCACCAGGCCCAGGACGAGGAGCGCCCCGAAGGCCAGGTGGAGGTGGGCCGTCTGGAGGTCGATGAAGGCGATGGCCCGAGCCTGGCCCGTGGCCCCCAGCTCCGCCGAGCGCATCACCTGGGCCAGGAACGGCAGGGAGAGGATGGCCAGCAGCGTGGCCGCGGGCAGCAGGCCGACCGCCACGGCCAGGCAGAGTGTCACGTAGGCGCCGAGGATGAGGACGAGGTAGCCCTGGTGGGCCAGGTCACGGCCGAGGCGCGCGGAGAGGGTCACGATGCCGGCCCTGGTGTCCTCCCCGATGTCCCGCCACTCGTTGCCGTGGAGGATGGCGGCCACGAGCAGGCCCACCGGCAGCGACAGGACGACGGCCGTGGCGGACCAGCCGCCGCTCGCGGCGAAGTAAGCGCCCACGGTCATGAGCGGTCCCATGAGCAGGAAGACGAGCGGCACGCCCAGGGCGTGGAACTTGTACTGGAAGGGCGGGGCCGTGTAGAAGTACCCCCCGGCCAGGCCAAGCAGGCCGAGACCCACGATGGGCCAGCCGCGCAACGCCGCCAGTCCCAGGCCGGCCACGGTCGCCAGCCCGAAGCAAAGCAGGCCCAGGCGCACGGCGTCGCGCTCGCTGATCCGGCCCTTGAGGATGGCGTGGCTGGCCCGCGGCGAGGTGATCGTGTCGATCCCTTGCCGCACGTCGTAGACCTCGTTGATGACGTTCGTGCCCGAGTGCAGCAGCACGGCCCCCAGAAGGGCCAGGACGAAGGGCAACGGCTCGAAGCGGCCATCGACCGCGGCCAGGGCCCCACCGGCGGCGACCGGGACGAGCGAGGCGGTGTAGGCGAAGGGCCGCACGATCTCCCAGGCCGCCCCCAGCCGGCGGCGGAGACGTTGGGGCCGAGTGAGGCGCCGATCGTCGGCCAGGCTGGAGCCGATCGGTGCGGCCACCAGGCCGATCGGTGCGGCCACCAGGCCGTCCGGGAGGACTGCCGTCGGCGGATCGGCCGACCGGGCCGCGGCCAGCGGGTCGGCCAGCCCGCCGTACAGCCGCGCCGCGGCCACGACTTGGTCGAGCTGGGCTGCCTCTTGGACGACCGGCTGGAGCAGGGGCAGGGTCAGGCCGGCCTCCTCATGGAAGCGGGCGGCGCCGGCCGCCACGTCCTCTCGCGTGCCGCACAGCATGAAGGCGTCGAGCAGCTCGTCGGGGATGAGCTTGCCCGCATCGTGGAAGCGTTCCTCACGCCACGCGGCCGCGATCCGGTCGCGCAGTTCGGGCTCGAAGCCGGCCCGCCGGAGCGACACGTCACCGAGCACGGACATCATGTAGATGACGAACGGCTCGCGCTTGGCCCTGTTGAGCGCCTCGCGCCGGGTTGCATCGACGAGGGTCAGCAGGTAGCCCGCTGTCTCCAGCACGTCCGGGTCGCGGCCGGCCGCCGCTGCCGCGCTGCGGAGGCGGGCCAGGATGCCCTTCAAGGAGGGCACCGACTCGGCCGGCCGGGCCAGGTAGCCGTCGGCCTTCTGGCTGGCCAGGGTCACGAACTCGCGCCGGTAGGCGGCGATGAACAGCGGGATGCGGTGGGGCGGAGCGAACATCGGCTCGACCGGCGGGACCCCCGCGGAGCCGGGCGCCAGACGCTCGCCGGCCCACAGCGTGCGCAGCGCGTCGAGGGCCTCGCTGACCCCGCGGATGGCCGGCTCGGGGGCGTAGGGGATGCCCATCTGCTTGAGGCGGAAGGGGAGGCCGGTGCCGAGGGCCATGACGACGCGCCCGGGGGCCATCTCGTCGAGGGCCGAGCCGGTCATGGCCAGGACGACAGGGTGGCGGGTGTTGGGGTTGACGGCGCCCAGGGCGACCCGGAACCGGTCGTCCGATCCGGGCTCGCCGAGGTGGGAGCAGATGGCGCTGGCGTAGCTGACCGCGTCGCGCTCGAAGTAGGAGTCGTGGATCCAGACCGAATCGAGTCCCGCCTGGCGTGCCTGCAGGGCCCAGCCGATCACGTCGTCGACGTCGCCCCGAGCCGCCAGCCCCAGGCCCACCGGTCGTGCCAGACGGTCCACCGTCACCTCGCTCCGCACACGCATAACTTGCGCCTCGATGGTAGCCCGATTCGGTCGGTGGCGCTGTGGTAGCGTCCGGACATGACCCCCGGCCCCGAGCATGAGGGCGCCGCAGGCTCGGACGGGGGACCGGGCCAGTCCGCGGCCGAGTTGCGCACCGCCGCCGACGCCTCGATGCCGGCCGAGCCACCCCCCGCGCCTGAGCCGACCATCGACCCCGGCCCGCACGACCTGCTCCTGATCGTCCTTTCCGTCGGCCTCCTCCTGCGTGGCCTGCTGGGCCTGGCAGACGCCTGGTCGCTGAGCTCGGACGGCGTCCGCTTCATCGGCCTCGAGGCGACGTTGAGCCTGGGCGTCGGTTCGGTCGGCTGGTCGGCCGGCTGGGGTGCGGCGGCCATCGCGGCCGGCCTGCTCCTCCTCGGCCGTCGGGCGCTGGGCTGGCTGGTGGCGGTCGCGGCCTGCGTGGCCTACGTGGTCATCGGCATCGGTGAAGTGGCCCAGGTCACCGGGTCGGCGCCGGGCGCCAGCGGAACGGCCATCTCGCTCGGGGTGTGGCTCTTCTTCCTCGTCGACCTGGCCGTGCCGGCCGTGCTGCTGGCCCTCCTGTTCACGGTCCGCCCGTGGTTCCTGGCCCGTTCCCGGTCTCGCTCGGTCCGGACCTGAGCGAGCTGCTCGAGGCTCACCTGGGGGCCGGGGGCGGGCCGCCGGTGGGGCTCGGGCTGGCTACGGTGGACCTCGATCGGACGGCAGCGGCGCTCGTCGAGGCGGACCCGGGACTGCGCTTCTCCCCGCTGGAGGACGACCTGGCCCTGGGGGCCCACGTCCTGGCGGCGACGCTCCCCGACGGTCTGGCGCTCCGCCTCCTCGAGCCGGCCACGGAGGGACCGCTGGCGGCCTTCCTGGCCCGCTTCGGTGAGGGGCCGGCCGTGCTCTACGTTGCTGGGCCGGGCCGACGGATCGTGCGCCGGGCCGGCCGCGCAGGACCGTTCGTGGTCGAGACGCCGGTCGCGATCGAGACGCTCGTGCCTCCGGCCGTTACCATCGCGCCCATGCCCGAAGCCGAGATCGCCTTTCGCCGAGCCCGGACCGCCGACGCCGAGGCCATCGCCGCCCTGTTCACCGATGAGGGCTACCCCTGCGGCCCCAGCGACGTGGTCGAGCGCCTGGCCCGCTTCGACTCGCCTTACTCGGCCGTCCAGGTGGCCGAGATCGGGAACGAGGTGGTGGGCTTCGTGGCCATCCATATCCTGCCCCGCTTCGAGCACAGCGACCGGATCGGCCGGGTGCTGGCCCTGGTCGTCGATGCCGGAGCCCGCGAGCGAGGCCTGGGCCACCAGCTCATGGCCGAGGCCGAGCGTGTGGCCCAGGATGCGGGCTGCGCCTTCGTCGAGGTCACGGCCGGCCATCATCGGGCCGAGGCCCAGAGCCTGTACGAGTCGCTGGGCTACGAGGCGGGCGTCACGAGCTACTTGCGCAAGCGCCTCTGAGGGCTGCCCGGACGTGCCGAGCCCGAGCGAGATCATCGAGGTCGCGGGCCGCCAGGTCACGGTCACCAACCCGGGCAAGATCTACTTCCCGGAGCGCGGCTACACGAAGCTCGACCTCGTCCACTACTACCTGGCCGTGGCCGACGGTGCGTTGCGCGGGGTCCGCGGCCGGCCCATGGCCCTCAAGCGGTTCCCCGACGGCGCGGCCGGGGACTTCTTCTTCCAGAAGCGCGCCCCCCGCAGCCGCCCGGAGTGGATCGAGACCGTCACCCTGGCCTTCCCCTCGGGCCGCCTGGCCGATGAGATCGTCGTCCGGGACGCGGCCCAGCTGACCTGGGTCGTCAACCTCGGCTGCATCGACCTCAACCC
>DASUKL010000023.1:0-4372 GCA_036278755.1 Candidatus Limnocylindrales bacterium | reverse complement strand
CCGGCTGCCTGGTAGGCCGCCGTACCGACCTTCTGGAGCTGCTCGGCGAGGGCCGAGGCAGCCGTGCGGATGGCCTCCTGGTCGTCGCCCTTGAGGGCCTCCCGGACGGCCTCGACGCGGCGCTCGGCCTCGGCCTTGTCCTCGGCCGGGACCTTGTCGCCCAGGTCGCGCAGGGTCCGCTCGGCCTGGAAGGCCAGGGCGTCGGCCTGGTTGCGCGTCTCGACCTGCTCGCGCCGCTGGCGGTCCTCCTCGGCGTGCTCCTGGGCCTCGCGGACCATCTTGTCCACGTCGTCCTTGGAGAGCATCGAGGAAGCCGTGATCCGGACCTGCTGCTCGCGGCCCGTGGCCCGGTCCTTGGCCTTGACGTCGAGGATGCCGTTGGCGTCGATGTCGAAGGTCACCTCGATCTGCGGCACGCCGCGCGGGGCGAGGGGGATGCCGTCGAGGATGAACGTGCCCAGGGTCTTGTTGTCGCCGGCCATCTCGCGCTCGCCCTGGAGGACGTGGATCTCGACCTGCGGCTGGTTGTCGCTGGCCGTCGAGAAGACCTGGCTCTTGGAGGTGGGGATGGTCGTGTTGCGGTCGATGAGGCGGGTCATGACCCCGCCCATGGTCTCGATGCCCAGGGACAGGGGCGTGACGTCGAGGAGCAGGACGTCCTTCACGTCACCGGCCAGGACGCCGGCCTGGATGGCGGCGCCGACGGCCACGACCTCGTCGGGGTTGACGCCCTTGTGCGGCTCCTTGCCGCCGAAGAGGGCCTTGACCGCCTCCTGGACGGCGGGCATGCGGGTCATGCCGCCGACGAGGATCACCTCGTCGATCTCGGCGGGCTTGAGCCCGGCGTCCTTGAGGGCCGCCGTGACGGGGGCCTTGGAGCGGTCGATGAGGTCGCTGCAGAGGTCCTCCAGCTTGGCCCGCGAGAGGCTGATGACGAGGTGCTTGGGGCCCGTCTGGTCGGCCGTGATGTAGGGCAGGTTGATCTCGGTCTGGGCGGCCGAGCTGAGCTCGATCTTGGCCTTCTCGGCGGCCTCCTTGAGGCGCTGCATGGCCTGGGCGTCGGACTTCAGGTCGATGCCCTGGTCCTTCTTGAACTCGGCCAGCAGCCAGTCGATGACCCGCTGGTCGAAGTCGTCGCCGCCCAGGTGGGTGTCGCCGTTGGTGGCCTTGACCTCGAAGACGCCGTCACCCAGCTCGAGGATGGAGATGTCGAAGGTCCCGCCGCCCAGGTCGTAGACGGCGATCTTCTCGTCCTTCTTCTTGTCCAGCCCGTAGGCCAGGGCGGAGGCCGTGGGCTCGTTGATGATCCGCTTGACGTCGAGCCCGGCGATCTTGCCGGCGTCCTTGGTGGCCTGGCGCTGGGTGTCGTCGAAGTAGGCCGGGACGGTGATGACGGCCTCGGTGATCTTCTCGCCCAGGTAGGCCTCGGCGTCCGTCTTCAGCTTCTGCAGGATCATGGCGCTGATCTCGGGCGGGGTATAGCTCTTGCCATCGCTCAGCTCGACCTTGACGCCGTCGTTCTTGGCGTCCCGCTCGACCTTGTAGGGCACGAGCTCCGCGGTCCGCTGGACCTCCGGGTCGTCCCAGCGACGGCCCATGAAGCGCTTGATCGAGTAGATCGTGTTGGCCGGGTTGGTGATGGCCTGGCGCTTGGCGACCTGGCCCACGAGCCGCTCGCCGGTCTTGGCGAAGGCGACCACGGACGGCACGGTCCGCCCGCCCTCCGCGCTGGGGATGACGGCCGGCTCGCCGCCCTCCATGACGGCCACCACGGAGTTCGTGGTGCCGAGGTCGATACCGATGATCTTGCCCATCGTGTCTGTCTTGCCTCCGGATCGGCTCAGTGGCCGGGGTTCTTGGCGACGCTCACGAGCGATGGCCGGAGGACCCGGTCCCGGATCCGGTAGCCGCGCTGCAGCTCGCTGATGACGGTGTCGTCGGGCACATCAGTGGTCGCCTCATGGGCGACCGCTTCGTGCTCGCGGGGATCGAATGGCCTGCCCTGCGCCTCGATGGGCGTCACGCCCTCCGATTCGAGGAGCTGACGGAACTTGCGATCGATGGCCTCCAGGCCCTCCAGCCAGCTGGAACCGGCCAGCTCCGCGGGGGCCGAGGCCAGGGCCCGGTCGAAGTCATCGGCCAGGGTCACGACCTTCAGCAGGAGCACCTCGTTGGCCAGGCCCAGCGACGCTTCGCGCTCCTGCTCGGTGCGCCGCTTGAAGTTGGCGAAGTCCGCTGCCGCGCGCTGCCAGGCGGCGCGATGCTCTTCGGCCTCCTGGCGGGCGGCGGCCAGCTCCTGCTCCAGGCCGTCGGCCCGGGCCAGCAGCTCGGCTGTGCTGGGCGGGGCGTCGAGGGCGGCGATCCGCTCCTCGGCTCTGGTGCGGGGGCGGCGGCCCAGGGGGGCTCGCTGGTCGGGGCTTCCGTCGGTCGGTCGGTCCATGATCCTCGGTCTCGGGGGACGCTCAGCAGCGTCAGGCGTACAGGTGATCCACCAGCTCGTTCATCAGCCCGCTCACGTAGCGGACCGTGCTGATGGCATGGGGGTAGGACAGTCGGGTGGGGCCCAGGACGCCGACCACGCCGGTGGCCCGGCCGGGGCGGCCGTACGGCGCCAGGACGAGCGACACGTCGCGCATCTCGACGGGTTCGTTCTCCGTGCCGATGTAGACCCGCACGTCGCCCGCGTCGACCACCTCGACGACGAGGGCCGCCAGCCAGGTCCGATCCTGGAGCACGGCGAAGATGCGGCGGACCTTGTCGCTCTGGGCGAACTCGGGCTCGGCCAGGACGTTGAGGAGGCCTTCGCTGAAGACGTCCTCGACGGCGCTGGCGTCGAACTCCTTGAGGGCCTTGACGATCCGCTCCGCGGCCCGCACGGCCAGGCGAGCGGCCTCGTCGTGCCGCTCCAGGGAGGGCAGACGGCGCTCGATCTCGGCCGCCACGCGGCCCCCGAAGCGCTCGTTGAGGCGGCGCGCGGCCTCGTCCATGACCTCCTGGGCGAGGGGCTCGTCGAGGGGGATGAGGAGCTGCTTGACGGGGCCTTCGGCGAAGACGAGGACCAGGCTGGCCATCCGTTCCCCGGCCGCCACGAGGTCGACCCGCCGCACCCGGGCGGCCTGGGCCTTGGCCGGCGTGGCCAGGCCCGCGGCATGGGTCGTGCCGGCCAGCGTCGCCGCAGCGAGGCGGAACCACTGTTCGCTGGCGAACTCCACCTGGCCGAACTGGTGGCGGATCATGAGCTGCTCGACAGGCTCGAGGGGCGCCGTGTCGGCGATGCCCTCGACGTACAGGCGGTAGCCGGCGTCGGTCGGCACGCGGCCGGCGCTCGTGTGGGGCTGACCCAGGTAGCCGGCACGCTCGAGCTCGGCCATCACGTTGCGCACGGTGGCCGGACTCACGCCCAGGCGGTGCTTCTCGACGAGCGAGACGCTGCCCACCGGCTGGGCGGTGGCGACATGTTCTTCGATGACGGCTCGCAGGATCGCCGCGGAACGGAGATCGAGCGGGCCGGGGCGGTCCTTGCGGCGCGCCACGGCGTTCCTCGGTTGCAGGGGACTCGGTTGGTTCGATGCTCAGGTGATGAGGCGGCTGCCCCATCAGTTAGCACTCTCACTGCCAGAGTGCTAACGCGACTGTGCGCATGGTACAGCCCCGAGCGTCCGAGTGTCAACGAGGGTCGCCGGCACCGACGAGGGTCGCCGGCACCGACGAGGGTCGCCGCCACCGACGGGCCTCGGCTCTCCGACTCCGTGCGACCGCGTCGGCCCCATGGGGTGACCCGCATCCGGCCCTGCGCCGTGACCGCGTCCAGCCCGGTTGTTTGCGGCCAGCAGATAGGTTCGGGCTGGAGGAGGCCCGAGATGCCTGCGCCGGCCCCCGGACTGCGGTTCGTTCGCTGCCAGCAGATCCTCAGGCCCGCGGGGAGGACCGTCGGCCTTCCGCGGTGGATTTCGGGGCCCTTCGTTCGCAGGGAGCAGACGGTCGGGCCCGTTAGCAGGCTCAGGAAGGCCTCGGCGGAGCGTTCGGGCGAATCCATTCGCTGGCCGCAAACGGCTGCGGGGCTGCGGGGCTGCGGCGCTGCGGGGCTGCGGCGCTGCGAACCGGGAGGCCGCGGGGCTGGGGGGTGCGGGGCTGCGGCGCTGCGGACCGGGAGGAGGCTCTTGCCTGGGTCCAGGCTCGCTGCGTCGGCCGCCCACCGGCGACAGTCGCCGGATGCTGTCGCGTGGATCGATGCGGCGCAGGTGAACCTGGTGAACCTGGGCCCGGTGGCGATGCTCGTATGGGATAGGGTCAGCGCACGGAGGTGGGTGTGGAGGCCGGACTCGTCGAGCGGGCCCAAAGCGGCGATGCGGACGCCTTCGAGGCGCTCGTG
>DASUKL010000022.1:0-2924 GCA_036278755.1 Candidatus Limnocylindrales bacterium | reverse complement strand
CCGCCCGGCCCACCTGGACCTCGGCCAACTTCATCGGCTCGACCGTGGCCCGCATCCGGGCCGAGGTCGAGGAGCATGCTCGGGCCAGCAACTCCGACGGCCAGGTCATCTGCGCCCTCTCCGGCGGCGTGGACTCGGCCGGCGCGGCGGCCCTCGTCCATCGAGCCGTGGGCGAGCGGCTGACCTGCATCTACGTCGACCACGGGCTCATGCGCAAGCAGGAGTCGGAGCTGTTGCGCGAGACGTTCAGGCGCCACCTGGGCATGCGCCTGGTCATGGTGGACGCCCGGCGCCGGTTCCTCGACCGCCTGGCCGGGGTCGCGGATCCGGAGCAGAAGCGGCGGATCATCGGCGATGAGTTCATCCGCGTCTTCGAAGAGGAGGCCCAGCGCCTGGGGCGGATCGACTTCCTGACCCAGGGGACACTCTATCCTGACGTCATCGAGTCGACCGCGCCCGAGACGAAGGCGGCCCAGAAGATCAAGACCCACCACAACGTGGGCGGGCTGCCGGCGGACCTGCGCTTCCGGCTCATCGAGCCGCTGCGCTACCTCTTCAAGGATGAGGTGCGGGCCGTGGGGGCCGCGCTGGGCCTGCCGGAGGCCATGGTCCAGCGCCAGCCGTTCCCCGGACCCGGCCTGGCCATCCGCATCCTGGGCGAGGTCACCGCGGAGCGCCTGGAGACGCTCCGCGAGGCGGACTGGATCGTCATCGACGAGGTCAAGGCGGCCGGCCTCTACCACCAGCTGTGGCAGAGCTTCGCCATCCTGACCCCGGTCCGCAGCGTGGGCGTCATGGGCGATGGTCGGACCTACGCCAACGTCGTGGCCGTGCGGGCCGTGACCAGCGAGGACGGCATGACGGCCGACTGGGCCAAGCTGCCCTACGAGGTCCTGGGCCGCATCAGCAGCCGCATCGTCAACGAGGTGGCCGGCGTGAACCGGGTGGTCTACGACATCAGCAGCAAGCCGCCGGCGACCATCGAATGGGAGTGATCGGGAGGGGACCTCTGGATGGGTTACGGACCGGACCTTCGGTCGGCTAGCATCGCGCCACCGATGGACGACCGGATGCCCGACCACGACCCGGAGCGCGAAGCCCTGAACGAGGCCGAGGGCGACCCCCAGCCCTCGCCCCAGCCCGAGGCGCAGGCGGCGCCCGAGCTCACACCCCAGGCCCAGGCGGACCCCGACCTACAGGTCGAGGCGGAGGCCGAGGTCGAGACCGAACCCGCGTCGGAGGCCCAGGTGCCGCGGGACGACGGCGGCATCGACTGGTCGTTCTCGGCCGACCTGGCCTCAGAGGTCCGCGACTTCGGGCGGGACCGGCCGTCCACGACGGTCTGCCAGTGGTGCGGCGCGGGGCTACCGGACCCCGCCGCCGAGACCTGTCCCTCGTGCCACGGACGGCTTAGGCCGGTGCAGGCCGATCTCGAGGTCCCGGGCCTCACCGCGCTCGGCCCCGAGGCCCGGGCCATCCAGGCGCGCATCGAGGTGGCCCGCCTGCGCGAGGCCGCTCGGCGCGGCGAGATCGTGCCCCAGGCGGCCTCGGCGGCCCAGGAGGCCCCGCCGCCCATCCCCCCGCCGGTGCTGGGCGAGACGGAGCTCGTGGCGGCGGTCCAGCCGCCCGATGAGGCGGTGCGGCGGGTCATGCTGGAGATGGAGGTCGCGGCTCGGCGCTCGGCGCTCGAGCGCGAGATGCAGCCCCTGGAGATGGGGGACCAGCCCGAGTCGGCCGCGACCCCCGACGATACGGCGGATCCGTCGGCGGAGGCCCAGCCCGTCGCATCCGAGGCGGTGGGGCCCGAGGCGACCACGCACTAGCTTCGACACTAGACTCAGGGCCATGGAAGAGGCCCTGCGCGCGCCCGGCCCATCGTTCCTTCGGCCGCAGGTCGTCCGCCTGCCCGGCCAGCCCGACGAGGCGGACCGGGTGGTCGAGCTGGGGATGACCCGACCCAGCACGACCGACGACGGATGGTGGCTGGCCCACGTGTGGGCCGCCACGGATGGCTGGGTGGTGACCGCCCATGATGTGGGTCCGCGCGCTGGGCCACCGCCGGCGCCGCCCCAGCTGATCATGGGTCCGGCATTCGCCGGCGCGCTGGCGGGCCTCGTGGCCGAAGAGGGCGGGCGGCAGCTGGTCCGGCTGCGGTTCCTTCCGCCGGCCGACGAGACACGTCCCTGGGACCGACCGCTGGTCATCCAGCTGGCCATCCGCTGGGATCCGGTGCGAGCCTCGACGCTGCGGCCGACCGAGCTGGCGACCGAGGCCCTGCGTGCCTTCGGGCGGGCCGTCGAGGCCGCCGCCCGGCCAGCGTGAGCGGGGTGGCTCGGAGCGTGGCCGTCGCCCAGGACCCGGTGCGTCGCTCCTCGATGACCGATCCGGGCGCCTGGGCCATCGCCCTGGCCGGCTGGCTGGTGCGTGGCGGCCTGCTGGTGATCCTCCTGCCCTTGCTCTCGCTGCCCAGTCCGGTGGGCCTGAGCGTGCTCTTCGGGCCTGACATCGTGGACGCCAACGGTCTCTCGGCCAGGATCCGCGGTCTGCTGACCGTGGCCGCCCTGGTCGCCCTGGTACTCCTCATCCTCGCCCTCCTGGCCTCGGCCTGGCTGGAACGCGCGGCCGCCGAACGGGCCGCGGCAGCTGGACTGGCAGCCGGCCCCTCGGCCCCGCAGCGGGAGGCGGCAGCTCGACCGGCGCTGGCCGGCCTGATGGCCATCGGCTTCGTTTCCCTCGCGCCCCTCGCCGCGGCCCTCGCCGCGGTGACCGGCCAGATCGTCTCCGCCACGACGGCCGAGCTCATCTTCCCCAGCCGGGTGGACGTGCCGCTCGCGGTCCGCGTCGTCCAGGGCGCCTGGAGCGGCGTGGCCCTGCTGGCCGTGGCCATCGTCGTGGCCGATCTTTTCCATGCCGTGGCCGTGCGC
>DASUKL010000021.1:0-6992 GCA_036278755.1 Candidatus Limnocylindrales bacterium | reverse complement strand
TCGTGCTGCCGGCTTCGTCGCCGGCCCTCTATCTCGTCCAGCGCCTGCGCGACGAGGCCCACCGCTTCGCCATCACCTACCATCGCCAGCTGCGCTCCAAGGCCCAGACCCGCTCGGCCCTCGACGAGATCGCCGGCGTGGGGCCAGCCCGCAAGCGGGCCCTGCTGCGGGTCTTCGGCTCGGCCCGTCAGATCCGCGCCGCCAGCCTGGCCGAGGTGGCGGCCGTGCCCGGCATCGGGCCCGGCGTGGCCGCCCGGATCAAGGCCGCGCTGGACCCCGAGCGGCTGGTATAGTCCCCTCTCGTGCGTCGCCTCATCCCCTTCATCATCGTGGCCGTGGGTCTGGCCGCGCTCGCGGTCGACTTCGCCCCCAACCTGCCGCGGCCCTTCAGCGACCCACCCGCCTCGTTCGACACGAAGCTGGGCCTCGATATCGAGGGCGGCCTGTCGGCCGAATATGAAGCCGTCGCCCCCTCCGGCCAGACCGTCACGGCCGGCGACATGGCCACCATCCGCACGATCATCGAGAACCGGGTCAACGCCACCGGCCTGGCCGAGCCGACCGTCTCCACAGTGGGCAACGATCGCCTCAGTGTCGAGATCCCTGGGGTCAAGGACGTGGACGCGGTCCGCAAGCTCATCGGCTCCACCGGCCAGCTCGAGTTCGTGCCCCTCGACCCCTCGGCGGACAAATACGGCAGCCGGACGTCGCCAGGTGCCTTGGCCGTCCCCACCCAGGGCCAGCCCCTGGACCTGACGGCCAACCCACCGCTCTTCAGCGGCGACCAGATCGATGCCGGCCGGGTGGCCCCCGGCTTCGACAGCACGACCGGGCAGCGGGTCGTCCAGTTCGGCCTCAAGGGTGAGGGCGCCCAGAAGTTCGCCCAGTACACCAGCTCCCATGTCGGCGACTACTTCGCCATCGTCCTCGACGGGGTCGTCCAGTCGGCCCCCTACATCCAGTCGGCCATCACCAGCGGCACCGGCCAGATCTCGGGCAGCTTCACCACCCAGGAGCTCAACGACCTCGTCACGACGCTCAAGTACGGCGCCCTGCCCCTGGCCCTCAAGGAGGTCCAGTTCAGCCCCGTGTCCGCCACCCTGGGCCAGGACTTCCTTCGCCAGAGCCTGGTCGGCGGGGCCATCGGCATCCTCCTCGTCTTCCTCTTCATGCTCGTCTACTACCGCCTCCAGGGCGGCGTGGCGGTCTTCGCCCTCGTCTACTACACGCTCGTCAACTACGCCATCTTCCGGGCCCTGCCGGTGACCCTGACCCTGGCCGGCCTGGCCGGCTTCGTGTTGTCGGTGGGCATGGCCGTGGACGCCAACATCCTCATCTTCGAGCGCACCAAGGAGGAGCTGCGGGCGGGCAAACCGCTGGCCTCGGCGGTGGAGGCCGGCTTCAACCGGGCCTGGCCCTCGATCCTCGACTCGAACGTCTCGAGCCTCATCACGGCCAGCATCCTCTACATCCTGGGAACCTCGACCATCCGCGGCTTCGCCCTGGTGCTCATCATCGGTGTGCTGACCTCGATGTTCACGGCCATCACCCTCAGCCGAGTCATCCTCCGCTTCCTCGTCCGCCAGCCGTGGTCCCACAAGGCCCGCCTGTTCGGCGTGGCCGACGACCAGTTCGTGGTCTATGGTCCGCGCGTCAGGGGTCGCCGGGCCGACGTCCGTGTTTGACATCGTCGGCCGGCGGCGGTGGTACTTCGCCCTCAGCCTGCTGGTCACGATCCCCGGCCTCATCTTCATCCTCCTGACCCCGCTCAGCGGGGGTCAAGACGGCCTGAAGTTCTCCAACGACTACACCGGCGGCACGATCTGGGAGGTCCATTTCAAGGACGGCACGCCGACGACGACGGCGGTCCGGGAGGTCCTGGCCGGTCAGGGCCTGGCCGACTCGACGGTGGCCATCACCCAGGGCCCCCTGGGCTCGTACGTCCGGATGCGCATGGAGCCCATCGGCCTGGCCACGCCGGCCCCGGTCGAGACGCCGGTCCCGACCCTCGCCATCACCCCTAGCCCCAGCGCTTCGGCCAGCCCGGCGGCGTCGTCCAGCCCGAGCGCTTCGTCAAGCCCGATCGCCAGCGCTTCGCCGGCTGCCTCCGCCAGTCCCAGCCCGACGGCCAGCCCTTCAGCCAGCCCGAGCCCCAGCCCCTCCGCGAGTCCGAGTCCGAGCCCCAGCCCGACGGCTAGTCCCAGCCCGACGCCAGCCGCGACGGGTTACCAGCCCCCGACCCAGGGCAAGCTCGGCGCCCTCGCAGCCGCTCTCCAGGCCCGCTTCGGGCCCATCGACGGCGAGCTTCAGCAGAGCTCGGTGGGGCCCATCGTCAGCCAGGACCTGGCCACCGACACGCTGCTGCTGATCATCTTCGGCTCGCTCGGCATCCTCACCTGGATCACGATCCGCTTCCGCGACGTGCGGATGGGCGCCTGCGCCCTGGCCGCGCTGCTCCACGACGTGGTCGTGGTCGTCGGCACCTTCGCCATCCTCGGCACCTTCTTCGGGGTCGAGATCGACGCCCTGTTCGTGACCGCACTCCTCACCGTGATCGGCTTCAGCGTCCACGACACGATCGTCGTCTTCGACCGCATCCGTGAGAACAAGGTGCGCCACGCTGGCGAGCCCTTCTCGGCCATCGTCAACCACAGTCTGCTGCAGACCCTGGGCCGGTCGCTCAACACCTCGCTGACGGTGATCATCACCCTCAGCGCGCTGCTGCTCTTCGGCGGCGAGCCCATCCGCGTCTTCGTCCTGGCCCTCCTGCTGGGCATCATCTCGGGGACGTACTCGTCGATCTTCAATGCCAGTCAGCTGCTCGTGGCCTGGCACGAATACGACGACCGCAAGCGGCAGCAGGAGTTCATCGCCGCCCGCGCTCGCTGAGGAAGGACGGGGCCAGGCGCCGCTAAGGCGCTGGTGAGCGGCCCGTGTCATCATCGCCGGCGATGGGCTCCGTCACCCCGACCCACCGCTGGCGCCTCCCCGACCCGACCCCTCCGTCGCCCGACCTCGTGGCCGCGGCCGTCGCCCACGGCCTGACGGCCCGCTCGGCGGCCCTCTTCGCGGGCCGGGGCCTCCGTGCGCCGGCCGAGCTGGCCGCCGCCATCGGCCCCGCCGAGGCAGGCCTCCACGACCCGCGCCTGCTGCCCGACGCCGAACGGTTCCTGGCCCGCATCGCCGTCGCCCGGACCGCCGGCGAGCGGGTCCTCGTCTTCGGCGATTTCGACGCCGACGGGCTGACCGGGCTGGCCATCATGACCCTCGGCCTGCGGCGCCTGGGACTCGACGTGGCGCCCTACGTGCCGGATCGGGCGGGGGAGGGGCACGGGCTCTCGGCCGCGGCCATCACCGCGGCCCGCGCGGCGGGGCGGAGCCTGCTGATCACCGTCGACACCGGCACGAGCAGCACGGCCGAGGTGGCGCTGGCCCGGTCCGCGGGGATCGACGTCCTCATCACCGACCATCACCACGTGCCCCCGGCGTTGCCCGACGCGGCGGCCCTGGTCAACCCCCACCGGCCCGACAGCCGCTACCCGGACGACCGTCTGGCCGGCACCGGAGTGGCCTTCAAGCTCGTTCAGCTGCTGCTCGGTGAGCTGAGCGGCGACCCTCGGGCGGCTCTCGAGCTGAGCGATCTGGCGACCATCGGCACCGTGGCCGACGTGGCCCCCATCGCCGGCGAGAACCGAGCCATCGCCCGTCTGGGGCTCGAGCGGCTGCGCGGCCAGGCCCGGCCAGGCCTGGCCGCCCTGCTGGCCGCGGCCCACCTGGCCCCCGAGCGCGTCGACCTCGAGACGATCGCCTTCCAGATCGCGCCGCGGCTCAACGCCGGCGGACGGATGGGGGAGGCGACCCTCGCCGCGGAGCTGCTCCTGGCCGCCGGGCCAGAGGCCGCGGCGCCGCTGGCCGAACGCCTCGAGGCGGCCAACCTGGCCCGTCGCGAGCTTACCCGGACGGCGCTCATCGCGGCACGTCAGGCGGTCGCTGCCCTGGCCGACGCGGCAGCCATCGTCGTGGCCGCCGACTGGCCGGTGGGCATCATCGGCCTCGTGGCCGGACGTCTGGCCGAGGAGTCCGGCCGGCCGGCCGTGGTCGTGGCCACCGGCGGGTCCAGTTGGCGGGCGTCGGCTCGGGCACCCGAGGGCCGGGCCGATCTGGCCGCGGTCTTCGAGGCCTGCGCCGATCTCCTCGAACGCTACGGCGGGCATCCCCAGGCCGCCGGCTGCGAGTTCGCCCCGGCCGCTTTCGGCGCCTTCCGCGACCGCATCGTGTCCCTCGTGGCAGCGGCCGCCGGCCCGACGCCCGCAGCTGAGGTCGAGGCGGGCCCGGAGCTGCGCCTGGACCTCGCCGTCGAGGCGGCCGATGTCGACTACCGCCTCCTCCATGACCTTGAGCCCCTGGGCCCCAGCGGGCCCGGCAACCCCCCGCCGCTCGTGGGCGTGGAGGGCCTGGCCGTGGTCCGGGCTCGGGCAGCCAGCGGCGGCCATACAAGCCTGACGCTGCGCAAGGGTCGAGAGGTGCTCGACGCCATCGCCTTCGAGCGGGCCGACCTGGCTGCGTCCGTGGCTGAGGGGGATCGCCTCGACGTCGTCGCCCGCCTGGTCAGCCGGACGTTCGGTGGTTACGAGTCGCTCCAGCTCGAGCTCCGCGACGTGGGCCCGGCCGGGCATCTGGCAGGCCTGCGCGCGCAGGCCATGGCGCGCCGCGAGGGGCTCGAACGCGCCGCCGCACATGCCCCGTCGCCGGTCGTCGGAGCGGCCGGAGCGTCCGTCCGGTGAGCGGAGCGTCCCGCCGGTGAGCGGCCAGCGACCTCGACCGTCCGGGCCGCGCGGCCCGTCCCGGGCGGCCGCGCCGGGCTTCCTCCGTGCGGCTCCGCTGGGCCCTCTGTCGGCCCTCCTGGCGCTCGTCCTGGCGGCCGCCCTCAGCCTCGCGTTCCTCTTCGGCGACCTGGGGGCGCTGCCGTTCGGTCGGACCTCGGGCGGTGACGGTGGCGGAGGTGGCGGAGGCGGCGCGGCGGACCACACCCCCAATCCCTCGGTCGTCTATACCCCGCCACCGGTGGCCCGGCCCGGCTACAAGGGCACCATCCTCTTCGTCAAAGCCGGTGACATCTGGGCCATCGACAGCACGGCGGTGCGGCGCCTGACCAGCGACGCCAACGACTCGTCGCCGTCCTGGAGCCCGGACGGGAGCACCATCTACTACGTCCAGACCCGCTCCAAGCACGGCCCGGCCGTGTATCAGGGCGTGGCCCAGAACTACGACCTCGAGTACCCGGTGATCATGCGCCGGCCCTCCGTTGGCGGCGGCAGTGCGGCCGTCGTCCGCAACGGCCTGTACTCGACCGGCGGCGGCCACTACTGGTTCAGCTGGAACCTCCAGCCCGAGCTCAGCCCCGACGCCGAGACCCTGGCCATGGTGTCCAACGCCGACGCCCCGAACGGCGGCAACGTCGTGCTCAGCCTCATGCCCGCCGCCGGTGGCACGGTCACGACCCCGAACCTGCCCAGCTACACCGCCCTGGGACATAGCGACCCGGCCTGGAACCCCAAGGGCACGGCCATCGCCTTCACCTACCAGGCACGCGCCGCCTCGGACCCCAGCCTGGCCGCCCCGCGCATCGCCCTCTACGCCGTGAGCACCAAACGCTACCGCTTCCTGACCGGGCCGGGCTACGGCCGGCCCAGCTGGTCGCCGGACGGGCAGTGGATCGCCGCCGAGAGCGTGGAGAACGGTCGCGGCCGCGACGTCGTCATCCTCGACGCGTCCTCCGGGGCGGAGGTGGCCCGCCTCACGAACGACGGTCAGAGCTTCGCCCCGGTCTGGTCCCCTGACGGCAGCTGGATCGCCTTCCTCCACGTCGACGGCATCTCCATCGACCTCGAGCTCGTCCAGCTCGGCCCGGGCAAGCCCTTCGCTGTGATCAAGACCTGGCGGCTGACGACGGATAGCCAGCTCGACGGCCCCTCCGGACTGGCCTGGTGGACCCCGGCCAGCGACCTGCCGACCGAGCCGACGACGCCGGCCGCCACGCCCACCCCCACCCCGGCTCCCACCGCCAGCCCCAGCTCGGACCTCGGCGGCTCCCCGACCCCGACCCCGTGAGTGAGCCCTTCGCCGCTCGCCTGGCGGCCAGGACGGCGCGCGTCGGGTCGGTCCTCTGCCTGGGCCTCGATCCCGACCCTGCGGGCCTGCCGCCGGGCTTCAGCCCGGACGTGGCGGGCGTCGAACGGTTCGCTGCCCTGGTCCTCGATGCCGGGCTGCCGTGGGTCGCCGCGGTGAAGGCCAACCTGGCCTTCTTCGAGGCCTTCGGCAGCGCCGGGCTGGCGGCGCTCGAGCGCTTGCGGGCCCGCATCCCGGCCGACGTGCCGTTCGTGGCCGACGCCAAGCGCGGTGACATCGGCTCGACCGCCGCCCGCCACGCGGCGGCCCTTTACGACGGCCTGGGGGCCGACGCGGTGACCGCCTCTCCCTACCTCGGCAGCACCGCCATCGCCCCGCTCCTCGAGCGCGAGGACCGCTTCGTCTATCTCCTCTGCCGGACCTCCAACGAGGGGGCCGGGGACATCCAGGACCTGGTCGTGGGGGCAGACCTGGCGGCCGGTTGGCCCGCGGAGGCCGTCCATCGGCGGGTGGCCCGCCTGGCCGAGGGCTGGTCTGCGCACTACGGTACGATCGGCCTCGTCGTGGGCGCCACGGCCCCGCGCGAGCTGGCGGCCATCCGCGAGACGGCCCCGGGCCTGCCCTTCCTCGTGCCTGGCCTGGGGGCCCAAGGTGGCGACGAGGCCGCAGTCCTGGCCTCGGGGGGCGTGCGTGACGGGCCTTGGGCCGAGCGGCCAGGCCACGGCCTGCTGGTCAGCGTCTCGCGCGGGATCGCTGGCGCGGCGCGGGCGACCGCCGACCCGGAGGCCGCCGTCAGCGAGGCAGCCGCCGGCTGGTCGGCCCGACTGGCGGTGCTACGATAGTTGGGTAGCGCTCGCCGGAGG
>DASUKL010000020.1:0-8087 GCA_036278755.1 Candidatus Limnocylindrales bacterium | reverse complement strand
GCGAATCCGGCGTCCAGTGCCCGGCCGATCTCTCGCGTCCCGTCCACGAGGAAGCGGCCCTCCCTGGTCCGTGCCCGCCGCTCACGGAGGGCGGCCGCGGCCCGGAGGCGGGGGTTGTGGAGGCTGGTCACGACGGCGTCGTAAGCGTGGCCGGCGTGGCCGGCGTCGCCGGAGCGCCGCTTGGGGTCCGTCTTGGGCCCTCGGCCGCGCACCGCTCTGTTCACGGCGTCCAGCGTGCTGCGGCGCCGAGCGGCAGGCGCGTGCCGCTGGCCGCTTCCAGGACCAGCGGCAGCCCCTCGACCGGGCCGCGACCGCCGACGGCGCGGCTGTCCGCGATGGCCTCGACGACCGCGGCGGTCAGGTCATCGGGGCCCAGGCCGGCGCTGTGGGCGCTGAGGAGCAGGCCCAGCGGGTCGGGCGTCAGGAGTCGGGCGCAGGTGGCCAGCAGCTCGGGCAGCTGATCGGCCAGCCGCCAGCGTTGGCCCCCCGGACCCTGGCCGTAGCTTGGGGGATCGAGCACGATGAGGTCGTACGTCCGCCCCCGCCTGAGCTCGCGGCGGGCGAAGCGGAGGGCTTCGTCGGGGATCCAGCGGATCGGCGCCTCGGCCAGGCCGGACGCCGCGGCATCGGCCCGGGCCCAGGTCAGCGCCGAGCGCACCGCGTCCACGTGCGTCACCTGGCCCCCGGCCCGGGCCGCGGCCAGCGTCGCCCCGCCGGTGTAGGCGAAGAGGTCGAGGACGTTGGCGGCACCGCCTGCGGTGACCCGGCCGGCCACCCGATCGGCGATCCAGCGCCAGTTCGGGGCCTGCTCGGGGAACACGCCCACCTGCCCCGAGCCCGTCAGCCGCAGCTCGAGGACGAGCCCCTCCAGTTCGACCAGCCAAGGGTCCGGCGCCGGGCGGGCGATCGACCAGCCGAGCGCTCGCTCGAACCGAGCCCCGGCTTCCTGCCAGCGCTCGGGCGCCCGGACCGGCCAGCCGGCCACCGGAGCCGGGCGGTCGACGACGTAGGACCCGAACCGCTCCAGCCGACGTCCACCCCCGGTGTCGAGGAGGGCGTATCCTGCCGAGCCCGAGGAAGACCGCGCACCCGAGATCGACCCCCAGCCTGAGCCCTCGACCGATGCCGCCTCCACGGCCCTAAGGTCGGGCCGGAGCCTGGACCCGGATGGCCTCGACCGCCAGCGGATCCTCGAGCGAGGAAAGGTCGCCCGGATCGGCACCCAGCCAGGCCGCCCGTGCCACACGGCGCATGACCTTGCCCGAGCGCGTCTTGGGCAGGGACGTCACGCAGACCACGGCCTCCGGCGCGAGGGCTTTGCCCATGTGGCTCACGATCGTCCGGCCGATATCCGCCCGCAGGTCGGGATCGTCCCTCGTGCCGGGCCGCAGGACGCAGAAGACGACGATGGCCTCGCCCTTGACCTCGTGCGGCACGCCGACCGCGGCGGCCTCGAGGACGGCCGGATGGGCCACCGCGGCCGATTCCACCTCGGCCGGCCCGACTCGCTTGCCGGCCACCTTGAGCGTGTCGTCGCTGCGGCCCTGGATGTACCAGTAGCCGTCCTCGTCGACGAGGGCCCAGTCGCCGTGGACCCAGATGCCGGGCACGCGCCGCCAGTAGGCGTCGAGGTACCGCTCGCGGTCCTGCCAGAAGCCCCGGGTCAAGCCGGGCAGGGGGGCCCGGATGGCCAGCTCGCCGACGGCACCGCGGAGGCTCGATCCATCGGGCCCGATGACATCGGCCGCCGTGCCGACGCTGGGTCCGGCGAAGGAGCAGGGCTTGAGGGGCGTGATGAGGTTGCCGCCCAGGATGCCCCCGCTGACCTCGGTCCCGCCGCTGTAGTTGACGATCGGCACGCGCCCGCCGCCGACGTTCCGGAAGGTCCACCACCAGGGCTCCGGGTTCCACGGCTCGCCGGTAGAGCCGATGACCCGTAGCGAGCTGAGGTCGTGACCCTCCAGGGGCTCCGTGCCGTGAGCCATGAGGGAGCGGACGAGGGTCGGGGAGAGGCCCAGGTGGGTGACCCGGTGGCGCTCCACGATGGACCACAGGCGGTCGGGGCCGGGCCGGTCCGGGACGCCCTCGTAGAGGACCAACGTGGCGCCCAGGAGGAGCGCCCCGGAGATGGCCCAGGGGCCCATCATCCAGCCCAGGTCAGTGAACCAGAAGAGGACGTCGCCGCGGCCCAGTTCGAAGTCGTGGGCCAGGTCCTGGGCACCCTTGAGGGGAAAGCCGCCGTGGACGTGGACGGCACCCTTGGGTCGGCCGGTCGTGCCCGAGGTGTAGATGATCATGTAGGGCGTCTCGGGGTCGAGCTCCGGCGCCGTGTCCAGGGGGCGTACGGCGGGGTCTGCGAGGGCCTCGTCCCACCACGTGTCGCGGCCCGGGGTCCAGGGCAGCGGGTCGGCCGTCGTGGCCGAGCGGTCGGTCCTTGTCCCCAGGCGGCGGACGACGAGGACCTCGCGGATCGAGGGCGCCTCGGCCACGGCCGCATCGGCGGTCTGCTTGAGGGGGATGGTCTGGCCGCGGCGCAGGAAGCCGTCGGCGGTGATGAGGACGGAGGCCTCGCAGTCGCGCAGGCGGGCGGCCACGGCGGGCGCCGCATAGCCGGAGAAGATCGGGGTGTAGATGGCTCCCAGACGGCCCACGGCCAGGACGGCCACGACCGTCTCGGCCAGCATCGGCAGGAAGATGCCCACCCGATCACCGGGCTTCACGCCATGGGCGGCCAGCATCCCGGCCGCCCGATCCACGGCCGCCTTCAGCTCCAGGTTCGTCAGCCGGCGTTCGGCCCCCTCCTCGCCCTCCCAGACGACGGCCGGGCCGTCGGGTGCCGAGGCCGCTCGGGGGTCCACACACGCGGCGGCGTAGTCGAAGGCGCCGCCGATCCACCAGCGGGTCCACTCCGGTCCGTCGCTGGCGTCCATGACCTGGCGCGGCCGGCGCTGCCAGGGGAGGGCCAGGTCATCCGCGGCCAGGCCCCAGAACCAGGCCGGGTCGCGCTCGGCGTGGCGCTGGAGGCCCGTGAGGTCCTGTTCGCCGGCGGTGCGCACCAGGGCGGCCAGGCGGCTGCGGGCCACGGTCTCGGGCGAAGGCCGCCACGCGACGCCCTCGACGTCACGGCCGAAGATGGGCCACTGGGGACCTGCCACGGGGCCATCGTATCGCGCTGGGCAGCGGCCGCGGAAGGTCGGCGCCCCCGGCGCCTCGTCGTGGAACCGCGCACCACGTGCGAGGGCAGGCGGCGGCCGGGTACCACGCCCGATCAGGACCACAGGCCCGGTGCAGGCTGGCACCGAAGGGCTGCCCTGGGCCTGGTGCGGCGGTCCGGGCGGCCGCGAGTGACCGTCACGGGCCGCACCGCTCCCTCCCGCTCCGGAGCCGACCGACCACCGTCCCGCGTTAGGACCATCCGCCCTCCCTGACGGCGCCGCGGACGTGGTCCCGAGCTCCATGGGCAGGACCCCGAGAGGACGACCGAGCGGCTGATTTCGCGGCCCGGGACGCCGACGCTGCGGGCCATGGACCAAGCCCCGCGAACCCCCCGATCGCCCCGCGGATCGCCGCATGCAGCGCCGCACGCATCGCGGCACGGCTCGGGCCCCGATGGCGACCGGCGCGTGCCCCAGCGCCTGCCCCGCTCGGCCCGCACCATCGTCCTCCATCGGCTGGCCGCCGTCGTCTCGGCCCTGGCCATCATGGCCGCAGCCGTGCCGGCCTCGGCCCTGGCCTGGGTCGGACCCGCTCCGGCCGCCGCGTCCGTTTCGTTCGGTCCCTCCTCGGCCACTGCCTGGGCTGCGGCCCCCGCCGCCGATCCGACCGGCCAGGCCATCTACGAGACCCTGGCCCAGGATCCCACGCCCGACCTGCTGGCGGCCCGGACCGCGGTCGCCCTGCGCGCCGAGCGGGAAGCCGCCGCGGCCGCCTCCGGTCCCACGGCCACGAGCGAGCCGGCCCCGACCGATGCGCCGCGGACGACCTCGAGCCGGACCTCGAGCCGGACCTCGAACACGACCTCCGAGCCGGCGCCCAAGAAGACGGCCCCGAAGCCCAGTCCGAAGCCCACTCCGAAGCCGACCCCCAAGCCGGCGCCCACCTACAGCGGCCGCAACCACATGTGGTACCCGGCCCTGGGCATCAGCCACTCCGTGACCTGGTACGCCTGCAGTGCGAGCTACGCCCTCAGCTACTCGGCCGTCTACCGTTGGGGCTGCGCCGGCACCAACAACGTCTACCTGATGGCCCATGCCGGCGGCATCTTCGGCCCGCTGTACACCGCCTACTACGCCGGTAAGCTCAAGGTCGGGATGCTCGTCGTCTACGCCGACAACGCCAGCCACATCCACTACTTCAAGTTGCAGTGGTGGAAGACGACGCCGCCGGACGGTGACGTGGGCTGGGCCTACGCCGCCCAGTCGGTCAGCTCGCTGACCCTCCAGACCTGCGTCGGCGCCGATAGCTCGCTACGCCTCGTGGCCCGTTTCGTCGAGGTGGCCAAGCCCTAGGTTCGCGTAGGGAGGGGCGAGTGCGGCTTTCGCCGCAGGGCGCCCGCGCTGGCATCTCCCGGCGGGTCCGCGCTGGCATCTCCTCGCGGGGTTCACGCTGGCATCTCGCGGCGGGTCCGCGCTGGCATCTCCTCGCGGGCTCACGCGATCACGCTCGCCTCGGGCCTGGGGCCTCCCCTGACGCCGCGGCCGCGACCTCGCCGCAGGGCGCCCGCGCAGGTTTTCGCGATCACGTTCGCCTCCACCTTCTCGTTGCGACCTAGCGTTCGATGATCGCGAAGGTTCGTCCGCCTGGCCGGCTGGATCTGCCCCCGTGTTCGGCCATCGCGGAAATCTGTCGGTCCGATCGCCGCCGAACGGCTGGCAACCAGGCATCCGGGGGCATCGACCGCACGTGATCGCGTAAAGGCGTCGATGCGGTGGCCAAGCCGTCGACACCGGGTCATTAGACTTCGGTCCCGCCGGCGCCCACACCGGTGGCGCGCTACAGCGTGGTCGATAGCGACCGCGGGGGCGCCGATCCCGCCGGCGCCCACACCGGTGGCGCGCTTCAGCGTGGTCGATAGCGACCGCGGGGGCGCCGATCCCGCCGGCGATGCGGCCGACGCTACTCCTCGGGCTGCCCCGCTCCCGGGTTGGTGCCTCCCGCTGCGGCGATGTGGATGACCGCGTCGAGGGCTTGCTCGAGGGCCGGTGGCCAGCCGGCACCGTAGGCCCGGAAGGGACTGACCGCGATCGTCTGCAGCGTCCCGTCGGCGGCCGCGGCAGCCGTCCCCGATCCGGCGGCCGCGCAGGCCGCCACCGCGTCCGCCTCGCGCTGCCAGGTGGCCTGGTCCTTGAAACGCAGCAGGTAGACATCGTAGATCGACGAGTCACCACTCTCCCGGACCTGGAGATGGACCCCGTTGCCCGCCAGGTCCGCGGAGTCGCAGCCCGGGTCGCCGCTGATGCTCTTGACCACCGCCACCCGGTGGGTGACCAGCTCGCTGACCAGGTCGCTCAGGGCGAGCGGCGTGGCGGGCGGCGGCTTGCCGCCACCGCAGCCGGCCACGGCCACGGCTACGGCCAGGGCAGCCGCGACCAGGGTCGCGACGGGGACACGGGGGGCCACGGGGCCAGACTAGTCGTTCGGCTACCATCGTGTCCGTGCCCGACCTGCGACCCTTCCGCGCCCTCCGGTACGACACAGCCGCGGTGGGCCCCCTCAGTGCCGTCATCAGTCCCCCCTACGACGTCGTGACGCCCGACCAGCAGGCGGTCCTGCTGGCCCGCCACCCGCGCAACTCGGTGCGGCTCGACCTGCCCCAGGAGCGCAGCGGTGACGAACCCGGTGAGCGGTACCGGCGCGCTGCGGCCGACCTCGTCGCCTGGCGCACCGACGGCACGCTGCGCAAGGACCAGCGACCCTCGATCTACGTCTACGAGCAGCGCTTCCGGCCCCTGCCCGGCGAACCGGAGCAGGTCCAGCGGGGCTTCTTCGCCCGTCTCAAGCTCGAGGATCTCGAGCCTCGCGGGGGCGTCCTGCCGCACGAGCGGACGCTCAGCGGGCCGAAGGAGGACCGCTACCGGCTGCTGAAGGCCACGGGGGCCAACCTCAGCCCCATCATCGGTCTGTACGCCGGGAGCAACGGCTCGACCTCGGCCCTCTTGGACACCCTGACGGCCGATGCGCCGGCAGGCGAGGCGGTCGACGACGACGGGGTGGGCTATCGGATCTGGGCGACGGCGGCCGATGGACCAGGCCTGGCCGAGCCCGTGCGCGAGCTGTTGGCGCTGGCCGGTCGAGGCCCGATCACCTTGGCCGACGGACACCATCGCTACGAGACCGGGCTGCGCTACCGCGACGAGCGGCGGGCCAGGCGGGCCTGCCCCTATGACCCGCCCTACGAGTTCACCCTGGCCCTCCTTTTCGACACGTCCACGGCCGATCTGAGGGTCCTGCCCACGCATCGGCTGGTGAGCGGCGCCCCGTCCGGGGAGGCCCTGCTCGAGGCCGCGTCCGCGCTGTTCCGCGTGGAGCGCCTGGGTTCGGCGGCGGGGTTGGTCGACGCGTTCGCCGCCTTCGGCTCGGGCGCTGGGAGCTCGGGCGGCTCGGTGTCGGACGTTGGGGGTCGAAGCGCGGCCCGCATCGGCCTCTACACCGCGGGCCTCGCCGCGCTGCTGCGACCCGACCATGCCCGGATCGCGCCCCTGCTCGATCCCCAGACTTCCGATGTCCTGCGCTGGCTGCCCGTCAGCGTCCTGGCCGCCGCGCTCCAGCAGGTCACCGGGCTCGATCCCGACGCCCTCGTGGGGGCGGGTCGGCTCGCGTACACGAAGGATGCCGCCGAGGCCGTGGCCGCCGTCGATGCTGGCCAAGCGGATAGCGCCTTCCTGCTCGATCCGATCCCCGCCGCGACCGTCCGCCTGGTGGCGGAGGGCGGCGAGCTCATGCCCCAGAAGTCGACCTACTTCTGGCCCAAGCCGGCCACCGGCCTCCTCTTCAGCCCGGGCGAGTGGTGACCGACACGCCGGACGAGCCGATCGCCCTGCGGCCGCCGATCTTCGAGGATCGGCCGCCCAAGCCCGTCCGCAAAGACGAGATCGAGCTCGCCGACCGGGGCCTGTTCATCGAGTCGTGGCTGCCCGAACGTCGCTCGCGCCGCCACCCGCTGTTGATGGTCCATGGCGAGCTGGGCGGCTCGTGGCTGTGGCATCGGTTCCAGGAATATCTCGCCGGTCGCGGCTTCGAGACCCATGCCCTGAACCTGCGCGGCCACTACTGGTCCGACGTGGCGGACCTGGAGCACGCCTCGTTCGACGACTACGCCGACGACCTGCGGGCGGCGGTCGAACGGATCGGCCGGGGGCCGGTGCTGGTGGGCCACGGGATGGGCGCCCTGCTGTGCCTGGCTATCGCCTCGGGGGAGCACGTCAGTGGATTGGTCCTCCTGGGGCCCATGCTGCCGGGCGAGCTGCGCAGCCCGGCCCGCCCCTACGAGCTGCGGGCGGTGCCGGCCGTCTTCCGCCGCGACTTCATCGGTTGGCGCGGCCTGCCCGAGGCCATCCGGCGGGAGAATCCCGACCTCACCCTGGCCGATGTGCTGCGCATCCAGCACCTCATGGGTGGCGAGTCGGGGGCCGTGCGGCGTGATGCGCTGGCCGGCATCTCGGTCGGCTCGAGCCTCGTCCGCGAAGTGCCTGCCCTGGTCGTGGGCGGTGGGCTCGACCGCGAGCACCCACTGCCCGATACGGAGGCCCTGGCCCTCTGGCTGGGGGCCGAGTTCGAGCCCTTCGCCGACCACTCCCACTACGGCCTCGTGGCGGGCGAGACGAGCCACGAACCGGTGGCCGCTCGGGTCCGGCACTTCCTCGACGAGCAGCGGCTGTAGGGCGCGCCACGCGTCGCCTGCTGAGCGCCTGACCGGCCGGCTCCAGGGGATCGCGGGGCCTCCCGGGGGCCACCTTTGGTAGACTATCGGGCCGCGTGGCTGACGTCCCGGACGCCATCGCGACGGTCGTGCCGCATTCGTCTAGAGGCCCAGGACACCGCCCTCTCAAGGCGGAGATCATCGGTTCGAATCCGATATGCGGTACCAA
>DASUKL010000019.1:0-10468 GCA_036278755.1 Candidatus Limnocylindrales bacterium | reverse complement strand
CCGACGCCCCTGCGGCCAAGCCCTCCTCGGCCCGCAGTCTGCCCTGGGCCACGAGCTCGGCCAGGTACTGGGCGTGATGGACGACCGTGTAGCGGCCGCCGAACTGGGGATATTCCACGCCCAGGGTGTTGAAGCAATGGGGGCAGGCCGTGACGATGGTCGCCGGCCGGTAGCGATCCAGGGTCGCCACATTGGCCGTCGCCAGGAGCTGGTAGACGTACTCGTTGCCCATCCGCCGGGCCGGGTCGCCGGTGCACGACTCCTCTTGGCCCAGCACGGCGAACGAGACGCCCGCCGCATCGAGGCAGGTCACGAAGGCCCGGGCTACGCGCCGGTTGCGATCATCGAACGAGGCGGCGCAGCCCACCCAGTACAGGCAGTCGAGGCCAGCAACGGCGTCCGGTCCGCCCTCGGCCACGACCTCGGCCGCGGTGCGCACGGGGAAGGGCAGGCCCTTGGCCCAGTCGAGGCGGCTCGACTGCGGCTGACCCCAGATGTTGGCGTACCGCTCCATGTTGTTGAAAGCGGCGGTCAGCTCGACCGGGAAGCGGCTCTCCTCGAGGACGAGGTTGCGCCGCAGCCCGACGATCTTGTCGACGTGCTCGATGAGCACGGGGCAAGCCTCCACACAGGCGCCGCAGGTCACGCAGTCCCAGACCGCGTCGTAGGGGATGGCGGCGTCGACGATGGGGCGTCCGAGGGCCGACCGATCGAGCCCCGAGCCGCCGGCGCCCGAACCGGCAGACGAGCCCGATGCCGAAGCCGAGCCCGA
The DNA here is from genome assembly GCA_036278755.1 of Candidatus Limnocylindrales bacterium. Lineage (GTDB taxonomy): Bacteria > Chloroflexota > Limnocylindria > Limnocylindrales > CSP1-4 > DASUKL01. The sequence goes on along the minus strand of DASUKL010000019.1, from coordinate 9,696 downwards.
TGCGCCCGAGCCATCCAGCCCCGAGCCGCCGGCCCGGATCCAGGGGATGAGCGGGACGCCATGCTCGGCCTCCACCGACAGCTCACGGAGGCCCATGATCATCGTCTTGGGGTTGAGCGGCTTGCCCGTGGCCCAGGCCGGGCAGGCGTCCTGACAGCGCCCGCACTCGGTGCAGGTGAAGCCGTCGAGGAGGTCCTTCCAGCGCAGGTCCTCGATGGTCTTGACACCGAAACGGGCGGTCTCGGCCTCCAGGTCCATGGCCGGCAGCTCGCCCCGGGGGCGCAGCTTGCGGAAGGCGGCGTTGGGAAAGGCCAGGGCGATGTGGAGGTGCTTGGACATCGGGAGGTAGATCAGGAAGCCGCTGACGAGGAGGATGTTGGCCCACCAGCAGACGCCGAAGAGGAGCTCCAGCCAGGCCGGCGGCAGGCCCACGAAGGGCCGACCCACGACGTAGGCGACGAAGGCGAAGGGCCCGTCCGGATCGGGATAGCGGGCCAGGCGGAAGGCCTCGAAGAGGATCTCGCTGAGGACGACCGCGCCGATGAGCCAGAGGATCGTCAGGGCATCGCGGGAGAGGGTGATGCGGGCCGGCCGGGTCAGCAGGCGGCGAACGAGGGCATAGCCGAGGCCGCCCAGCACGGCCAGGCTGAGGAGGCCCTGGCCCACCACCAGCAGGCGCCACAGCCAGCCATCGAGGGGCCAGGCGATGACCGCCTGGACGAGGCCCAGGGTGACGCGGTTGGCCGTCCCGACGGTGAGGATGACGAAGCCCCAGAAGATCGCCGCATGCATGAGCCCCGGCCCGGGGTCGCGGAACATCCTGACCTGGGCCACGGCGTACACGAGCAACGAGGAGAGGCGCGACTCGGGCTGGTCCGTGACCTGGGCCGGTCCGGCGGCGGCGAAGACCCGCAGGTGACGGGCCATCTGGAGGGCGAAGATGACGACCGCGGCCAGGAAGACGAGCGGCGCGAGCTGGAAGAAGGGCGCCTCGCGGATCGCCTCGACCATCAGCCCGCCCGCGACTCGTGGCGCGACGAGTCGTCGCTCAGCGTCTCGAGGGCGTGGGGCAGGATGGGCACCAGGGCCTCCAGCGATTCGAGGGCCCCGCGAGGGCTGCCGGGCACGGCCACCACGAGCGATCGGCCGATGACCCCGCCGAACGAGCGCGACAGGGCAGCCAGGGGCGTGCTGCGGGCCCCCGCGGCGCGCATCAGCTCCCCGAACCCGGGGGCCTCGTAGTCGAGCAGCGGCCGCACGGCCTGGGGCGTCACGTCGCGGCTGGTCAGGCCGGTGCCGCCGGTCAACACGATGAGCGGATGGCCGGCGGCCACGGCGCCGCGGACGGCCTCGGCGATGGCCGCCGGATCGTCGGGCACGAGGCCGCGCTCGACGTCGTGGCCCAGCTCGGCCAGCCGCGCGGCGAGATGGAGGCCGCTCTCGTCGCGGCGCGTGCCGGCCACCACGCCGTCGCTCACGGTCAGGACGAAGACCCGGGTCTCTGGCTCGGCCGAGTCGCCTCCGGTGGTCGCCCCCGCCTCGGCCGACTGGGCAGCCGCCCGCGCGGTCACCTGGGCGTTCGTCGGGGCCTTGGCGGCCCTGGCGGGACGCGTCATCCGCGCCGCCGCGGCCCGCGACTGCCGGCCGTCGTCCTTCCCTCCTCGGGCGAGGCGGCCGGGCGGTGCCACTCCCCGGAGCGGCCGCCGGACTTCTCGATCACCCGGACGTGGCGGATCTCGGCCCCCCGGTCCACGCCCTTGATCATGTCGTAGACCGTCAAGGCGGCCACGCTGGCCGCGGTCAGGGCCTCCATCTCGACCCCGGTGGCGGCCACCGTGGCGGCCGTGGCCCGGATGACCAGGGCGCTCCGGGCCCGATCCGGTTTGACCTCGACGACGAGGTCGGTGAGGGGGATGGGATGGCAGAGCGGCACCAGCTCGAACGTCCGCTTGCCGCCCATGACCCCGGCCAGCTCGGCCACGGTCAGCACGTCGCCCTTGGGGCCGCCGCCGTCGACCACGAGCGAGATCGTCTCCTGGGCCATGACCACCTCCGCCTCGGCCACGGCCCGGCGGGCGGTGGGCGGCTTGGCGCTGACGTCGACCATCCGCGGCCGGCCCGAGCGATCGAGGTGGCTCAGCCGCCGGCGGTCGGTGCGCTTGGCGGGCGGGAGGGGCATGGGCGTCTCCTCGGTGGCTGGTTCAGCCGCCGTCGAGCGGCAGGACATCGACCTCGGCCCCGGCCGGCAGGCCCGCTAGGCCTTCGGGCACGATGGCCAGCCCGTCGGCCGCGGCCAGCGCCGAGAGGACGTTGGAGCCCTGCCCGCCGGCCAGCCGAGCTTCGAGCATACCGTCACCTCGCGGGTCGCGGCGGAGGGTCACGCGCAGGTAGGCCCGGCGACCCGTGGCCTTGGTCACGGCCGCGCCCAACCGGGCCCGCACCTGCGGCCGGTCGACCGGCCGAGCATGCCCGGCCAGGGCCCGCAGCACGGGTCGGACGAACAGCTCGAAGGTCACGAAGCTGCTCACCGGGTTGCCGGGGAGGCCGAACAGCAGCCGTTCGCCCCCGCCGTCCTCCCCAGTCGCCCGGGCGAAGGCCAGCGGCTTGCCGGGCTGGACGGCCACCCGCCAGAGGTCGAGCCGGGCGACCGACTCCATGGCCGTGCGGACCACGTCGTGGGCCCCGACCGAGACGCCGCCGCTGGCGACGACGACGTCGGCCCAGACGAGGGCCCCACGGAGGGCGCCGAGGACAGCGTCGAGCCGGTCGGGGGCAGGAGGGCCGGTCCGCACCTCGGCCCCCAGCCGCCTGGCCTGGGCCGCCAGCATCGGCCCGTTGCTTTCGGGGATCTGGCCGGGCCCCAGCGGTGTCCCGGGCGCGGCCAGCTCGTCGCCCGTGGCCAGCACGACGACGCGCGGCGGGCGGTGGGCGCGGACGGTGGCATGGCCGGCCGCGGCCAGGAGAGCCAGGGTCGCGGGCCGGACGAGCGTCCCGGCCGGGCACAGGGGGTCACCGGCCCGGATGTCGCTGCCCGCCCGTCGGACGCTCTCGCCGACGGCCACGGCGAAACGGACGGCGACGCGTTCGGGCAGGTCCGCCAGGCCGGGCTGGGCATCGGTGTCCTCGACGGGCACGACCGCATCGGCGCCGAGCGGCAGCATGGCCCCGGTCAGGATGCGGATCGCGGTGCCCGGCTCGACCGTGGCCGTGGGTGCGTGGCCGGCGGCGACCTCGCCGATCACCCGCAGCTCGACCGGATGGCTCGGCGAGGCATCGGCCACGTCGGCGGCGCGGACGGCGAAGCCGTCCATGGCCGTGTTGTCCCAGGGCGGCAGGGTGGTCAGGGCGGTCAGCGGCTCGGCCAGGACGCGGCCCAGGGCCTCGGCCAGGGGCACCTCCTCGGCGGGCAGCGGCCGCAGCCCGGTCAGCATGCGCTCGAGCGCCGCCTCGACCGAGAGCAGCCCCGACGAGCCGCTCGACGACGGCGAGGACGTCGGCGTCGGAGGCGTCCGCGCAGAGGCAGACATCAGACCGCGCCCGTGGCCCCGGCCGGACCGCTGCCACCCGGCCCCGGAGCGGCCTGGGAGCGAGCCCGCAAGGCGCGGAAGACGCCGTCGCGGGTCAGCAGGCCCACCAGCCGCCGCCGGTCCGCCGGCGAGACCACCGGGATGCCGTGGGCCCCGCCCTCCTCGAAGCGCATGACCGCATTCCACAACGGGTCCGCCGCGAGCAGCGTGACGATGGCGTCGCCGCTGGTCATGACGTCCCCGATGCGCTTTTCCTGCCACTGCCCGCGCGGGACGCGGCTGACCTGGCCCACGTCGAGCGTGCCGATGAGCTCGTCACCCTGGGTCACGACGTAGAACCCGGGGCCCTGGGCCATGGCCACCTGGTCGACGAAGGTGTCGAGGGTCAGCTGGGCCGGCAGGCTGGGCCACTCGCGTTCCATGACGTCGCCGACGTTGACCCCGGCCACGACCTGCTCGACCTCGATCCGCTTGTAGCTCGCCTCGGCGGCCTGATTGAGGAACCAGCCGATGAAGGCCAGCCAGATGCCGTTGACCACGTCCGAGACGACGGCTAGGACGAAGCCGACGCCGATGAGCAGCCAGGCGAAGCCGCGGCCTACCAGAGCGGCCCAGCGGGTGGCCCGCACGAAATCGTGGGTCCGCCACCAGATGAGGGCCCGGAAGAGCCGTCCGCCGTCCATGGGGAAACCGGGCACGAGGTTGAAGAGGCCCAGCAGGAGATTGCTGGCGGCGAGGTAGAAGCACACCCCGGCGATCATCTCGCCGGTCGGGTCGGGGCTCGAGCGGGTGGCCAGGAAGGGCAGCCAGAAGATGATGGCCAGGACGAGGTTGGCCACGGGGCCGGCGCCGGCGACGAGGGCCTCGGTGGCCGGGGTCGGGGCTTCCTGCTCGAGGTTGGCGGCGCCGCCGAAGATGAAGAGGGTGATGGTGTCGACCCGCAGGCCCCGCCGTCGGGCGACCAGGGCGTGGGCCAGCTCGTGGACGACGACCGAGCCGAAGAACAGGAGGGCCACGACCACCGCCACGCCCCAGCGCAGCAGCCCCGGCACCTCCTCGGCCTGGTCCGGGGCCGCCCCGAGCCAGAAGATCAGCAGGACGAAGATGATGAACCAGCTGGGATGGAGCCGGATCTCGACGCCCAGGATGCGCCCGACGCCCACCGAGCCGTCCTTGATCGGGTTGCGCGATGCGCGCGGGCCCGGGGAGGTGTCCGGGCCCTGGGGATCGGGGGTGTCCCGGGGATCGGGGGTGCCCTGGGGTTCGGGGGCCGCCGGCGGCGTCGGCCCGCTCATCGGGCCAGCCACCAGATGGCGCTCCCGGCGACCACGATGCCGATGGCCAGGACGCCCGTGGTCAGCTCCCAGAAAGGGATCGGGTAGAGCTGGACGAGGCGCTCGGTGGAGGCGTCGAAGGCCCAGTCACCGCCCGGGAAGACGACCTCATGGAAGAGGGTGAACATGGGGTCGAAGGCGACGGCGAAGAGGGTCCCGACGATGACGGTCCCGACCGCCAGCACCCCCGCCCCGACGGCCACGGCCCGCCGCCACCAGCCCTCCCAGCGGGCCCGCAGGAGGCCGACGACGAGGATGACGACGGCCGCCCCGACGAGGCCCAGGAAGGCCCATAGCACCGTGCGCACGTCCTGCATGTGGCGCACCTCGGCCGGGTCGTAGAACGCCTGGCCGTCGGCCGCGCACGAAGCCTGGGCGGCGTCCGGACAGCTCTGTCGCCACTGCTCGGCGAACGTGCCCGGGCCGAAGAACAGCTCGGCCACGGTCGCATCCGAGAGGCGGTACGTCTCGGTAGAGGTCGTGCCCAGGATGGCCGCCGAGTCGGACGCGTCCAGGGCGGCGTGGATGTAGAGCGGGGTCATGAGGAGGAGCAGGGCCGCGCCCACGATGGCCACGGCCGTGGCCAGGCCGGTCAGGAGGGCGGCGAGCCTGCGCATGGCGGCATTGTGGCACGGGCCGCAGGCCCGACCGGGGAGTGGCTATTCCTCTTCGAGCGTCTGAGCCTGCTCCCACCAGCCCTCCAGCTGGAGCTCGGACGGCGGGTCCTGGCCCAGCTCGCCGGCGGCCCGCTCGATGCGGGCCTTGAAGGCTTCGAGGCTGAGCCCGGCCAGATCGGTGATACCGACGATGCCGGCCTGGATGAAGAGCGTCTTCTCGGCCGGGCCGAAGCTGGCGAGGTTGAGCAGGAGGGCCTCGTCACGCCAGTCGTTGATGTCGTTCGTGGTGGCCGTGATCTGGTCGGCCAGGTACTGCCGCCGGGTGGGCGTCTCGGAGACCTCGAGCAGCAGCCCGGTGGTCAGGATGCCCTGCCGCAGCAGCTTCTCGAGGTAGATCTGCGGCGGCCGCTGGAGCTGCTCGATGGGCGGCACGTCAGCCCTCGAGGCTGGCGTCGACCGAGAGGGCGACGTTGCCCTTGATCGCGCCGGAGATCGGGCAGCCGTCCTTGGCCGCCTCGGCCAGCTTGACGAACTCCTCGTCGCTGAGGCCCGGCACCCGACCCTTGACGGTCAGGGCGCTGGAGGCCACCTTCCAGCCGCCGTCGACGTTGTCGAAGGTGACCGCCGCGCGCACCGAGAGCTGCTCGGCCGTATGGCCGGCCTTGGCCAGCCCGTTCGAGAAGGCCATGGCGTAGCAGGCGGCGTGGGCCGCGGCCAGGAGCTCTTCGGGGCTCGTGCGTCCGTCCGAACGCTCGGTCCGCGAGGCCCAGGTCACGGGCATGCGGCTGAAGGCTCCCGATCCGACATAGTCGATCGTTCCCGAGCCGCTGGGGAGATCCCCGCTCCAGGTGACGTCGGCGGTGCGCACTGCGGCCATCGATAGGCTCCTTCCTGATCAGTCTTGCGGCGCCTCCAGCAGGCGCCGGGCGAAGGACTGGTAGCTGATGTCGTCGAGGGGCGGATGGATGAGCCCGGCCCGGGCGTCGCGGAACGCCCGCTCCAGGGGGCCCTGGCTGAGGCCCGGGCCTCCGGCGATCCGGAGTGCCTCCTCGGTGGCCGAGACGGCCGCGTTGGTGGCCGTCAGCTTGGCCAGGGCCACCTCGCCCAGGAGCGCCGCCCGGGCCGTCGCGTCGCTCGCGGCGGCATCCCAGCGGCGGGCCGTCTCGAGCGTGACCAGCCGCGCCACCCGCAGCGTAGCGTCAAGTCGGCCGAGGCGGGCGGCGACGATGGGCAGGGCCCCGATGCCGCGTGGCGCATCGGCTGGCCGGCGCTCGCGGGCGAACGCCGCCACGGCCGCCCGCGCGCCCTCGCCGATGCCCAGGTAGGTGGCCGCCACGGCGAGGCCGAACCAGGCTTGGGGGGCTGGCCCGCGTGGGTCCGCGGAATGGGCCTCCCGGCAGGAAACGAGCCGCTCGGCGGGGGCCTCGACACCATCGAGGCGGAGGTGGCCACTCCCCGAGGCCCGTAACGAGAGCGCATCGAATCGGCCGTCGCCCTCGAGCCCGGGCGTGCCGCGCTCGAGGAGGAAGATGCCGGTCCCCTCCCCCAGGCGGGCCGAGACCAGGAGGTAGCGCAACGTCGGCAGCCAGGTGACCCAGGCCTTGGCGCCTTCGATCCGGTAGGTGCCCTGGGGTTGCAGCTCGGCCGTGGTGTCGAGCCGCGCCCCGCGCTGCGGGCTGCCGGCCCGCTCCTCGGCGGCGGCGCTACCGATCCAGCCGTCGTCACCCAGGGCAGCCTCCAGCACCTCGCGGAGCAGCGGCAGCGGCCAGCTGCCGGCCGCGGCCTGGAGGGCCCCGCCCAGGATCTGGCTGTGCATCGCGAGGCCCAGGGCCGCCGAGCCGTCCACGGCGCCCAGGGCGGCCAGGACGAGGGCCGTCTCGCGCAGGCTGGCGCCCAGGCCGCCCCGGGCCAAGGGCACCACGAGGCGCTGCAGGCCGGCCGCGGCCAGGGCCTCCGCGGGTCGTGGGTCGAAGCTGCCCTCGTCAGCGCCGTCGTGGGCACCGGCGCCGTCGCGGGCACGGGCGCCGTCGCGGGCACCGGCGCCGTCGCTGTCGCCGCTGCCCGCCCCGTCGACACCCAGGGCCCGCAGGCGTCCCAGGCCATCCTCGAGGACGGCGGCGACCTCCGGGCGGAGCGACTCGAGGCGATCCGGAGCGCCGTCCGACCGCAGCTCCATCAGGCCGCTCCCGCCTCCGTCGCCGCCTCGCGTTCCGCGTCGAGTTGCGGCCCCAGCTCGCGGACCAGCGCCCAGGCCCGCTCCACGTGGCGGGCCTCGGTCCGCAGGTTGCCCACGGCCAGGCGTAGCGTCAGCCGACCGGCGAGGACGGTGTGCGAGAGGAAGACCTCACCGCCGGCGTTGAGCCGAGCCATGAGGGCCTCGTTGAGGCCATCGAGGTAGGCCGCCACCTCGGGCTCGGCCGTGTGCCCGCTGAAGCGGGCCGGCCGCCAGCGGAAGCAGACGGTCGAAAAGGGGGTCGGGGCCAGCCGTTCGGCATCGGGCTCATCGTCGACCCAGGCCGCGAAGCGCTGGGCGAGCTCGATGTGGGCCTCGATCCGGCTCCGCAGGCCTTCCAACCCGAAGTAGCGGACGATGAACCACATCTTGAGGGCCCGGAAGCGTCGGCCCAGCTGGGGCGTGGATTCGTTGAAGTCGTGGACCGGGAGGTCCTGATCCCGCGTCCGCAGGTACTCCGGCACGAGGCTGAAGGCGGCGCGGGCGGCGTCCGGACGGCGGGTCAGGTACAGCGAGCAGTCGAGCGGCGTGAAGAGCCACTTGTGGGGGTTGATGACGATGGAGTCGGCGGCCTCCCAGCCGGCGAACGGCCCGCGCCGCTCGGGGATGAGGGCCACGACCCCGGCGTAGGCCGCGTCCACGTGCAGCCACAGCCCCTCCCGACGGCAGACCGCGACGATCGCGTCGACGGGGTCGACCGAGGTCGAGCCGGTCGTGCCCAGGGTGGCCACCACGGCGCAGGGCACGAGGCCCGCGGCCCGATCCTCGGCGATGGCCGCCTCGAGGGCCGCCACGTCCATGCGGTAGGCGTCATCGACCGGGATGCGGCGCAGCCCGGCCCGCCCGAGGCCCAAGGTCATGCAGGCCTTCTCGATGGAGCTGTGGGCCTCGGCCGAGGCATAGACGCGCAGCCGGGGCGCCTCGACCAGGCCCTCCGCGGCAACGTCACGCCCGCTCGACTGGCGAGCCGCGGCCAGGCCGATGAGGCTCGAGGTGGAGGCCGTGTCGGTGTAGAAGCCGGTGAAGCCGTCCGCGCCGCCCGGGAGGCCCAGGGCCTGGCGGAACCAGTCGACGGTCACCTCCTCGAGCTCGGTCGCGACCGGGCTCGTCCGCCACAGCATGGCGTTGGCCACGAGCGTGGCCATGAGCATCTCGCCCAGGATGCCCGGGCCCGAGCCGCTCGACGAGAAGTAGGCGAAGAATCCCGGGTGCTGCCAGTGGGTGATGTTGGGCTCGACCAGGGTCCGATAGTCGGCCAGGATCCGCTCGATGGACTCGGGCTGCTCCGGCGGGCTCGCGGGGAACAGCGGACGCAACTCGCCCGGCTGTCGCTGGGGCAGGACCGGGTAGCGCTCGACCCCGGCCAGATAGTCGGCCATCAGCTCCACCGTGGCGTGGGCCGCGCGGCGGAAGGCCTCCACGTCCATGTCGCCCAGGCCGGCCTGCTGGGCCTGGTCGAGGGCGGCCTCCTGAGGCTGGTCGAGGGCGGCCTCCGAGTCGGCGGTGTGGGGCGCGGGGACCATGCGCTCAGTCTACGGGTTCGACGCTCGGGAACGGGTCGCGGCGGGGCCCGATCGGTGGGTCGCGCGATGGCCCGATCGACGGGTCGGGGCTGGGCGTCCGCACCAGCCGGCGGAGGCGCCCTACGCATCTGGGCGTATTGCGTCGCGGGGCCTCCAGCGCGCATGATCGTCACAAACGGCAGCCGGCTCGCTCGGGCACGACGGGCTGGCGCTCCCCCTCCTCTTGGAGATGGCCCGACCGCCACCGGCACGTGCGGTCGGGCCGTTCTCCATCCGGTCCCGGACAGGGTCGCCGGCGGCGGCGACGGCCCCGTCCGGTGCCCCTCAGCCGGGCGCGGCCTTGTAGGTCAACTTGATCGAGGGCTGGACGATCTGGATGAACTGCCGGCCGCGCAGCAGCGGGATCTCGTGGCCGGAGGCGTCGTAGAAGCGTGTCAGGGCCCCGGTGCTGGTCTTCTTCCA
>DASUKL010000018.1:0-9656 GCA_036278755.1 Candidatus Limnocylindrales bacterium | reverse complement strand
GCGCTCAAGGAGGCCCGGCCCGGGCAGCTCGACGTCGGACGCGAGGCGGACCGCCCGGCCTTCGTCCATTTCGGCAGCAGCGTGGTCAGTGGCGAGGCCACGGCGATCGTCGTCGCCACGGGCCGGCGGACGGTCTACGGCCTCATCGCCCGACGCCTGGAGGAACAGCCGCCGGAGACCGACTTCCAGCGCGGCGTGCGCCGCTTCGGGGCCCTCGTCGCCCGCCTGACCCTCATCCTCGTCGTCGGGGTCTTCGCCGTGGACGTGGGACTCGGTCGGCCGCTCTTGGAGTCGCTCCTCTTCGCCGTCGCCCTGGCCGTGGGCCTGACGCCCGAGCTCCTGCCAGCCATCGTCACGGTCAACCTCAGCCGCGGCGCCCGAGCCCTGGCCGGCCGGGGCGTCCTCGTCAAGCATCTGCCGGCCATCCAGAACCTGGGCAGCATGACGGTCCTCTGCACGGATAAGACGGGGACACTGACCGCAGGCCAGCTGAGCCTCGAACGCGCGATCCGAGCGGATGGGGCCGATGCGCCCGAGGTCCTCGCCGCCGCCTGGCTCAACAGCCACTTCGAGGCCGGCTTCGCCAACCCGCTCGACCAGGCCATCCTGGCCCATGCCACCCCGCCGACCGACCTGGGGGACCTCACCAAGCTCGGCGAGTTGCCCTTCGACTTCGGTCGGCGCTGCCTGTCGATCGCCGTGGGCGGGGCGGACGGGCGGGCACAGCTCATCAGCAAGGGCGCCCCGGAGGCGATCGTGGCCCGCTCCGGCGGGTGGCGGACCGCCGACGGCGTCGCGCCGCTCGACGCTCCGGCCCGGGCGCGACTGGAAGCGCTCGTCGCCCAGGCCGCGAGCCAGGGCTACCGCACCGTGGCCGTGGCGACCCGGCCGCTCGCGTGGGGCGATGGGGCTGGCCCTGGCCCCATCGGTCCGCGAGCCCTCGACCCGAGCGACGAGGCCGACCTGACCTTCGAAGGCCTGCTCCTCTTCCGCGATCCACCCAAGCCCGAGATCCGGCGGACCGTCCAGGACCTCCACGATCTGGGCATCGAGCTGAAGATCCTGACCGGCGACGACGAGCTCGTGGCCCGCGCCGTGGCCGACCAGGTCGGCCTGCCGGTCCGCGGCGTCCTGAGCGGGACCCAGCTGGCGGACCTCGGCTTCCCGGCCCTCGTGGCCCGGGCCCGCCGGACGACGATCTTCGCCCGCCTCGACCCTGACCAGAAGCTGCGCGTCATCCGCGCCCTCCAGGCTGACGGGTCCGTGGTGGGCTATCTGGGCGACGGCATCAACGACGCGCCCTCGCTCCACGTCGCCGACGTCGGGATCAGCGTCGACAACGCCACCGACGTCGCCCGCTCGGCGGCCGACCTCATCCTCCTCGAGCCCAGCCTGGCGGCCGTAGTCCAGGGTGTGCGCGAGGGCCGACGCACGTTCGCCAACACCCTCAAGTACATCCGCATGGGCAGCAGCTCGAACTTCGGCAACATGCTGAGCATGGCCGGGGCGGCCCTCTTCCTGCCCTTCCTGCCCATGCTCCCCGGCCAGATCCTGGTCAACAACCTCATCTACGACGCCTCCCAGACGGCCATCCCCTCGGACGGCATCGACCCCGAGGCAGAGACCCGTCCGGCCAGCTGGGACATCGGCGGGATCGAGCGCTTCATGCTCGTCTTCGGTCCCCTCAGCTCGCTCTTCGACTACCTCACCTTCGGCCTTCTGCTCGTCCTCCTGGGGACCGCCGAGCCGGCCTTCCAGACGGGCTGGTTCGTCGAGTCGCTGGCCACCCAGACCCTCGTCATCCTGGCCATCCGGACCCGCCGCGTGCCGTTCTGGCGGAGCCGGCCCAGCGGACCGCTCGTCCTGGCCGCAGCGCTGGCCGTGGCCGTGGCCTGCCTCCTGCCGCTCAGCCCGCTGGGTCCGATCCTCGGCTTCGTACCCTTGCCGCTGGCCTACTGGCTGGCCCTGCCGATGGTGGTCGTGGCCTACCTGGCTCTCGTCGAGGTGGCCAAGCGGTGGTTCTGGCCCCGGGTGGATCGCCGCGCCCAGCCGCGTCGGCCCGCATGACCTCGCGTGACGTTCGGCCCCTCGTGACGGGCCGTTCGGCGCTGGCTTCGCGTCCGCGTTCGGTCGATGGTCTAGATGTCGCCCGACGGCCGCGAGGGTCGGCGGGCGACGGACGCATAGGGCGGCGCACCGCGATGGGACGGAGGTCAGCGATGGACGAGCGACGGATCCTGGTCGCGTACGACGGCTCGGAGGCAGCCTTCCGGGCCCTGGAGCAGGCGGCCGAGGCGGCCCAGGCCCGGGACGGCGAGGTCGACCTCGTCGTCGTGCGTGGACCGGACATCGAGGACGCCGAGGGCCTGGGCATGGAGGCTGCGACCTACCTGTTCGAGCACGGCTTCGAGCCTGCGGTGCACGTCCTGCGCGGCGACCCCGCGACGGTCATCCGCTCCCTGGCCGAGGACGAGGGCTACGAGGCCATCTACCTCGGCACGCGAGGCCACCTGGCCCACGTGCTGGAGCCCGGCGCGAGCGTCTCGGCGGCCGTCGTCGAGCGGGCTCCGGTGACGACGGTGGTGGCCCGATGAAGACGCGCGCACACCGATGGGCGGCTTCCCCCCGCATTGACGGTCACTCCGTCATCGATGGCGCTGCCGCGAAGCGTCAGCGCGGCACGGGAGCGGCGATGCGGATGCGGGCGTCGACGATGAGCGCCCCGCGTTCGCGCAGCATCAGCGGGTTGAGGTCCATCTCGGCGATCTCCGGATGGGCCTCGACCATGGCCGAGACCCGAAGCAGCACGTCCTCGAGGGCGGCCACGTCGCGCTTCGGGGCGCCGCGGTAGCCGTCGAGGAGGGGGAAGGTGGCCAGCGAACGGACCATGCCCTGGGCGTCCCGGTCGGTGAGGGGCGTGATGCGGACGGCCACGTCCTTGAGCAGCTCGGCGTTGACCCCGCCCGCGGCGCAGGCCACGACCGGTCCGAAGAGCCGGTCGTGGACCACGCCCACGAGCAGCTCCAGGCCGTTGGTCACCATCTCCTGGACGAGGTAGCCCTGGACCGCGATGCCTGACCCGGCGAGGTGGTCGGCCAGCTCGGCGGCCGCGTGGCGCACGGCCCGAGCGCCGGTCAGCGACAGCCGAACCGCGCCGGCGTCGGTCTTGTGGACGAGGCCCGGGGCGATGGCCTTGAGGGCCACCGGCCCGCCGATCCGGGCCGCGGCACGGCCGGCGGCCAGGACGTCCGGCACGACCTGCTGCTCGGCCAGGGGCAGGCCGTAGCAGCCGAGCAGGGCCGCCACCGTGGCCTGGTCGAGCCAGCCGTCACCGCCTTCGGCGGCGGCGAGGGCGTCGGCCACGACGGCCGTGGCTTCGGTCGCCCGCACGCCGCTCAGGGTGGGGATCGTGCCTTCGGGCTCCTGGCGCCAGGCGCCGTAGTCGGCCGCCCGGGCCAGGGCCGCCGCAGCGTCCTCGGGGAAGGCATAGGACGGGATGCGCACCCCGTCACCGCGGAGGGCCTCGGGCACGCCGTGGGCCGACATGAAGACGCTGAGGAGCGGGATGGGCCGGGGCAGCTCCCCGGCCGCCGTCCGGATGGCCGCCGCGACGTCATCGGCCCGGGTCACGAGGGGCGGCACGAAGATACACACCAGCGCATCGATCCCCGGCTCGGCGGCGAGGATGCCGATCGCCCGGCGGTAGTCGTCGGCCGTCGCCCCCGCGATCATGTCGACCGGGTTCCGCAGGCCGGCCTCCGGCGGCAGGAAGGCGGCCAGGCGATCGCGCGTCGCCTCGGGCAGGGGAGGGACCTCCAGGCCGGCCGCCTCGCAGGCGTCGGCGCAGAGGATGCCCGGGCCGCCGCCGTTGGTCAGGATGGCCACCCGCCGGCCGGCCGGCACGGGCTGGTTGGCCAGCAGCGTGGCCACGTCGAAGAGCTCGCCCAGGGTGTCGGTCCGGATCACGCCGGCCTGGCGGAAGAGGGCATCGACGGTCACGTCCGATTGGCCCAGCAGGGCGCCCGTGTGGGATGAGGTGGCCCGCGCGCCAGCAGCGGTCCGGCCGCCCTTGACGACCACGATCGGCTTCTGCCGGCCCACCCGCCGCGCGATACGGGCGAAGCGGCGGGGATTGCCCAGCGACTCGAGGTATAGGACGATCAGGGCGGTGGCCTCGTCCGCCTCCCAGTAGTCGAGGAAGTCGTTGCCCGAGAGATCGGCCTTGTTGCCGACCGAGACGAACGACGAGAGCCCCAGGCCCAGGTCGTTCGCGTAGTCGATGGCGGCCAGGCCCAGGGCCCCGCTCTGGGAGAGGAAGCCGACGCGGCCGCGGACGGGCTTGGTCGGCGAGAAGGTGGCCGTCAGTCTGACCTCGGGGGCGGTGTTGACGACGCCCAGGCAGTTGGGGCCCACGAGCCGCATCCCCGCCCGCCGGCAGACGGCCAGCAGCTCGGCCTGGCGCTGGGCGCCCTCCTGGCCGAGCTCGGCGAAGCCGGCGCTGATGACGACCAGGCTCCGGACACCTTTGCGGGCACAGGCCTCGGCGGCCTCCACGACGGCCGCCGCCGGGACGACGAGGACGGCCAGATCCACGGGCCCCGGGACGTCCTCCACGCCGGGATACGCGGCCACCGACTGGACCACCGGGGCCGCGGGGTTGACAGGGTAGACCGGGCCGGCGAAGTCGCCGACGAGGAGGCCCCGGAAGATCTCCCCGCCGATCGTGCCCCGCCGCCGGGAAGCGCCGATGACGGCCACCGAGCGGGGCGTCAAGAGTTGGCGCACGGCGGCCGCCGCGGCCAGCTCGTCGCGGTGCTCGAAACGGGCCAGCCCGTCCTCGGTCAGGGCCGTGGGCATCGTCACCCGGACGAGGCCGGCGCGGGCCTCCAGGGTGGCCGGGAAGCCGCTCTCGCGGAAGACGAGCAGCATGCGGTGGTTGTGGGCCACGACCTGGGCCTCGAAGGACAGGATGCCCTGCTCTGTGGCCACGCTGGCCAGGCGGCGCAGGAGGTGCGTGGCCAGGCCCTGGCCCTGGCGCTCGTCGGCCACGGCGAAGGCTACCTCGGCCGTCTGCGGGGCGGTCCGCTGATAGCTGGCCTGGGCCACGATGCGCTCGTCGAAGCCGCTGACCGCGAGCAGCGACAGACTGTCGGCGTCGGGCAGCTGGGCCCATGTCCGGGCCGCGGCGGCGAGATCGCCGGCGTAGCCGGCGAAGCGCATCCACAGTGCGTCGCGCGAGAGGCCTTCGAGGAAGGCCAGGATCGAGGCTTCATCCTCCGGCCGTGCCGGGCGGAGGATGACCGAGGCGCCATCACGGAGGACGACGTCGACCGCCTCGACGGCCCTGGGGCCCGCGACCGTCGGTCCGGGAGCCTTGGTGGGCTTGGCAGTTCGTCGCCCGGGTCGTCGCCCGGCTCGTCGCTCGGGGCCTCGCTCGGGGCCGGCCTTCGTCGGCTTCGGGCTCATCGAGCCGTCCAACCGCCGTCGACGAAGTACTCGGCGCCGGTGACGTAGGAGGCGTCGTCGGAGGCCAGGAAGCGGATGACCGCGGCGACCTCTTCGGGCCTGCCCAGGCGAGCCATGGGCGTGGCGGCCAGGATGGCCGGGCCCAGCGGCGTGTCGGGGATGCCGGCGATCATGGGGGTGTCGATGAAGCCGGGGTGGACCGAGTTCACACGGATGCCTTCGGTGGCATAGCGGAGGGCGGCGTTCTTCGTCATGAGGCGGACGGCGCCCTTGGCCGCATGGTAGGCCACCGAGCCGCCGAAGCCGCCGACGGCCCCGAAGATCGAGCTGACGTTGACGATCGAGCCACCGCCCGAGGCCCGCATGGCCGGGACCACGGCGCGCATGCCCAGCCAGACCCCGGTCTGGTCGACGGCGATGGTCTGGCTCCAGCCCTGCAGCGTCTCCTCCTCGACGTCGGCCAGGGTGCCGATGCCGGCGTTGTTGACCAGGATGTCGAGGCGACCGTGGGCCGCCTGGACCTGCTCGACCAGAGCTGCCCAGGCGGCCTCGTCGGTCACGTCGAGGTGTTCGTACGAGACCGCGGAGCCGCCGGCCTCGAGCCGTTCGGCGAAAGCGGCACCTTCGTCGTCGAGGACATCCGTCACGACGACCGTCGCGCCCGCCGCGGCCAACGCCTCGGCCGTGGCCGCTCCGATGCCGCGAGCGGCACCGGTAACGATGGCCACCCGGCTGTGGAGGCCGGTCCCGATGGCGGGGCCGGCCTCGGTGCGGGACCCGGTCACCGGGTGGCCGCCGTTCGCGTCTCGGTCGGATGCTCGAAGAGGCGTCCGTGCTGCCAGGGCGTGCCCAGCAGGGGGAGCAGCCAGCGATCGAGGCCGATCCAACCGGCATTGCGCCAGGCCAGGACGATGAAGATGGCCAGGAAGGCCAGGATCGGGTTGGTCGACACCGTGCCCGCCAGCAGGTAGTTGGCGTTCATGACGATGCCGAAGACGGCGGCGATGCCGGTCAGGGCACCGACGATGAGTCCCAGGCCGACCAGGATCTCGCCGTAGGTCACGAGGTGGGCGAAGAGGCCGGCGTTGGGCACGACGATCTGGTCGAGGAAGCTGGCATACCAGCCCTGGACCTGAGGATGGTCGCCGCTGGCCTTGCCCAGGGCCCCCTGGGCGAAGCCAGTCAGGGCGGCGCCGGCCTTGGCCCCCACCCACACGCCTGTGGGATCGGTGGCCTTCTCCCACCCGGCGACGAGCCACTCGTAGCCGAGATAGAGACGGACGACCAGCCAGAGCCAGGCGGCTCGGGTGTCGGCGAAGAGGAAGCGGGCCACGGCGGGCTCCTGGAGCTCGTTCGGCCGATGGATGGCGGTCATCTGCGAGTACCTCCGCATCCCTGCTGGTGGGGCGGACGGTCCGGGATGTCTTGGCCGTCGCTCGATCCGGATGCTGCAGCGGCTCGCAGCCGCCCGCACGGGCCAAGCAGACCCTTCTGCAGGCCGGATGGCCCGGGCGGGACGGGACCTCCGGACCTGTCCCCGGGAGGGCTCCGGGCCTTGAATGGGGACGTCCGATCCCCCCGTCACAGGAAGGTGTCCATGTCAGCCCGGATCGCCCCGCCCGCTCCGACCGCTCGGTCCGCTCCGATCGCCCGGTTCGCCCGTCTGAGCCTGGTCGCGTCGCTGGCCCTGGCCACCGCCGGCTGTGCCACGGCCGGGGCCCGCTGGACCTATGCCCCCTTGGCCGGGTCCACGGCCGGTCCCGACAGCCTGGACGTGGCCTACCCGCCCATGTCGCCCATGGCCACCGAGATGCCGGGCATGGACATGCCCGATCCGGCGACGTCCGAACCGACCGCGCCGACGACGGCCTTGCCTGGCCTGGAGATGCCCGGCACGGCGACCTCGAGCGCAACGCCGGCGACCCAGACGGCCGACCCCGCGCCGTATGACGCCGCGGTCCCGCCGGTCCTGCCGGGCACCGTCCACGACATCGACATGCCCATGAAGGACGTCCTGCTCACGGTCGCCCCAGGCAAGACGGTCATGGCCTGGACCTTCGGTGGCACGGTGCCCGGACCCACGATCCATGTCACCCAGGGCGACACGGTCCGGGTCCACCTGAAGAACGAGGGCACGATGGCCCATTCCATCGACTTCCACGCCAGCCAGACGGCCATGGATCACCAGATGGTGGCCATCCCCGTGGGCGGCACGTTCACCTACACCTTCACGGCCGACTACGCCGGCGTGTGGATGTACCACTGCGGCACGCAGCCCGTCCTGCTCCACGTGGCCAACGGCATGTTCGGCATGGTCATCGTCGAGCCGAAGGCCGGGCTGCCCAAGGTCGACCACGCCTACGCCCTGGTCCAGAGCGAGTGGTATCTGGGCGCCGACGGCCAGCCGTCCGACTACACGAAGGCCTCGGCCGCTGCTGCAGCGCCCGACTACGTCGTCTTCAACGGCGTGGCCAACCAGTACAAGGATCACCCCCTGACGGTCACGGCGGGGGACCAGGTCCGTTTCTACGTCCTCGACGTGGGCCCCAACCTCGACAGCTCCTTCCATGTCATCGGCACGATCTTCCACCGGGTCATCAAGGAGGGCGTGGTCATGGACGCAGCCACGAACGGTGGCTTCGGCAGCCAGGCCGTGGACCTCAGCCCCGCCCAGGGCGCGATCGTCGACCTGACCGTGCCTGAGGCCGGGATGTACGTTTTCGTGACCCATGCCTTCAACGTCATGCAACTCGGCGCGGCCGGGGTGCTCCAAGCCACAGCGAGGTGATCATCATGCAGTCCCCCACGGTCGTGCTCGATGAACAGACCACGATCCTCTGCCTGCCGACAGGGACCGAAGAACTCAAGGAGCTCGTCATGCGGCGCCTACTCGAGGCCTACGGCCACGTGCGCCTCGATGAGGCGGCCCGCCAGCTGGCCCTCGACGCCCTGGGCATCGGCCAACCGGACGAGGTGCGGCCGGAGGAGGAGGCCTGGCTGCGCGCGACCCTCGCAGTCAGCGGCCGCGAGGTCGCCGATGCGGCCCTGGAGGAGCTGGCCGAGGTCATCGCCACGCGCTTGATCGAGGCCGAACCGGCCACCTGCCGGCGGCTGACGCGCCGCGCCACGTGGTGCGGTCCCGGCAGCGCCGATCGCCCCTGAGTCCGATCGTCAGCGAGGTCCCGCGGTGTCATCCCTGACTCCACCACCAACCGATCCGGAGGTACCTGTCATGCGTCTCCTTGTCGCCGTCGACGGCTCGCCCGATGCGCAGAAGGCCGTCGCTCTCGTCGCCGCTACCAGCTGGCCGGCCGACACGAGCATCCGCTTGGTGGCCGTGGCCGAGACCATCCCGGCCTGGCTGGCCCTGCCTACCGAAGGGATCCCGCCCATCGATCCGGAAGCCATCGATCGCGCCGCGGCCAAGGAACTCGCGGCCGCCCTGGAGGCCTCCGCGGTCCCCCTCCGCGATGCCGGACTGACTGTCGAGACGGTCCTCCGCACCGGCCGGCCGGCCACGGTCATCGCCCAGGAGGCCTCGGACGCGAAGGTCGACCTAGTCGTGGTCGGCAGTCGAGGGCAGGGGCCCTTCCGCTCGATGCTCCTGGGCTCGGTCTCGGCAGAGGTGGTCGATGCGGCCACGGTGCCGGTCCTCGTGGCTCGGTCGGCCAGTCTGGCCCCGGTCATCGTGGCCGACGATGGCTCGCCTTGCGCCCGGCGGGCCGTCGACCTGCTGCTGGCCTGGCCGGCGCTGGCCGCTGGCGGGGTGCGGGTCGTGTCCGTGGCAGCTGTCCCGCAGATGTCCCTGTTCAGCCTTGAGCCGCTCCCGCCCGAGGCGGGCGACCTGTGGCTCCAGACGCGTGATGCGCTGCTCGCCACGGCGCGGCGGGTGGCCGGGGAGACGGCCGACCGCCTCCAGGTCGCCGGCCTCAAGGTGGAGGTCGCCACGCCCGAAGGAGACCCGGCCCACGCTGTCGTCGACGAGGCGACCCAGCATGAGGCCGGCCTCGTCATCATGGGCTCTCGGGGCCAGACCGGACTCACCCGGTTGGTCCTCGGCAGCGTGGCCCGCAACGTCCTGCACCACGCCCCCTGCTCTGTGTTGGTCGTGAAGGGTCCCGTTCCCAAGGACTGAGCCGTGGTCTGAGACCCGGACCTCGGACGGCGGCGCCGGCGCTCTGGGCCGATCC